>JAJTDE010000112.1 GCA_021298085.1 Rubrivivax sp.
TCATCTGCGCGGTGCTCAGCCATTGGTAATGCTCCACCGCCCCCTGGTAGACATAGGGCAGCACGGCGTAGGCGCCGCCAAAGGTCAGCAGCGCGGCCTTGGTGAAGAACCAGCCCATCTGGGTCAAGGTGGCCTGCCAACCAACCAGCAGCCACAGGGCCCCCATGGGCAGGGCCCACAGCGCCAGGCCCACGGCCAACACCTGCATCAGCCGCCGTCGCGTGAAGCGGGCGTGGGCAGGCACGGGTGTGTGGTCGTCGATCACTGCGGGTGCCGGCTGGCGGCCCGCCTTTACGTGGGCCGCTGCCGCGCCCTGCAGGCTGAACCAGTCGGGCGCATGGCGCGCGCCCCAGGCGCCCACGAGGGCTGCCACGGCCAGGATGGCCGGAAAGGGCGCGTCCAGCAGCGTGATGGCCAGGAAGGCCGCACCGGCAATGCCCCACAGCAGCGGATGGTGCAGCGTCTTGCTGCCCAGGCGCAGCGCTGCATGCAGGACCAGTGCCACCACGGCCGGTTTCAGCCCGTAGAACAGGCCTGCCAGCCAGGTGTGCTCACCGAAGCGCAGGTACACCCATGACAAGGTAATGAGGATGGCCAGAGAGGGCAGCACAAACAGCGCACCTGCTGCGACGCCGCCCCAGCTGCGGTGCATCAGCCAGCCCAGGTAGGTGGCCAGTTGCTGGGCTTCAGGGCCGGGCAGCACCATGCAGTAGTTCAAGGCGTGCAGGAAACGCTGTTCGCTGATCCAGCGCCGGCGCTCGACCAGCTCGGCGTGCATGATCGCGATCTGCGCGGCCGGCCCACCAAAGCTGATGAAACCGAGCTTCAGCCAGAAGGCCAGGGCCTGCGTGAAGCTCGGCCAAGGCGGTGCTGTTGGCAGGGTCGGCGAGCTTTCCTGTGGCGGTTCGGCAGAGAGGGTCATGGTGGGGTGCGCTGTGCCACGGTGTCCAGCAGGCGCTCACCTTACCATCGGCCTGTGACGGTGATGGCGAGCGCCGGGTGCCCGGCGCCAGCTGCAACCCGTCCGTTGGAAGCCCATTCACCATGCCCACCCCTGCCGAACTCCAGTTGCCCATCGTCGGGATGAGCTGTGCCTCGTGCGTGGCCCGGGTGGAGCGGGCGCTGAAGGCGGTGCCCGGGGTGCAGTCGGTGTCGGTGAACCTGGCCAACGAACAGGCGCACATCGTGATGACGCCACCGGCACAGCTGCCCCAGCTGCTGGCCGCACTGGAAAAGGCCGGCTTTGAAGGGCGGCCACCGGCCGCCCCGCCGGTGCCACCCCCCTGGCTGGACGAACGCTGGCGCATCGCCCTGGCCGCTGCCCTGAGCCTGCCGCTGGTCTTGCCGATGCTGCTGATGCCGCTGGGCATCACCTGGGCGCTGCCCGGTGTCTGGCAGCTGCTGCTGGCGGCGCCGGTGCAGTTCTGGCTGGGTGCACGCTTCTACCGCGGGGGCTGGAACGCCTTGCGAGCGGGTGCCGGCAACATGGACCTGCTGGTGGCCATGGGCACCTCGGCGGCCTACGGCCTGAGCGCCTACCTGCTGTGGCGCCATGCGGGCATGGACCATGGCGGTGCGGCCCATGAGCCGCACCTCTACGTGGAGGCGTCAGCGGTGGTCATCACGCTGGTGCTGCTGGGCAAGTGGCTGGAGGCCCGCGCGCGGCGGCAGACGGGCGAGGCCATCCGCGCCCTGCAGGCCCTGCGCCCTGAACGCGCCCGTGTGCGTGTGCCCGTGCCAGGGGGCGGCTGGCAGGAGCAGCAGCGCCGGGTGGAGGAGGTTCGGGTCGGTGACGAACTCATCGTGCTGCCGGGTGAACGCTTTGCCGCCGACGGGATGGTCATCGAGGGTGAGGGCGAGGCCGACGAAAGCCTGATCACCGGCGAGAGCCTGCCCGTGGCCAAGGCCGTGGGCTCCAAGGTGACGGGTGGCGCGCTGAATGGCAACGGGCGCCTGGTGGTCAGGGCGCAGGCCGTCGGTGCCGAGAGCACGCTGGCCAGGATCGTGCACTGGGTGGAGACGGCGCAGGCCGAAAAGGCGCCCATTCAGCGCCTGGTCGACCGTGTCAGCGAGGTGTTTGTGCCGGTGGTGCTGGGCATTGCCGCCGTCACGCTGCTGGCCTGGGGGCTGACGGCGGGTGACTGGGAGCAGGCCATCATCCACGCGGTGTCGGTGCTGGTCATCGCCTGCCCCTGTGCCCTTGGCCTGGCGACACCCGCGGCCATCATGGCCGGCACGGGCGTGGCCGCACGCCACGGCATCCTCATCAAGGACGCGCAGGCGCTGGAGACCGCCCATGCGGTGCAGGTGGTGGCCTTCGACAAGACCGGCACGCTGACCGAAGGACGGCCTGCGCTGGTGGCCTGTTTGCCCATGCCCGATGGGCCCCTGCAGGCCAGGGCGGACGTGCTGGGCGTGGCGGCCGCGCTGCAGCGGGGCAGCGAACACCCGCTGGCCAAGGCCACGCTGGAGGCGGCGCGGGCTGCACAGGCGGCCGGCCCGGCGCTGGCGGCGGCCACCAACCTGCGCACGGTGCCTGGTCGGGGCATCACCGGGCAGCTGGCGGGCACCGAATGGCAGCTGGGCAGTTCGGCCTGGATGCGTGAGCAGGGTCTGGACACCGGCGCCTTGGCCGCAGAGGCCGAGCGGCTGCAGGCCGATGGGCGCACCGTGTCCTGGCTGGCGCGGGTGGCGCAGGGCCAGGCGCCGCAGATCGCGGCATTGCTGGCGTTTGGCGATGCCCTCAAGCCGCAGGCACGGGCTGCCGTGGCCGCGCTGCAAGCGCAGGGTCTGCGCACGGTGCTCATCAGCGGCGACAACGCGGGCGCGGCGCGCCATGCGGCGGCGCTGCTGGGCATCGACGAGGTGTATGCCGAGGTGCTGCCGGACCAGAAAGCCCGGCAGGTGCAGGCGCTCAAGCAGCCGTCGGTGTTGGGCGACGGGTCAAGCCCTGGCAAGGCCAGGATTGTGGCCATGGTCGGCGACGGCCTGAACGATGCGCCTGCGCTGGCGGCGGCCGATGTGGGCCTGGCGATGTCGACAGGGACCGACGTGGCCATGCACGCGGCCGGCATCACCTTGATGCGCGGAGACCCGATGGGAGTCCCCGCGGCGCTCAGCATCGCACGCCTGACCTGGCGCAAGATTCAGCAGAACCTGTTCTGGGCCTTTGCCTACAACGTGATCGGCATCCCCGTGGCGGCGCTGGGGCTGCTGAACCCGATGGTGGCCGGGGCGGCGATGGCCTTCAGCAGCGTCTGCGTGGTCACCAACGCGCTGTCCTTGCGGCGCTGGAAGCCGCCGGCGGCGGGCTGACGGTGTCAGGCCGGGGGTGCGCTTTGGCGCCTGTCCAGCAGTTCCACCACCGCCATGCCGGCCAGCATGCCCAGCACCAGCAGCACGGCGCTGCCCTGGCCCATGCCCACCGCCACCAGCGCAGGGCCCGGACAGTAGCCGGCCAGGCCCCAGCCCGCGCCAAACAGCAGCGAGCCGCCGACCAGCCGGCGATCGATGCCTTGGGCCGGTGGCGCGGGCAAGGGTTCCCCCAGCACCGAGGCCTGGCGGCCCCGAACCCACACAAAGGCCGGCAGGGCCACGGCGATCGCGCCGCCCATCACCAGCGCCAGGCTCGGGTCCCAGCGGCCGGTGATGTCCAGGAAGCCCAATACCTTGGCGGGGTTGGCCATGCCGGAGAGCATCAGGCCCCAGCCAAAGACAAGCCCGGAAAGCCCGGCCACCAGCAGCCGCAGGGCGCGGCTGGGACGACGGGGTGTGGCTGCGCCGTTGGCCGGCATTGACGTGGCGTTCATCTCAGACCAACCCATGGCGAACCACGTATACCGTCAGGAAGCCCGCCGCCATGAAGCTGAGTGTGGCCACGAGTGACCGTACCGACAGCCTGGACAGCCCGCAGACCCCATGCCCTGAGGTGCAGCCACCCGCCCAGCGGGTACCCAGGCCCACCAGCAGGCCCGCGGCCAGCAGCATCACGCTGGAGGCCGAGACCTCGGCCGCCGGCAGCGGGGCCCACAGCTGCCACAGCAGCGGCGCGCCGATGAGGCCAGCCAGCATCGCCAGCCGCCAGGGAATCTCATGCCGCGCAGGCCGCAACAGGCCGCCCACAATGCCGCTGATGCCGGCAATGCGGCCGTTCAGGACGATCAGCATCGCCGCGGCGAGGCCGATGAGTGCACCGCCAGCCAAGGCCTGCCAGGGTGTGAAAGAAGCCCAGTCCATCGTCATCGACGGCCCTCACGGTCATGGTTGAAATCAGGCCGTCAGTGTCGCAGCCCTGGCTGCCGCAGCGGCCCGCACTTGCCCTGAGTAGCCCCCTGCGTGGCCTGATCAGTGGCCCTGAACGGCGCGGAAGGGCGCTGAGCGCTTCTGTACTGAGTACCCCACACCGGGGTGGCTCAGGTGCCGCAGAACGTTCGGTGTCGTTCGGCCACGTCGCGTGGTGCAGGGTCGGCAAACGGCCCGTCTTCCGCATTGTCGGCAAATGGGTGCCTGACGGCCGCCAGCAGCGTCTCGAAGGGTTCGAGCCTGGCGTCCTGGCTGGCGGCCTCCAGGGCCTCTTCGACGAGGTGGTTGCGCGGGATCACCAACGGGTTTACCTGGCGCAGCCGCGCGGCCGTTGCCGAGGTGTCCCCGGGCTGTGGCGACAAGCGCGCCCGCCATTGGCCCAGCCAGGCCTTGGCCGCCTCTGGCTCGGCGAACAGGTCCAGCCAGGCGGCGGGGCGTTCCAGCGCGTCGGCCAGCCGACGGAAGCCGAGTGTGAAATCCACCGTCTGTGTGTGCAGCAGCGCGAGCAGGGCCTCGATCAAGGCCGTATCGGCCGCATCCGTGGACGCTGCATTGTCAGCCGTCTCGCCCGTGGGCGCCGCCAGCCCGAGCTTGGCGCGGAAGGTGCTCAGCCATGCGGCCTGAAAGGCCGGCGCAAAGCGCTCGATGACGTCGGTGGCCTGCTGCACGGCCTGGTCGCTGTCGCTGTGGATGTGCGGCAGCAAGGTCTCCGCCAGCCGGGCCAGGTTCCAGCGGGCAATGCCGGGCTGGTTGCCATAGGCATAGCGCCCTTGGCGGTCGATGGAGCTGAAGGTGGCGCGCGGGTCAAAGGCTTCCATGAAGGCGCAGGGGCCGTAGTCGATGGTTTCGCCGCTGATCGTCATGTTGTCGGTGTTCATCACGCCATGGATGAAGCCCACGCCCATCCACTGCGCGATCAGCCTGGCCTGGCGGTCACTCACCCGCTGCAGCAGCTTCAGGTAATGGTTGTCGGCCTGGAGAAGGTCAGGGTCGTGGCGGGCAATGGCGTAGTCGGCCAGTTGGCGCACGCGTTCGTGCTCGTTGCGCGCGGCGAAGTACTGAAAGGTACCCACCCGCAGGTGGCTGGACGCCACCCGCGTCAGCACCGCGCCAGGCAGTGCCTGCTCGCGGAAGATGGATTCACCCGTCGCCGCCACGGCCAGCGCTCGGGTGGTGGGGATGCCCAGCGCGTGCATGGCCTCACCCATGACCGCTTCACGCAGCATCGGGCCCACGGCGGCCTTGCCGTCGCCGCCGCGTGAAAAGGGTGTGCGCCCGGAGCCCTTGAACGCCAGGTCACGCCGCTGGCCCAGGGTGTTGATGACTTCGCCGATCAGCAGGGCACGGCCGTCCCCCAGCTGGGGCGAAAAGCCGCCGAACTGGTGGCCGGCATAGGCCTGCGCCACCGGCTGCGCACCCTCGGGCAGCACCCGTCCTGACCACCACGCCGCCGCGTCAGGGTGCTGCCAGCTGGCCTCCGGAATGCCCAGTTCCCCTCCCAGGGCCCGGTTGACAAACACCAGCGAGGGCTCGGGGGCCTGGGCGGGTTGCCAGGGAACGGCAAAGTCGGGAAGGTCCCGCGCAAAGCTGTTGTCAAAACGCAGGGTGAGTGGGCTCATGAAGTGCGGTCTCGAGGGCAGGTCAGCCAAGGTCGGTGGGCGCGTGATGGCAGCGGCTCAGCACCGCGGGGTGGCGCGCCGGATGATGGCGTCGGCGTCCACGCCGAAGGGCAGGGTGCCGAACTGGAGGTGGGTGGAATCACCCAGTCGCGATGCGCACCAGGCATCGGCCACCGCGCCGGGTGCGTGCCGCACCAGCAGGCTGGCCTGCACGGCCAGGGCCATGCGCTCGACGGTGCGGCGCGCGCCGAATGCCTCGTCGAGGTGGTCAGACACGTCGGCCTTCAGCGCGTTGACGCAGCGGTCCAGGCGGGCGTCAGCCCCACGCGACAGCGCCAGCTCATCGAACAGGGCGTCCAGCACGCCGGGGGTCTTGTGCACAGCCCGCAGCACGTCCAGGCACTGCACGTTGCCGCTGCCTTCCCAGATGGCGTTGATGGGCGATTCCCGGAACAGCCGGGGCATGGGCCCGTCTTCCATCACGCCACTGCCGCCGATGCACTCCATGGCCTCCACCGCATGCGCCGGCGTGCGCTTGCAGATCCAGTACTTGCCCACGGCCGTCAGCAGGCGCACCAGCAGGGTTTCTGATGGGCGGGCCTGCTGGTCAATGGCCCGGGCCACGCGCATCGTCAGGGCCAAAGAGCCTTCGTGCTCCAGCACCAGATCGGCCAGCACGTTCTGCATCAGCGGTTGCTGGTTCAGCAGGCGGCCAAAGGCGCTGCGCCGCGCGCAGTGGTGCAGCGCCTGCGACACCGCCGCCCGCTGCCCCGCGCTGGAGCCCAGCATGCAGTCGAAGCGGGTCATGGCCACCATGTCGATGATGGTGCGCACGCCGCGGCCTTCCTCGCCCACCAGCCAGGCCAGCGCGCCGCGCAGCTCGGTCTCGCTGGACGCATTGGAGACGTTGCCCATCTTGCGCTTCAGGCGCACGATCTGCAGCGCGTTCTTGCGGCCGTCGGGCCGCCAGCGGGGCAGCAGGAAGCAGCCCAGGCCGGCCGGTGTCTGCGCCAGCGTCAGGAAGGCGTCGCACATGGGTGCCGACACGAAGTACTTGTGGCCCACGAGTTCGTAGGGTTCGCCCGGCCCCCGCTGGCCCAGCGGTTGGGCCTGCGTGGTGTTGGCCCGCACGTCGGAGCCGCCCTGCTTCTCGGTCATGGCCATGCCGATGGTCAGGCCGGCCTTGGCGGTGTGGTGAATGTTGCGCGGGTCGTAGACCGGCGCGGTGATGGCGGGCTCCCACACGGCAGCCAGGGAAGGGGTGCTGCGCAGCGCCGGCACGGCGGCGTAGGTCATGGTGATGGGGCAGATGTGCCCGGCCTCGGCCTGGCTCTGCAGGTAGACCCGCGCCGCCCTGGCCACATGCGCGCCGTCGCGCGGCTCGCGCCAGGGCGAGGCGTGCAGACCGGCTTCGATGGAACTGCGCATCAGCTCGTGGTAGGCCGGGTGGAAGCGCACCAGGTCCATGCGCTGGCCGAAGCGGTCGTGGGTGTCGAGCTCGGGCGGGAAGCGGTTGGCCAGCACGCCGCGTTCGATCTGCTCGGCGCTTCCGGTCAGCGCGCCGAAGCGGCTCAAGGCGTCGTCGTCCCAGGCGGCACCTTCACGGTGGACGGCTTCCCGCAGCGCGGTGTCCAGCGTGTAGGCGTTGTAGCCGGCGAGTTCACTGCCGAGGTTGAACGGCTGGTGGGTCTCTGCCAACCAGTCGGGCTGCGCCTGGGCTGTCGGGGTGTCGTTCATCAGCGGCTTCCTTTTACACCACAGCCAAAGACAAAGGCCCGCGAACGGGTGTCGCGGGCCTGGTCGGTGTGAGGCTGATCAGCGCATGCCCTGGGCGTCAGCCCGATTTGCGGGGCAACCCCTTCCCGCAGGGGTCATGCACACGCACGTCGGCGCCCAGGTATCGAACGCCAGTGTCACCGCGGGGTTGACGGCAGCACCAGGATTGCCGCGGTCGGCGCCACGGTGGCCGCCGTGGCCACCACCGCCACCGTGGGTGCCGGGGTCGCATGGGCGGCCGGCGACTTGGCCGCCACGTTCGGCAGCAGCGGAACGATCAGCAGGGCCACGATGTTGATGATCTTGATCAGCGGGTTGACGGCGGGGCCGGCGGTGTCCTTGTAGGGGTCGCCCACGGTGTCGCCCGTGACAGCGGCCTTGTGCGCGTCGCTGCCCTTGCCGCCGTGATGACCGTCTTCGATGTACTTCTTGGCGTTATCCCAGGCGCCGCCGCCCGTGCACATCGAGATGGCCACAAACAGGCCGGTGACGATGGTTCCCATCAGAAGACCGCCCAGTGCCTCGGCGCCCAGCGTCAGGCCCACCACCACCGGCACCACCACGGGCAACAACGATGGAATCATCATTTCCTTGATGGCCGCGTTGGTCAGCATGTCCACGGCCTTGCCGTATTCCGGCTTGGCCGTGCCTTCCATGATGCCCTTGATGTCGCGGAACTGGCGGCGAACCTCTTCCACCACCGCGCCGGCGGCACGTCCGACGGCTTCCATCGCCATGGCACCGAACAGGTAGGGGATGAGGCCGCCGATGAACAGCCCGACGATCACCTTCGGGTTGCTCAGGTCGAAGCTGGCCATGATGCCGCGCGCTTCGAGTGAGTGGGTGTAGTCGGCAAACAGCACCAGTGCCGCCAGGCCGGCCGAGCCGATGGCGTAGCCCTTCGTCACGGCCTTGGTGGTGTTGCCCACGGCGTCCAGCGGGTCGGTGATGTCACGCACCGACGGCGGCAGTTCGGCCATCTCGGCGATGCCCCCTGCGTTGTCGGTGATCGGGCCGTAGGCGTCCAGTGCCACCACGATGCCCGCCATGCTCAGCATGGCGGTGGCGGCCACGGCGATCCCGTACAGCCCGGCCAGGCTGTACGCGGCCAGGATGGACATGCACACAAAGATCACCGGCCAGGCGGTGGACTTCATGCTGATGCCGATGCCGGCGATGATGTTCGTGGCATGGCCGGTGGTGGACGCCTGTGCAACGTGCTTCACCGGCTTGTAGTCGGTGCCGGTGTAGTACTCGGTGATCCAGACCATCGCCGCCGTCAGCGCCAGGCCGACAAAACATGCGCCGATCAGGCGCCACTGCGTATTGGCGCCCAGGGCGTCGTTGGGCATCAGGGCCATGGTCACGCCGATGAAGGCGATGAACGACAGCACACCCGCGACGATCAGGCCCTTGTAGAGCGCCGGCATCACGTTTTTCATGCCGGGTGTGGCCTTGACAAACGCACAGCCGATGATCGACGCGATGATGGACACGCCGCCCAGGATCAGCGGGTAGATCACCGCGTGCATGGGTGCCGCCGTGACCATCAACGCACCGAGCGCCATGGTCGCGATCAGCGTCACGGCGTAGGTCTCGAACAGGTCGGCGGCCATGCCGGCGCAATCACCGACGTTGTCACCCACGTTGTCGGCGATCACCGCCGGGTTGCGCGGGTCATCTTCAGGGATGCCCGCTTCCACCTTGCCCACCAGGTCGGCGCCAACGTCAGCGCCCTTGGTGAAGATGCCGCCACCCAGGCGTGCAAAGATGGAGATGAGCGACGAACCGAAGGCCAGGCCCAGCATGGGCTTGAGCACATCGGCCAGCTTCTTGTCGGGTGTCAGGGCGCCGTTGCCGATCAGGAACCACAGGAAGACACCGACACCCAGCAGGCCCAGGCCCACCACCAGCATGCCAGTGATGGCGCCACCCTTGAAGGCGACATCCAGTGCCGGCCCGATGCCCTGCGTGGCGGCCTGCGCCGTGCGCACGTTGGCGCGCACCGAGACGTTCATGCCGATGAAGCCACAGGCGCCCGACAGCACGGCACCCAGCACAAAGCCCACCGCGGTGGTCATGTCGAGGAAGACACCGATCAGCACCGCCAGCACCACCCCCACGATTGCAATCGTTCGGTACTGCCGTGACAGGTAGGCCGCCGCCCCTTGCTGGATGGCCCCCGCGATCTCCTGCATGCGTGCGTTGCCAGGGTCCTGGCGAAGGATCCAACTTCGCTGAACGAAACCGTATAGAACCGCTATCAGACCGCAGCCCAGGGCTGCCCAAAGCGCCATGGTGGTGGACATCAATCAGTCTCCTTCCTCGCTCAGAGGCTTGTTAAGGGTTGTCAGCTCATATTACGGGATGTGCTGTGATAGGTTCCTCAGGTGTTGTCCTGCACCTTGCCGGGTGTCCGGCAGCGACTGACTGTGGTACACACGCGGCCCCACCGTCAGACCGGGGCAAGGCCTGTACCTAGAATTCCGAGGTCTCCCCTAATCAGCCCGGCCAGCACGCCGAGGCACGACCATGAGCCTGCACAACGTGACCCCGGGCGCCAAGGCCCCGAAAGAGTTCAACGTCATCATCGAGATCCCGATGAACGCCGACCCGATCAAGTACGAGGTCGACGAAGATTCCGGCGCCCTGTTTGTCGACCGTTTCATGTCGACGTCCATGCACTATCCGTGCAACTACGGCTACATCCCCCAGACCCTGGCGGATGACGGTGACCCGGTGGACGTCCTGGTGATCACGCCAGTACCGCTGATCCCGGGTGTGGTGGTCACCTGCCGCCCGCTGGGCATCCTGAAGATGGACGATGAGGCCGGTGGTGATAACAAGCTCCTGGCTGTGCCCATCGACAAGATCCTGTCGATCTACTCACAGTGGCAAAAGCCCGAGGACCTCAACCCGATGCGCCTGAAGACCATCCAGCACTTCTTTGAGCACTACAAGGACCTGGAAACCGGCAAGTGGGTGAAGGTCATCGGCTGGGACGGCGTTGACGCGGCTGTGGTCGAAGTGACCACCGGCATGGCTAACTGGAAGAAGGCCCAGGCGGCTTGAACGGCGAGCGTTCGTCGAGCGCTTCCCGGTAGCGCTCGACGCCCTCGCGTTCACGCGCCAGGAAGTCGTCGACGGCGCTGGCAAAGCGCGGGTCGGCCAGCCAGTGCGCCGACGCGGTGGGCTGCGGCAGCAGGCCACGGGCCATCTTGTGCTCACCCTGCGCGCCGCCCTCGAAACGCTGCAGGCCCTGTTCGATGCACCACTGCAGCGGCTGGTAGTAGCAGGCCTCGAAGTGCAGGTGGGGCACATGCCGGATGCTGCCCCAGTAGCGCCCGTAGGCGGCACCCTGGGCCCGGTCCAGCGCCACGAGCGACGCCGCGATGCGCTGCGGCCCCTGGTGCGCCACGAACATCACCCAGTGCGCGCCCAGCTGCTCCGACATCAGGCTGAAGAAGCGCCGGGTCAGGTACGGGTGCGAGCCATGTTCGGCGTAGGTCTGTGCGTAGCAGGCGTAGAAGAAGTCCCAATCGGCCTCGCCGATCTGCGTGCCTTCCAGCACCTCGAACCGCACACCGGCTTCGGCCACACGCCGGCGCTCCTGCTGAATGTTCTTGCGCTTGTGGCGCTGCAGGCTGGCCAGAAACTCATCGAAGCTGGCAAAGGGCTGCTGCGCGGGGCCGTGTGCGTTGTGCCAGTGAAACTGCACACCGCTGCGGGGCAGGAAACCGGCTTCCAGCAGACAGCGCTGGTCGTCGGCGTCGCCAAAGAGCACATGGGCTGACGACAGCCTCTGGGTCTGCGCCAGTGCCCTGATGGCGTGGGCCAAGGCCTGCCGGGCCTCGTCGCTTCTGGCCAGCAGCCGGCTGCCCGGCACTGGGGTGAAGGGCACGGCACACAGCAGCTTGGGGTAGTAGCGCAGCCCGTGCCGCTGGTAGGCGTCGGCCCAGGCCCAGTCGAACACGTATTCGCCGTACGAATGGGTCTTGAGGTAGGCCGGGCAGGCGGCTGCCAGCCCATCGGGGCCTTCGATCAGCACAAACTGGGGCGACCATCCCGTTTGCGCACAGGCGCTGCCGCCGTGCTGCAGCGCCAGGAGGTAGGCGTGCCGCATGAAGGGTGAGGGCACCCGTTGGCTGTCGAGCAGCTCGTCCCACGCGGCCGCGGGCAGCTCGTCCAGGTTCTCGACGACGCGGGTGGCATAGACTGCTGAGCTCATGTTCGGGTGGTGCTGTCGGGCGCTGCCGGCCAACGGAGGAAAGAAATGGTCAAGGTCGCGCTGGCGCAAGTGAACGCCACCGTTGGGGATCTGGCGGGCAATGCACAGCGCATCGTCAAGGCTGCCGAACAGGCGCAGGCCGCGGGTGCGCAGCTGATGCTAGCGCCAGAGCTGGCACTGTGTGGGTATCCGCCGGAAGACCTCTTGCTGC
Source organism: Rubrivivax sp. (assembly GCA_021298085.1). Lineage (GTDB taxonomy): Bacteria > Pseudomonadota > Gammaproteobacteria > Burkholderiales > Burkholderiaceae_C > Rubrivivax. The sequence continues at coordinate 12,137 of JAJTDE010000112.1, forward strand.
GGCCCGCCTTCCTGCAGGCCTGTCAGGCCGAGCTGGATGCCTTGGCGCAGGCACTGGCGGCCTTTCCGGGGCTGACGGTGGTCGTCGGGCACCCGGGGCTGGCGGTGGAGCGCGCCGGGGCCGAGCGCGGGCGTTCGGTGTCTACCCAGCGCTGCACCAATGCGGCGTCTGTGCTGCGTGCGGGCCGTGTGGAGCAGACCTACGTCAAGCGGGAACTGCCCAACTACCAGGTCTTCGACGAGCGACGCTACTTTGTGTCCGGGCGCGAGCTCAACCAGGGCGCCGTGGTGGTGGACGTGGGCGGCATGCGTTTTGGCATCCTGATCTGCGAGGACGCCTGGTTCGATGAGCCGGCCAGCCTGGCCTGTTCGGCCGGGGCGGAGGTGCTGTGTGTCATCAACGCCTCGCCATTCCACCTGGACAAGGCCGCCGAACGCGAGCAGCGCATGCGCGATCGCGCCGTGGCCACCCAGCGCCCGCTGTTGTTTGCCCACTTGGCCGGCGGCCAAGACGAGGTGGTGTTTGATGGCGCCTCCTTCGCGGTGGACAGCCGGGGCGAACTCAAGGCCCGCGCGCCGTTCTTCGAGGAATCGCTCCTGGTGGTGAGCGTGCAGCCTTCGGGCGACGTTGACGGCCCAGTCTCGGCCTGGCCCTCACTGGAGGCGCAGGCCTGGCAGGCCCTGGTGCTGGGCGTGCGGGATTACCTGGGCAAGAACGGCTTCCCCGGGGCGATCATCGGCCTGTCGGGCGGCATTGATTCGGCGCTGGTGCTGGCCATCGCGGTGGATGCGCTGGGCGCCGACAAGGTCAGGGCGGTCATGATGCCGTCGCGCTACACGGCCGACATCTCGTGGATCGACGCCCGCGACATGGCCGAGCGGCTGGGTGTGCGCTACGACGAGATCGCGATTTCGCCCATGGTTGACAGTTTTGGCCAGGCGCTGGCGCCCCAGTTTGCCGGCCTTGCCGAGGACACCACGGAAGAGAACATCCAGGCGCGCATCCGAGGCACGCTGCTGATGGCCTTGTCGAACAAGTCGGGTTCCATCGTGCTGACCACGGGCAACAAGAGCGAGATGGCCACCGGCTACTGCACGCTCTACGGCGACATGGCCGGCGGTTTTGCCGTCATCAAGGACGTGGCCAAGACCCTGGTCTACCGGCTGGCCGAGTGGAAGAACCGCCAGCCCACGCG
>JAJTDE010000280.1 GCA_021298085.1 Rubrivivax sp.
GCCGCCGCCCAGAACCAGACCTTCGCGCTGAGCGCGAAGTACGTGATGAGCTCCGGCAGTGTCGCCCTGTTCGAGGTTGGCCAGGAATTCGCGCCCTACACCCTCGCGGGCACCATCACCCTGAAAGGCACTTCCAGCGACCCCGGCATCATGGGCATGGGCACCAAGTTTGTTGGCGCCATGAACCAGAGCACCATCCACCTGCACGGGGCAGACAAGATCAGTTGGAGCCAGCTTGGCGCCAATGCCGCCGCCGGAGCCACCACCATCACCATGAAAGAGGTGGTCAACTGGCAGGTCGGCGATGAAATCGTGATCGTGTCAAGCCGCCTGAACTGGAACGAGGCCGAGAAACGCACCATTACCGCCATCAGCGGCACCGCCATCACCCTCAACGCCGCGCTCACCTACCCCCACAAGGGTACAGTGAAGACCTACACCGATGGCACCCGCACCTGGACCACCGACTTGCGCGCCCAGGTGGGCGTACTCACGCACAACCTCAAGGTGCAAGGCGACGCTAATTCGAGCACCACCAAGTTTGGCGGGCACATGATGTTTATGGACAATGCCAAGGCCTACGTGAGCGGCATCGAGCTGTACAACATGGGCCAGAAAGCCATGATGGGCCGCTACCCCATGCACTGGCACCTGCTCGGCGCCGTCGGCAGCGGGCAATACTTCAAGAACAGCTCGGTGCACCAGAGCTACAACCGCGCCGTCACCATCCACGGCACATGGAGCACACTGGTCGAAGGCAATTTCCTTTACGACCACATCGGCCACGGGGTGTTCCTTGAAGATGCCAGCGAGAAATGGAACGTCATCCGCCGCAACGTGTGCCTGCTCACCAAGCGCCCTGCCGCAGGCGAGCAGCTCACGCCCAGCGACAATCAGCCAAATGAAGTTCAGAACAGGACCCCAGCTAGCTTCTGGATTACGAACCCGGAGAATACCTTCGAAGATAACGTGGCCGCAGGCACCGAAGGCACCGGATTCTGGTTCGCACTCCCCAACAAGCCAATGGGCCTCTCCCGCACCGATCCCCGGTTCAGCGCCATGGAGCCCGTAAAGGCGCCCATGATCCTCTTCCGTGGCAACATGGCCCACAGTTGCGTTAACGGTTTCGACATCTTCGATCAGCTCACCGACCTCAGCACTTACCCCAACTTTCCAGAGCACTCGATCCTGGCCAATGGCGGGTGGAACAACCACGCCGTCCACATCATGGAGAATTGCACCTGGTACGCCAACGAACTCGCCCTCTACACCGGGACTGGTGAATGCGCCGGCTGCCCCAGTTCCGACAACCTCATCTTCCGCAACAACACCCTTGTGGAGAACCGCGTCGGGACCATGTTTGCCAGCTACTCCATCGTGGACCAGAGCGCCATCGTAGCCAGCTCGGGTGAGAACCTGATCTCCGGCCAGCGCTACTTCTTCCGCGCATACGACGGCGCAGGGCAGGTGCACAACAGCCACTTCATCGGGTGGAACAGCGCCGACGCCAACTTCCTCCAGACCATCGGTGCCGCCATCAAGCACCCCAACTCCATCTTCTACAACAACACCACCGACCACACCGGCACCGTGCGGGTCGTCCTGGGGAACTTCGACCTGGCGCCCCAGTTCAACGCTAAGGATAACCACCCCGGCCATCCCCGCCTCTGGAGCCTTGTCCTCCGCGACCAGACCGGCGGCATCACCGGCGTAGCCAACACCAACCTCGTCTCCAACCATCCCTTCCTCCTCGTCGGCGACGAGCACAAGCCTGCCAACTGGACCAATGCCTACCGCAGCCCGCACCGCTTCGCCCTCAGTCGCGTCGAGTACGGTTCCATCAGCCACGACCAGAACTCCAATCACAACGTCACTGTGACACGCGAAAAGGCCGGAACCGCTACCGAGACCGTCTATTACATCAACGGCTACAAGGAATGGCACCAGCTCCCCGTGATCGTGAGTGAAAACTTCGAGTACACCTACCAGTACGAGGCCCTGCCCAGCACTAAGTTCGCCCGGATGAACATGGAGGACGCCACCGTCGGGGACCACTATATCGCACGCTTCAAGCTGTTTGGAAGCCTCGGCGGCCTGTCTGTGACCAGCTCGCAAGGCTCGTTCACCGCGCACACTTCCCTGGCCAACCTTCGCAACGCCACCAGTTCCGGCTACTTCCGCCAGGCAGGCGGCGACCTGTACATCAAGGCCGTCGCCACCGGGAAGTCGCAGTACTACACCATGACCTGGTCCAACAACTTCAGTGTGCCCGTGCTTGACACCGATGGCGATGAGATGTCGGACGCCGCCGAGATCACGGGTGGCCGCCACGCCGCCGACGCTGCCGACCTCGCCGCCGAGTTCAACATCGCAGGCGGCTTCGAGGGCTGGAGCAGCAGCACTAATATCGCCAGCCGCGCCGTGTCGGGCGGAGCCATGAGGGGCAACGGATCCGGCAGCGGCGACGCCCAGGTGATGAACAGCGCCTACAACTTCCGCGCGAAGTCCGTGCCCCACCTCTTCATCCGGATGCGCGCCACCAGCAACACGCCCGTGGTGATCTACTTCGCCACCGCTGCGCAGCCCGGCTTCTCCGGCACACGCGCGGTGACCGCCAGCTACACGGGGGCCGGCACCGACCAGACTCTTAGCTTCGACATGCGCGCCCACACCGGCTGGACGGACACCATCACCGACCTGCGCATCGACCCCGTCACCTCCGTGGGCAACGCTTTCGTGATCGATTGGATCCGCGCGGCATGCCAGGGCACGGACACCGACGGCGACGGCGTATGCGACTTCGCCGATGTCTGCCCCAGCCTCGATGATCACCTCATCGGCACCTCCTGCAACGACGGCAACAGTGCCACGAGTCCTGATGCCTGGTCCGCCGCCACCTGCACCTGCACCTCTGCCTCCGGGAACCTCAAGGTCAGTGAGTTCAGCCTCCCCAGCCCCGAGGACGCCCTCCAAGTGTTTGCCTACCCCAACCCGGTGCATGGCCTCCTCCAGGTTGTGCTCCCCAAGGCCAGCGCATTCCACAGCCTCCGCCTCATTGACCTCTTGGGCCGCGTGTTTGTGAACCAATCCATCCCTGGAGACGCTTTGCAGCTCAGCATTGACCTCAGTGATACCCGCATCAGCCAAGGGCTGTACCTGCTGCACTTAGAAGGGGCAGAAGGCCGCACCCTAATCAAGATCGTGAAGGAGTAAGCGGCGCAAATACCGATATTTGACGGGAGAATTCTTTCGGCAACGTGATCATAAATTTGATTTGTCGTGATCTCAAATTTACCCACTACCGGGGAGTTCTCTCTTTTGAATTCAAATGGCTAAAGTCGAACTACGTTGCGGAAAAACAGAATCGCACGGATCCAAACAAATAACACACCAGTAGGATTGTGTAAAAAGTCTTTTTTTCAAACTTGAGTGCAAATACTATTCAGGGCTTTTTACACAGCCCCAAAATCATCGTACATAACAAATGGAAAAAATGATTACGCCATGTCTGCCCCCCG
>JAJTDE010000281.1 GCA_021298085.1 Rubrivivax sp.
TTGTAGATGCCGCCGCCGCCGGGCTGGGCGGTGCCTTGCAGGCCGATGTCGAACGTGCCGCCGTTGGTGGCGCCGCCAGTGCCCAGGCCAGTAGGGCCGCCGGCAAAGCCGCCCACAAAGACCGTGGAGCCGTTGGTCAGCAGCAGTTCAATGCCGATGGGGCCAACGCCAGAGAACATGGCGCCCTGGAAGGTGAAGGCACCACCGTTGGCAGCGGTGATGACCATGGCGTCATAGAAGCCGGGGTTGGCCGGCGTACCGCTGATGTTGATGTTGCCCGCGGAATAGTAGGGCGCAGAACCCGCTTGCCAGTACCACTCGCCCGCAGCGCCGCCGGGGCTTTGCGTGCCGTTGAGGTTGGCGAAGCTGAAGCCACGGTAGTTCGTGGCACCGAAATAACCGCCGGCGGCGTTCAGGTCTTCGAAATCAAGGGTCAAGGCCTGGGCAGACAACGGGGCCGCCAGGGCGAAGGCAGCCGCAGCTGCCAGAAACGAACGGGTAAACATCTTCATGAGGCACTCCCTAGCCGGGTTTGGAGACTGTAGGGAAACGTGCTAACAGCCCACCCCCGGGCTTAAATCCCCCTAAGTGTGCGTTTGGCCCTGGACTTCGGCCGATGTCACCCCAAAGAGGGGCTTGCATGTGGTGCCGACGCCCGTGCTTGCAACCGTTGGTAAGGCCGCTGTCACTGCCTGTGCGCGCCCCATTGCAGCCCCCTATGGCCTTCATTGAATCAATTGATCAGCACTGGCCTTCGCTCGGGAATAGGAACGGCGTTAATCTGTGCTGGCTGCTGGGAGCCCCGCGTTCAGGGGCCCAGTGTGCAAGCCAACACCGTATCCACACAACCTCCTGATTGGAGAAGCCCATGGCAGCCCTCAAGGGATCGAAGACCGAGCAGAACCTGAAAGACGCGTTTGCGGGTGAGTCTCAAGCCAACCGCCGCTACCTCTATTTCGCGAACAAGGCCGACGTGGAAGGCCAGAACGACGTGGCAGCGCTGTTCCGCTCCACCGCCGAAGGCGAAACCGGCCATGCCCACGGCCACCTGGAGTTTCTGGAAAACGGCTCGGGTGACCCTGCCACCGGCCTGCCCATTGGCAACAGCCGCCAGAACCTGATGGCCGCCGTGGCCGGTGAAACGCACGAGTACACCGACATGTACCCGGGCATGGCCAAGACCGCCCGCGAGGAAGGTTTTGACGAGATCGCCGACTGGTTTGAAACCCTGGCCAAGGCCGAGCGTTCACACGCTAACCGCTACCAGAAGGCGCTGGACGCCCTGGTCGACTGAACGCCCCCTGGGCGCTTGCTGCAAAAGGGGGCCAGCGTGCCCCTTTTTGTTGGGCCCCGGCCGGCACGGCCGGGGATGGATCAGCCTCTTCCACGGCCGTTGAACACCATGCGCGAAGGCAACCTCGAAGCCCCCACCCGCCACCCGCTGGATTGGCAAAACCCTGACTTCTACAACCTGGATTCACTCAACCAGGAAATGGAACGGGTCTTTGACATCTGCCACGGCTGCCGCCGCTGCGTGAGCCTGTGCCAGAGTTTTCCGAACCTGTTTGACCTGGTGGACGCCACCGAAGACGGCGAGGTGCATGGCGTCAAGAAGCAGGATTACTGGAAAGTGGTCGACCAGTGTTACCTCTGTGACCTGTGCTACATGACCAAGTGCCCGTACACGCCGCCCCATGCGTGGAACCTGGATTTCCCGCACCTGATGCTGCGGGCCAAGGCCTACAAGTACCGCCAAGGCGAAGTGGGGGCCAAGGAAAAGTTTCTGGCCAGCACCGATACCCATGGCCAGTTTGCCGGCATACCCATCGTGGTGCAGACGGTGAACGCCATCAACAGCACCGGTTTTGCGCGCCGCCAGATGGACAGCACCCTGGGCGTGCACCCCAAGGCCTGGACACCCACGCTGGCCACGCAGCGCTTCCGCTGGGGCCGTTCCATGAACTACTGGGCCGAGGTGGTGAACGGCCAGCGCACGCCCGGCAAGGTGGCCATCTTTGCCACCTGCTACGTGAACTACAACGAACCCGGCATCGGCGAAGACCTGCTCAAGGTGCTGGAACACAACCAGATTCCCTACGTCATCGTCGAGAAAGAGCAGTGCTGCGGCATGCCCAAGCTGGAGCTGGGTGACCTGGAAGGGGTGGCCCGCCACAAGGAAGCCAACATTCCTGTGCTGGCCAAGTATGCGGCCGAGGGTTACGCCATTCTCTCGGCCGTGCCCAGCTGCACGCTGATGTTCAAGCAGGAACTGCCGCTGATGTTCCCGAACGACGCCGACACACAAGCCGTCAAGGCCGCGATGTGGGACCCGTTTGAGTACCTGGTGGCGCGCCATAAAGACGGCCTGCTGAAGCTGGATTTCAAGGCCGCGCTGGGCAAGGTCAGCTACCACATCCCCTGCCACGGCCGGGTGCAGAACATCGGCAAGAAGACCGAAGAGCTGCTGAAGCTGATTGGAACGAAGGTCGAACTGAAGCTGAACACCGTGGAACGCTGTTCAGGCCACGCCGGCACCTACGGCGTGAAGACAGCCACCCACCCGGTGTCCATGAAGATCGGCAAGCCGGTGTTCAAGGCCATGGCCAAGGACGAACCCGATGTCATTGGCAGCGATTGCCCCATGGCCGGCCACCACATCGCCCAAGGCATGGCCGAAGCCGGCAACCCGGCCAAACAGGTGCTGCACCCGCTGAGCATGGTGCGCACGGCCTATGGCCTGTAGCGGGCCCCGGCCCCTGCGTGGCGCCCCGCCTGACCGAATCGTGTTCAACAACCCCGTTGTGAGAAGCGCATGAGCATCACCCGCGACAGCCTCCTGACACTGGAGGCGTACTCCAAACTCCGCAAGACCAGCCGCCCGGAAGCCATCGCCCACCGCAAGCGGCGCAGCGTGGCCCTGGGCGAACACATCACGCTGCAGTTCGAGGACGAAACCACCATTCGGCGGCAAATCCAGGAGATGCTGCTGATTGAAAAAATCTTCGATGAAGAAGGCATCCAAAGCGAGATCGATGCGTACGCGCCGCTGGTGCCTGACGGCAGCAACTGGAAGGCCACGATGCTGATCGAATACCCCGATCCGCACGAACGCAAGCGTGAACTGGCGCGCCTGATCGGCGTGGAAGACAGGCTGTTTGTCGAGGTGGAAGGCCATGAGCGCGTCTACGCTATCGCCGACGAAGACCTGGACCGCGAAAACGACGTGAAGACCTCCTCGGTGCACTTTGTGCGCTTCGAGTTCTCCAAGGCGGCGCGAGAAGCCGTGCGCGCTGGTGCCCAGGTGAAGCTGGGCTGCGACCACACCCACTACCCGGCGCACGTGGTCATTGCGCCTGAGACGCTGGCTTCGCTGGCGGGCGACCTGCGCTGAACCTGCTGGCGATGTTGCGTTAGTGCAACATCGCCATGCGCTGCTTCCCTAGTACGTGGGAGGCCAACCCCTGCTTCACCCTGCCGGGGGCTGACAAC
>JAJTDE010000113.1 GCA_021298085.1 Rubrivivax sp.
TCGGGGTTGGTGGTCAGCTGCTTGACCACCTCGGTGATCTGGTCGATGTGCTGGCCATCGGGCGCGGGCCAGCTGCGCCACTGCACGCCGTAGACCGGGCCCAGCTCGCCATCCGGCTGGGCCCATTCGTCCCAGATGGTGCAGCCGCGTTCCTGCAGCCAGGTGGCGTTGCTGCTGCCCTGCAGGAACCACAGCAGTTCCAGGATCACCGCCTTCACAAAGACCTTCTTGGTGGTGATCAGCGGGAAGCCGGCGCGCAGGTCAAAGCGCATCTGGTGGCCAAAGATGCTGCGGGTGCCCGTGCCTGTGCGGTCGGCCTTGTCGGCGCCGTGGGCCAGCACATGGCGCATCAGGTCTTCGTAAGGGGTGGGGATGGGGCTGGACACGGGGCGGGCGGGGGGCAGGAAGGAGGGCGGATTATCGGGCGGCGCGCAGCGTGCTGTCAGTTCCTGGGCAGTCTCTGGGGGTAGAGTGGGTGTGGTGAGACTTGCCCTGCCCGTGCGCGACCTTTCCCGCCTGTGGCGCCTGTGCCTGATTGTCTGGCTGGCGCTGGCGGTGCCCTTGCAGGGCTGGGCCGGTGCGGCGATGTGGCACCTGCCGGGTGCGGGTGCGGGTGTGGGTTCGGGTGCGGAGCACGGCGTGGTGCAGGCACAGGCTGGCGAGGCGCCGTCGTCAGGCGCCTTGGCCTCTACCGACGAGCACGCGGGCTGCCATTCGCCGCATGGCGCCCATCACGACACCACTGCCCACGCTTCACCCTCCGAAGACCACGCCCCTGCCGAAGACAGCAGCAGCACTGGCCAGCACCGCTGCAGCGCCTGTGTCTGGTGTGCAGCCTGTGGCCTGCCGATGGCGCACTTCGCGGGCGCGGCAGGATTGCCATCACCGGCCGCCTCGGCCGAGGCCTTTGCGCCTGTCCAGGCGCCCAGCACCCGTTGGGTCAGCAGTGGGCCGGAGCGCCCGCCCAAACCGTCACACCCCTGAACGCCGTGGCGCGGCGCCGGTAGGCCCGCGCGTGTGTTGCTGTGACGACCTTGGGAGACCCGCTCATGCGTGTCCTTCACCCCTTTCCCCTGGCGGCCTTGACGGCTGCCATGGGCACCCTGGTGTGTGCCCTGCCAGCCGCGGTGCTGGCCCAACCCCTCGTGCCGGCGCCCGCCGCGGTGCCCGCCCAAGCCGACTCGGCGGCCCCTTTGGCACGCCCGGTCAGCCCCGTATCCCTGGCACCCCTGGCAGCTGACCGCTCCACGCTGCTCGCCCCGCTGGCCGCCGATGCACCGGTGCCGCCGGCGCGGCACTGTTCGTCGCTGGCCCGCTACCGCAGCCACCGCGACACCACGGTCACACCCTGGGTGGAGGCCAACGAGACGGTGGCGCGCATCGGCGGCTGGCGCAGCTACCAGCGCGAGGCCGGCGCGGCGGCCCCTGCAGCGTCGGCATCGGCACCGGCCGCATCCCGCACCGCACCCGCCTGCGCTGAACCCGCCGCCGCCGCATCGGCCCCTGCCAGGAGTGCGCCATGAGCCCCGAGCAAGGCCCTTCAACCCGTGCCCGGGGTGGTGCCAGCCGCCACCATCGCGTCACCCGCCTGGGCCGCCTGGCCAGCCTGGCCGCCGCCGCGCTGCTCGTCGGCTGCAGCACCCTCAGCCCCGACGCCGGCTTCGGCGCGGTGGTCCGGCTGGCCGAGCCCCACCTGCGCCAGCCGCTTGCATGGCCGCGCAGCGAGGCCGAGCGGCAGCAGGCGGCCGATCAGGTGGCCACCTGGCTGCAGCAGCCACTCACGATGGACAGCGCCGTGCGCGTGGCGCTGCTGAACAACCCCGGCCTGCAGGCGGCCTACCAGCAGCTGCGCATCGCGCAGGCCGATTGGGTGCAGGCCGGGCGCCTGCCCAACCCGGGCTTCAGCCTCGGTCGGGTGCGGCAGGGCGATGAACGCGAGACGGACCTTGGCCTGCACCTCAGCCTGAGCGCCTGGCTGGCGCTGCCGCTGCGGCAGGCGGTGGCCGAGCGGCGCATGGCGCAGTCGCAGGCCGACGCGGCGCACACGGTGCTGCAGCTGGCGGCCGACGTGCAGAAGGCCTGGGTGATGGCCGTGGCCGCCGAGGAGGGGCTGCGGTATGCCCGTCAGGTGTTGCAGGCCGCCGAGGCGGGGGCGGAACTGGCGCGCCGCATGCAGTCGGTGGGCAACTTCAACGCCTTGCAGCGGGCCCGCGAGCAGGCCTTCTACGCCGACGCCGCGCTGGCGCTGGCCCGCGCCGAGCACCAGCGCCTGGCCACCCGAGAGCGCCTGACCCGGATGCTGGGCCTGTGGGGTGCCCAGACCGCCTTCACGCTGCCGGACCGCCTGCCCGATCTGCCCGCCCAGCCGCGCGAACAGCCGGACATCGAGCAGCTGGCCCTGGCCCAGCGCCTGGACATCCAGGCCGCGCGCCTGATGCTGGACGAGAGCGCCCGCCAGCAAGGCTTGACACAACGCCAGCGCTGGACGACGGGCTGGGACATCGGCGTGACCCGCAGCACCGGCCATGACGCCCCACCGGCGCGCGGCTGGGAGCTGGGCCTGGAGATCCCGCTGTTCGACAACGGGGCGGCGCGCGCCGCGCGGGCCGATGCCGTCCATGCGCAGGCGCTGCACCGGGCTGCGCAGACGGCCATCGACGCCCGTTCGCAGGTGCGCGAGGCTTATGGCGCCTACCGCAGCGCCTGGGACATCGCCCGGCACCAGCGCGACGAGGTGGTGCCGCTGCAGCGGCGCATCAGCGACGAGAACCTGCTGCGCTACAACGGCATGCTGATCGGCGTGTTTGAGCTGCTGGCCGACGCCCGCGCGCAGATACGCGCCGTGCAGGGCGCCATCGACGCCCTGCGCGATTTCTGGCTGGCCCAGGCCGAGCTGGAGATGGCCCTGGTGGGCCGCCCCGGGCCTGGCCTTTCGGCGCTGTCGGTGCCGGCCAGTGGGGGGACCCCACCCGCCGCTGGTGCTGCGGCGGGCGAGCCACCGCATTGAGCGCGGTGCGCGCCCCCAGCCCAACCCGACACACCCTCTGAGGAGACCCCCGATGGTTTCTCGACGCAACTTCCTGGGCGGCGCCGGTGCGGCCGGTGCCGCCATCACCGCCGCCGTCAGCACCACGGCCGTCAGCCGCGTGGCCATGGCCGCCCTGCCAGAGCCCGCGCTGCAGACGCGGCCCGACACCATGCCACCGCTGGAACCCACCAACGGCCGACCTTATCGGCCGGTGGTCACGCTCAATGGCTGGACATTGCCCTGGCGCATGAACCAGGGCGTGAAGGAATTCCACCTGGTGGCTGAACCCGTGGTGCGCGAGATGGCACCCGGCTTCAAGGCCCACCTGTGGGGCTACAACGGCCAGAGCCCCGGCCCGACCATCGAGGTGGTGGAAGGCGACCGCGTGCGCATCTTCGTGACCAACAAGCTGGGCGAGCTGCACAGCGTGCACTGGCATGGCCAGCGCTTGCCCAACGGCATGGATGGTGTGACGGGCCTGACGCAGCCCGGCATTCCACCGGGCAAGACCTTTGTGTACGAGTTTGTGGCCCGCCGCCCGGGCACCTTCATGTACCACCCGCATGCCGACGAGATGGTGCAAATGGCCATGGGCATGATGGGCTTCTGGGTGACGCACCCCAAGCTGGATGCGCGCGGCCAGCACCCGCTGATCGACACCGTGGACCGGGACTTCTGCTTCCTGCTGGGCAGCTTCGACATCGACCCCGGCAGCTGGACACCGAAGGTGATGACCATGCTGGACTTCAACCTCTGGGCCTGGAATTCGCGCATCTTCCCCGGCATTGACCCGCTGGTGGTGCGCCGCATGGACAAGGTGCGGCTGCGCATCGGCAACCTGACGATGACCAACCACCCCATCCACCTGCACGGCCACGAGTTTCAGGTGACGGGTACCGATGGCGGCCCAACACCCCGCTCCACGCGGCGCTTCGAGATCACCGAGGACATCGCCGTGGGGCAGATGCGCCAGCTGGAGTTTCTGGCGGACGAGGAGGGCGATTGGGCCATCCACTGCCACAAGAGCCACCACACGATGAATGCGATGGGCCATGGGGTGCCCACGATGATTGGGGTGGACCACCGCGGCATCGCCGGCAAGATCAACGCGCTGATCCCGGACTACATGGTGATGGGTGAACGCGGCATGAAGGACATGACCGAGATGGAGATGCCCCTGCCTGACAACACCGCACCGATGATGGCCGGCCAGGGGCCCTTTGGTGCCGTGGGCATGGGGGGCATGTTCAGTGTGCTCAAGGTGCGGCGCGAGCAGCCGCCGGGCGACTACCGTGACCCGGGCTGGTTCCAGCACCCACCCGGCACGGTGGCCTATGAGTTCACCGGCAGCCTGCCCGAGCCGGCCCGCTTCAGCGCGGAACGGGCTGGACCCGCCAGCACGGCACCGGCCCCCGCGCCCGCCCCACGCCCGGCGGTGGAGGTGCAGGTGAGGAAGCCCTCGGGTGGGCATGGGGGGCACGGCGGGCACGGCGGCCACCGCTGAGCCGCGTCGGCCCTGGGGCGGGCCCCACGGCCGCGCCGTCCTCAGAGGCTGACGGCCGAGGTGAAGGTCAGCCGGTTGCCCACCGGGTCGGTCACGCTGAAATCCCGTGTGCCCCAGGGCATGGTCTCCACCTGGGGGGCTGGGTGCAGGTCTGACTTGGCCGCCAGTTCGGCCGCCAGTGCGTCGATGTCGTCCACGGCGATGCGCAGGCCGGCCCCGGGCTGTGCGTCACCCGTGTGTTCTGACAGGTGCAGTTCACAGGCGTCGCGCTTGAGCGCGCAGTACAGCGGCAGGTGCGGCTCGAAGCGGTGTTCGAACAACAGCTCGAAGCCCAGAAAATCGATGTAGAAGCGCCGCATCTGGGTGGCGTCGGCGCTGCGCAGAATAGGGGTGGTCTGGGTCAGGGCCATGGGTCAGTCTCTGGTGGCTGGAGGGGCGTGGGCCAGCAGGGCTTGCCAGCCCGGCCAGGTGCTGCGGTCGATCACAAACTTCTGGGTGGCGCGGCTCCAGGGGGCGCCCTCGCGCATCGCGGCGGCCAGGGCCGCCGCGTCGGTGACGCGGGTGCCGCCCATCTGCGTCACGCCGCGCCGGAACAGTTCGTCAGGCCACAGCCCGGCCGACGGGCCGATCACCGCAAAGCGCTGGGCCGCGGGGGCGGCCGCCAGCATGTCGTCCAGCGTGTCGTTGAGCAGCATCGTGGAGGTGCCCACGACGACGTTGCACGCGGCAATGGCCTGCCGCTGCAGCGTGACGTGCACCTGCGGAAAGCGCTGCTGCTGGCGGGCCACGGTGGCCGCGTCCATCTCGACCACCGTCAGCCGCCCGCCGGCGGCCTGCACCCGGCTGACCAGCGGCGGAAAGAAGCCGATCATGCCCAGGTGGTCGTCAGGGCCCAGCTGCACATCGGCCAGCGAGTTGCCCGCCGCCGGTGGTGTGTAGCCCAGACGGCGCCAGGCGGAATCGGTCATCGCATTCAGGGCAGCCAGCGCCAGGGCCCGCGCCACGGCGTGGCCATCGACCAGGCCTTGTGCCAGTGTCAAGGGGTCGGCGCCGGCCAGGCGTTCGGCCCCGGTGGCCTGGCCATGCGCCTGCAGCAGGGCCTGCAGCGTGTGGCCCAGCAGTACGTAAGACAAGCCGACACTGCCATCGGCCAGCTCGATGGCGCAGAACTCGGCCTCGTGGCCACTGGCCGCCTGGCCTTGGCCGGGCATGTGCAGTGCCGCGACAGGGGGCATGGGCAGGTGCCGGGCCACCTGCTCGGCCTGCTGCAGCAGCGCGCGGGCAATGCCCGTCGGCAGGTTCATGCCGCCAGGCCGGGTTGAAGGTCAAACTGCATCGCGGCCAGGCGCGCATACAGGCCACCGCGGGCCACCAGCTCGTCGTGCCGGCCGATGTCCACGATGCGACCGCCTTCCATCACCACGATGCGGTCAGCCCGCAGCACCGTGGCCAGCCGGTGGGCAATGACGATCGTCGTGCGGCCTGCCATCGCCGCTTCCAGCGCGGCCTGCACCATGCGTTCGCTCTCGGCGTCCAGGGCGCTGGTGGCTTCGTCCAGCAGCAGCAGTGGCGGGTTCTTCAGCATGGCACGCGCGATGCTGATGCGCTGGCGCTGGCCGCCTGACAGGCGCACACCACGTTCACCCAGGTAGCTGCCATAACCTTCTGGCAGCGCCTCGATGAAGTCGTGCGCAAAGGCGGCCTTGGCCGCGGCCTTGACGGCCTCGTCGCTGGCGCCGGGGCAGCCGTAGCGGATGTTCTCCAGCGCGCTGGTGGAAAAGATCGTGCTGTCCTGCGGCACGATGCCGATGCGTTCACGCAGCGCGGCCAGCGTGGTGTGCTGCACCGGCACACCGTCGATCAGCACCTGGCCCTGCTGGGCGTCGTAGAAGCGCATCAGCAGCTGCAGCACGGTGCTCTTGCCCGCGCCGCTGGGCCCGACGATGGCCACCGTCTCACCAGGCTGCACCTGCAGCTGGAAGTTGGCCAAGGCAGCCTGGGCCGGGCGGGAAGGGTAGTGGAAGCTGACGTTGTCAAACACCACGGCGCTGCCTCCGCCGCGCACCGGCAGGGGCACGGGCTGGGCCGGGTCAGCCACCGGGGAGTTGAGCGACAGCAGCTCCATCAGGCGTTCCGTGGCGCCTGCGGCACGCAGCAGGTCGCCATAGACCTCCGACAACACGGCCACCGAGCCGACAAACACCAGCACATACATCACCGTCTGCCCCAGGTGGCCAGCGGTGATGTCGCCGCGCAGCACGGCCTGCGTGCCCTGGTACAGGCCCCACAGCAGCGCGCCAAAGGTGGCGGAGATGATGAAGGCCACCAGCGTGGCGCGGACGCGCGTACGCTTGCGGGCGGTCTCGAAGGCGTTTTCCGTGGTCTCGTCGAAGCGCTTGGCTTCACGCGTTTGCTGGTTGTAGCCCTGCACCACGGGAATGGCGTTCAGCACCTCGGCGGCGATGGCGCTGGAATCGGCGACGCGGTCCTGGCTGGCGCGGCTGAGCTTGCGCACGCGGCGCCCGAAATACAGGCTGGGCAGCACCACCAGCACCAGCATGCCCAGTACCTGCGTCATCACCACCGGGTTGGTGATGATCAGCATCGCCAGCGCGCCCACCCCCATCACCGTGTTGCGCAGTCCCATGCTCAGCGACGACCCCACCACCGTCTGCACCAGCGTGGTGTCGGTGGTCAGGCGGCTGAGCACCTCCCCCGTGCGGGTGGTTTCGAAGAACTCCGGGCTTTGCTGCACCACGTGACGGTACACGGCGTTGCGCAGGTCGGCCGTGACCCGCTCACCCAGCCAGCTGACCATGTAGAAGCGCAGTGCGGAGAACACGCCCAGCGCCGCACCCACGGCAAACAGGGCCGCAAAGTGTTCCCGCAGCGCCATCAGGCGGTCACCCGGAGAGGCGGTGACGATGCCGTTGTCGATCAGGGACTTCAGCGCCACTGGCAGCACCAGCGTGCTGGCCGCCGCCATGACCAAAAAGAACACCGCCAGCGCGATGCGGCCTCGGTAAGGCCTCAGGAAGGGCAGCAGGCCGCTGAGTGAGCGGGGTGACTTGGCGGCGGCTCGGGCGGCATGGCGGGCGTTCTCGGCAGACATGCCTGCAGTCTACCGAGCCCGCCAGCGGCGCCGCAGCGGGTTCGGCTCACTCGCGCACAAATCGCCGTGCCGTCCTTGCCGCCGACCCGTCAACCCCGGTCAGAAGTGGGTGTCTCGCCGGCACGTGGTGCCGCGGAAGGGTCCGCCCGCCGCCCACGGCGCTCCAGCGATTCGCGCAGCAGGTATTCAACCTGCGCGTTGCTGCTGCGCAATTCCTGCGCGGCCAGCCGCTCGATCTCGGCCCACAGGGCCGGGTCGATGCGCAGCAGAAAGCTCTTCTTGCCAGGGCTGGCCATGGGCGTGCCGTCAGTGCATCTCGCGGGTCAGCCGGGCTTCGATGACGGCCTGCAGGCGCTGCGGCTCGGGCGTGCCGAGCGTGATCTTGCGCCCATCGGCCAGGTGCAGGCGCAGCGCAGGGCCGTTCATCGTGACGTTGTATTGCCGGTGCAGCTGCCCACCCTTGATGCCTGAGCCGAAGTAGACATTTGCCTTGGACACCTCCGTCACGCCGATGCCCTTCAGCGGCTGTGACCACGCCGGCCAGCCCACATACCCGAAGTGCCAGTGCACGGCCTGTGCATCCACGCGGATCACCAGCCGCCCCAGCAGCACCGGCAGGGCCAGCAGCACGCCCAGCACCAGCGCGATGCCGCCACGGGCGGACGTGTCGTCGGTGCCCAGCACCATGGGCACGCAGATGGCGGCCAGCACCGCGTCGATCAGCCACAGCAGGGTATAGGTCTGGCTGTGGCGGTAGAGGGTGTCGCTGGGGGTGTCGGTGGTCATGAGGGGCGGGGCGTGTGCACGGTGTTCAGTTGTACAGCGTGCCGGTGTTGACGATGGGCTGTGTGTCCTTGTCGGAGCACAGCACCACCAGCAGGTTGCTCACCATCGCGGCCTTGCGTTCGTCGTCCAGCTCGACGATCTTGCGCTCGCTCAGGCCCTTGAGGGCGGCTTCCACCATGGAGACGGCGCCGTGCACGATTTTCTGCCGCGCACTGATGATGGCCTCGGCCTGCTGGCGGCGCAGCATCACCTGGGCAATCTCCGGCGCGTAGGCCAGGTGGCTGATCTTGGCGTCGTCCACCACCACGCCGGCGTCGTCGAAGCGCTGCTGCAGTTCGTGCTTGAGGGCGGCCCCGGCCTCGCCGCCGCTGCGCAGCGTGGTTTCACCGGGCACCGTGTCGTCGCCTTCGTCATAGGCAAACTGCGTGGCCATGTGGCGGATGGCGGCTTCAGCCTGCACGTTGACATAACGCTCGTAGTCATCCACCTCGAAGGCGGCCTGGGCCGTGTCCTGCACCCGCCAGACGATGACGGCGCTGATCTCGATGGGGTTGCCCCGCTTGTCGTTGACCTTCAGCGTGGGCGCGTTCAGGTTGCGGCTGCGCAGCGACAGCTTGCGCTTGCTGTAGAACGGGTTGGCCCAGCGCAGGCCTTCGGCGCGGTCGGTGCCGGCGTATTCACCGAACAGCAGCATGTTGGCCGCTTCCTTGGGTTGCAGCATGTACAGCCCTGCCAGCAGCGCCACGCCCACCAGGATCACCGCCACCCGCGGCACGACGGCCAGGGGAGTGCCGATGGGCATCAGCACAAAGCTCAGCACCGTCAACGCGATGCAGGCCACCCCCAGCACCGCGGCCAGGTAACCGTTCATGCTGAAGACCGCCAGCGGGCGTTCGGTCAGCCGGGGGGTGCTGGGAGGGGTGTGCATGGATGGCTCCAGGGTTGACGTGGTGTTGGAATCAAAGTGATATCACTTTGAGTGCACTTTAGGTGGGTGGGGTCGGGTTGTCAAGGCGGTGCGGAGTGGCCCGCGCGTCGGTGTTCCGGGTGGGCATCCCTGCATCCCACCGATGTTTGGCAACCCGCACAATGAGCCGGTGTCAAGAACGTGCTTCTTCCTGCGACGTGGCGTTGGCCTTTCGATGTGGCACACCGCGCGCCGGCGGCCCTGACCATGATGAACCTCAAGCAGCTGGAAACCTTCGTGCGTGTGGCCGAGATCGGCAGCTTCAGCAAGGCCGCGCTGGTGCTGGACACCGTGCAGCCCGCGCTCAGCCGGCAGGTGCGGCAGCTGGAGATTGACCTGCACGTGACCCTGCTGGAGCGCACCGGACGCGGTGTGGTGCTCACCGAAGCCGGCAAGCGCTTGTTCGAACACAGCGTCGGCATCCTGGCGCTGGTGGCGCGGGCGCGTGAAGACCTGGAAGCCAGCCGTGATGAGCCGGCTGGCCGGGTGGTGCTGGGCATGCCGCCCAGCCTGGGCCGCCAGCTGACGGTGCCCCTCGTGGAAACCTTCAAGCGCGAGTGGCCCAAGGCCCAGCTGGCGGTGGTGGAGGCACTCTCCGCCCATGTCGCCGAGTGGATCGCCACCGGGCGCGTGGACATCGGCCTGCTGTACAACCCGGAGCCCCACGCCGCGCTGGAAACCGAGCCCCTGCGGGCGGAACCCTTGTGCCTGGTGAGTGCCGCCAGCAGCCGCGAAGGCAGCGAGGCGGAAACCTCCGGCCGGCCTGGCCGCGATGAAAAGCCCATCGCGTTGGCGGAACTGGTGCGTTTGCCCCTGGTCATTCCTGAGCGTTCGCACGCGATCCGGCGCCTGGTGGAAGCCCAGGCCGCGCTGGCCGGCATCAAGCTCAATGTCGCCTGGGAGATTTCCAGCGTGCCCGCCATCCTGGCCCTGGTGGCCGGCGGCCACGGGCACGCCGTACTGGCGCGTGACGCGCTGTCCGGTGAGTGGCTGGGAAAGCTCCAGGCCAGGCCCGTGGTGGAGCCGGCGCTGGTGCACACGCTGTGCCTGGCGACGTCAGCCACCAAGCGCGTGACGCCGCTGCAGAAATCGGTGCTGGCGTGGTTGAGGGGGCAGTTGCGCGGGCGGTAGAGTGGTTCGCATGCCGCCCACGCAAGACCGTGGCCTTGTGGCGATTGTCGTGGGTGACGTCGACGAAGCGATCCGCTTCTACGTGGACGTCCTGGGCTTTGTGCTCGTCGAAGACCTGGTCCAGCCCGCGCAGGACAAGCGCTGGGTGGTGGTGTCGCCACCCGGTGCACGTGAGACCGGCCTGCTGCTGGCCAGCTTGCTGGCCGCGGCCGTGCGTCTACCCGCCCGGTTCAACCCGGTGGACCCGCACGCCGACGCCACCGTGCGCGAGGCGGTGACCTTGTTGCAGGCGTACTCGCTCAGCGGCGAGCAGGTCGATTGGCCGAAGGCGTTGGCGCTGGCGCTGGCCACGGTGAAGGGCGAGGCCCGCCAATCGCAGGTGGAGGCGGCGCTTGCGCAGCTCATCCTTGCCACCGGCCAGCGCCACACCTTTTTTCTGGATGCCAAGACCTGTCGCCAGTTGACCGCAGAAGCGCCGGTGCCATCGGGTTCGCTCGGCCGCGTGCAGCGCCTGCCGGGCGGGAGCGCGCCCGACCAGCCCATCAGCGGAACCGATGCCGCCCTGGACGCGGCCACGCAGTGGCTCCTGCAGCGATGCGCCCGGGGCCGCTGAGGCACGACTTTCCCGCCTGATCGGAGCGCCCGCTCAGCCATCGTCAGCGTCGTGCGCGCGCCCTACACGATCTTCCTGGTGGTGTGCCGTTTGTACGCGTGCGTTCACCTGATAAGGGGTGGCCTCCGCCCCACCGCGCCTGCTGCCCTCGATACATTCCTTCACATTCCTCTTTCATTCGTCGCGGTTACTGGTGAACCGATTGTCCTGCGCACGCTTTTCGTCGATATCACTGGCTGCTTGCGCGGTACTCATGAGCGCCTGCGGCGGAAGCGGTGATCAGCCGTCAAGTTCTGACGCAGGATAAGCCCTGGCGTCACAGAAAGTGAGCGTGCAGTCGCTGCTCCAAAACCGCTCTTGCCGCACAAGCCAATCCCTGCAGATGCCCACGTCAAAGGCATTCTTTTCAATGTGATCGAGCTGGACGCGATGCCGATCCACACGTCGCTATTGGCCGATGGGCGCGTGTTCCACCTTGGCAGCACCCAGCGTGACGTGGCTGAAAAAGCCAAACAAGGTGCTCACCAAACCTTTGCCGTGTGGAACCCGGCCAGCCCCCGGCGCCAGCTGCCAAGGGGCTGCGCGGCGAATACTTCAACAACACCACGCTGGCTGGCGCACCGGTGACCATCCGCCACGAGGCTGTCAACGTCGATGGGGGCGCTCGTCGCCGGGCGCCTTTGTCAAGGCTGACACGTTCTCGGTCCGTTGGTCGGGCACGGTCACGGCGGCACAGGCCGGCAACGACGTGTTCGAAACCTGGGCCGATGACGGTGTGCGCCTGTGGGTTGACGGGCAACGGGTCATCGACCAGTGGAAAGTCCGTGCAGCCACCCTGATTGCCAGCCGTGCGATCACGCTGCGGGCGAACCAGAAGGTCAGCATCCGGATGGAGTACTGCGACAACATGCGCCACGCGGTGGCCCAGTTGCGCTGGCGGCTTCCCGGGGCGCCCACCGGCACGGTCATCCCGGCTGATCGCCTGTCAGCCCCCTGACAAGGCCTGCACCACGGCCACCTCGTCCCCTGGCGCAATCGGGTGCGCCAGGTCCTTGATGGCCAGTCCGTTCACAAACACCCGCATGTGCGGCCGCAGGCGGTCCTGTTCGTCCACCATGCGAAAGCGGATGCCGGGGTGGCGCCTGTCCAGGTCCTTCAGCAGCGCGTCGAGGGTGGCCCCCTCCGCCTGCGCCCACATGCCGTGGTCTGTGTAGCTGCGCAGGGCGCTGGGGATCAGGACTCTCATGGTGTCGGGGGTTGGGCCTCAGGCCTCAGGCCGCGGTGACGGCTTCAACCGCGTAGATCTCCGGCAGGTGGCGCGCGATGCAGCGCCAGCGCTCGCCACCGTTGCTGCCCATCCAGAGTTCACCTCCGCTGTTGCCCACGTACAGCGCGGGTTTGTCGTGGCTGTCGATGCCCATGGCCTGGCGCTTGATGGTCCACCAGGCCTGTTCGGTGGGCAGGCCGGCGTCCAGCCGTTGCCAGGTCTTGCCACCATTCTGCGTGCGGTAGGCAGCGGGCTGGCCGCCGGGTGCGGTGCGCGGCCAGACATCGGTGCCATCCATCGGAAAGACCCAGCAGGTGTTGGCGTCACGCGGGTGCACCACCAACGGGAAGCCGATGTCACCGACCTTCTTGGGCATCTTCAGGCCGATGCGCTGCCACTGGCGGCCTGGCCTGTCCAGGCGGTAGATGCCGCAGTGGTTCTGCTGGTAGAGCCTGTCGGGCTGGCTGGGGCACAGGCGCAGCACGTGCGGGTCGTGGAAGGTGAGGGTGCTGGCGTCAAAGCCTTCGACCACCGACAGGCCTTCGCACAGCGGCTGCCAGGTGGCCCCGCCGTCCAGCGATTCGTGCACCCCGCCGCTGGACATGCCGAAGTAGAGGTGCTGCGGGTCCCGCGGGTCGACGATGAGCGAGTGCAGCTTGGGGCCGTCGGGTGTGCCGTCCTGTTCAGCGCCCATCCAGGCGCGGTACTGGGGGTTGCTGTTGATGCCGGGCAGGCCTTCCCAGGTGTTGCCGCCGTCGTCGCTGCGGAAGATGCCCTGAGGCGA
>JAJTDE010000282.1 GCA_021298085.1 Rubrivivax sp.
GCGGGCGCCACGACAAGACCGTGCCGGCCTGCGGCTTCCAGCCGTCGTACGGGTCTTCGGCGATCAGGCGGGCCTCGATGGCGTGGCCCTGCCAGACGATGTCTTCCTGGCGCAGTGGCAGCGCCTCACCGCCGGCCACGCGCAGCTGCCACTCGACCAGGTCCAGCCCGGTCACAGCCTCGGTCACCGGGTGTTCCACCTGCAGCCGGGTATTCATCTCCAGGAAGTAGGGGCGCAGCTGCTCGTCGACGATGAATTCCACCGTGCCGGCGCCCACGTACCCCACGGCCGCGGCGGCCGCCACGGCAGCCTGCCCCAGGGTTGCGCGCAGTGCAGGGGTGACGATGGGCGAGGGCGTTTCCTCGATGAGCTTCTGGCGCCGACGCTGGGTGCTGCAATCGCGTTCGCCCAGGTGCAGGATGTGGCCGTGCTGGTCGGCAAAGACCTGCACCTCGATGTGGCGGCCGTGGGCCACCAGCCGCTCGAGCATCAGCGTGCCATCGCCAAAGGCGCTTTCGGCTTCCCGGCGGGCCGAGACCAGCGCCGCGGGCAGGGACGCCGCGTCCGGCACCACGCGCATGCCACGCCCGCCGCCACCGGCCACGGCCTTGACGAGCACGGGGTAGCCCAGCGCCTGGGCGGCGGCCAGGAACGCTTCTTCGCGGGCGTCGTCGCCGTCGTAGCCGGGGATGGTGGGCACCCCCGCGGCCTGCATCAGCCGCTTGGCGCGGGCCTTGCTGCCCATGGCCGCGATGGCCTGCGGTGGCGGCCCGATGAAGACCAGCCCGGCGTCCACACAGGCCTGTGCAAAAGCCGCGTTTTCCGACAGGAAGCCATAGCCCGGGTGCACGGCGTCGGCGCCGGCGCGGCGGGCGGCGTCGAGCAGGGCGGCCTGGTTCAGGTAACTCTGGGCGGCGGGCCCCGGCCCCAGGCAGACCGATTGATCGGCCATCTGCACATGGGCGGCGCCGGCGTCGGCCTCGCTGTAGACGGCCACCGTCCTGAAGCCCAGGCGCTGGGCTGTGCGCTGCACCCGGCAGGCAATCTCGCCCCGGTTGGCCACCAGAACCGTGTGGAAGCTCACGGCGTGCCGGCCGCGGCGGTCCAAGCCGCCGGGCGCTTCTCGGCAAAGGCACGCAGGCCTTCCTGGGCCTCAGGCCCCCGCGCGGCGCGGGCAAAGGCCTGGGCGGCGGCGTCGATCAGGCTGGCCGGCGGGGCGAAGCGCCCTGCGGCCAGCAAGGCCTTGGTGGCTGCGATCGCCTGGGGCGCACACTGCAGGATCTGCGTCAGCTGGGCCTGCAGCCGCTGGGGAAGGGCGTCTGCGGTGCAGACCTCGTGCACCAGCCCCAGTGCCAGGGCCTGCTGGGCGTCCAGGCGCGCGGCCGTCACGGCCAGGCGCTTGGCCTGGGCGTAGCCCAGCCGCTCCATCAGGAAGGGCGCAATCTGCGCCGGCAGCACACCGAGCGAGGTTTCTGGCAGCCGGAAGACCACATCGTCACAGGCCAGGGCGACATCCACCGAGCAGGCCAGCCCGAAACCGCCGCCCATCACCGTGCCTTCGAGCACGGCCACTGTGGCCAGCCCGGTGCGTGCGTAGGCCGCGCAGAGGTGGCCAAACTGGGCGTTGGTCTGGGCGACGGGGTCGTCCATCGTGGCCAGTTGGTCGGGGGCCACGGGGCTGGAGCGGGCCTGGGCCATGTCTTTCAAGTCGGCGCCGGCGCAGAAATGGCCGCCGGCGCCGCGCAGCACCACCACGCGGGTCTGGCCATCGGCTTCGGCGTGGTGCAGCACCTGCTGCAACTCGTGCAGCAGCGTCAGGCTCATCGCGTTGCGCACGGCAGGCCGGTTCAGCAGCACGTGCAGCACCGGGCCTTCCTGGCGAACCAGGAGCTGGGTGGGGGTGGGCAGTTCAGTGGCCATGGTGGTCAAGGGCGGGTGGCGCGTGGTCAGCCGGTGTTCTGGCCGGGCAGGGTGCCTTCGAGCTTGCAGATGATGCCCAGCATCACCTCGTCGGCGCCGCCGCCGATGGACGTCAGGCGGCCATCGCGGTAGGCCTGGGCGATGGGGTTGTCGGCGGTGAAACCCATGCCGCCCCAGTACTGCAGGCAGCTGTCGGCGATCTCGCGCGCCAGGCGCCCGCACTTCAGCTTGGCCATCGAGGCCAGCTTGGTGACGTCCTGGCCGCCCACGTAGGCTTCCACCGCGTTCCAGGTCAGCGCGCGCAGCGCTTCCACCTCGGTGCGCAGCTCGGCCAGGCGGAAGTGCACCACCTGGTTGTCCAGCACCCGCTTGCCAAAGGCCTTGCGCTGGCGGGTGTAGTCGATGGTGAGGTCGATCAGGCGGTCAAAACCCTTCAGCGACGACGCCGCGGCCCACAGCCGTTCTTCCTGGAATTGCAGCATCTGGTAGGTGAAGCCGGCACCCTCGGCCCCGATCAGGTTGCGTTGCGGCACGCGCACGTTGTCGAAGAACAGCTGCGCGGTGTCGGACGCGTGCATGCCAATCTTGTGGATCTTCTGCCGGCTGATGCCCGGAGTGTCCATCGGCACGACGATCAGGCTCTTGTTCTTGTGTGCCGGCCCTTCGCCGGTGTTGGCCAGCAGGCAGCACCAATCGGCCTGCAGCGAATTGGTGATCCACATCTTGCTGCCGTTGATGACGTAGTCGCCGCCGTCCTTGCGGGCGGTGGTCTTGATGGCCGCCACGTCAGAACCGCCGCTGGCCTCGCTGACGCCCAGGCAGGCGACGTAGTCTCCGGCGATGGTGGGCGTGAGGTATTCCTTGCGCAACTCGTCGCTGCCAAAACGGGCCAGCGCCGGGGTGGCCATGTCGGTCTGGACGCCGATGGCCATGGGCACGGCGCCGCAGCTGCACACGCCCAGGGCTTCGGCCATCACGGCTGAATAGCTGAAATCCAGGCCGGCGCCGCCGTACTCCACCGGGTACTTCAGGCCCAGCATGCCCAGCTGGCCGAGCTTCTTGAAGACCTCGTGCGCGGGGAAGATCTCGGCCTTTTCCCACTCCGGCACAAAGGGGTTGACCTCCTTCAGGATGAAGCGGGAAACGGTGTCGGCGATCTGCGTGTGTTCCGGGCTCAGCTGCATGGTGGCGTGGGGTGGTTCGGGGGTGGGTCAGGGGTGAAGGGCGGTGTGTCGTGTCGCGCTCAGGCCGGGGGGCTACAGCCGGGCCACACCAAAGGTATTGGGCCGCAGCACGCGCCGCTCGGCCTCGACTGCCAGGGTCAGGCACAGGCCCAGCACCTGGCGGGTGTCACGCGGGTCAATGATGCCGTCGTCCCACAGGCGGGCGGTACCAAACAGGGCGGTGGATTCGGCGTCCAGGCGCTGGCGAAGGCTGTCGCTGGCGGCCCGCAGCTGGGCGTCGTCCACGGGCAGGCCCTGGCGTTCCAGCTTGGCCCGGTTGACGATGTCCATCACCTGCGCGGCCTGGGCGCCGCCCATCACGGCGGTGCGGGCCGT
>JAJTDE010000114.1 GCA_021298085.1 Rubrivivax sp.
TGCGCTCCCGGCGCTTGGCTGCAGATCACAAAAAAGCCGCTGTTCACAGCGGCTTTTTTTTATAGTCCTTGAAGTCCATCCGCCGGGGACCCGACGTATCGGGCCCGGCAGGCGGCTGTGCGCTTCGGGGCTCAGGCCCGTGCAGAGCGAAGCTTCAAAGAGAACTCCTGCAGCGTCGAGATGCCGCTCTCTTCGGCCTTGCGGCACCAAGCCCGCAAGTCAGCCACCGCCTGTTCGGCCGACACATGCTTCTGTGTCCACAGGGCACGCAGTTCTTCGCGCATGGCAATCAGCTTGGCCAACTTGGGGTTGTCACCCAGCACACTGTCCAGCTGCGGGCGGACAGCCTGGGGAATCTTCTCTGCGTCGCGGTGCAGCCAACGGTGTGCCGCCTTCAGGTTGGCCAGACGGGTGGCGGCCTGCTGAGCACCCGGGGAAGCCTTGAGCTTATCCAGCTCGGCTGTGACGGCACGGCGCATCTCGGCGGCGTAAACCGCCATCACCTCGTAGCGGTTGGCAATCAAGGCTTCCAGCGACTTGCCGTCGGCCTGCTGCTTCAAATCACCCAGCTGCAGCTGCGGCGGCGTCTTGCGCACCTTGGCCAGCCCGACGGTTTCCAGCACGCGGATGTACATCCAGCCGATGTCAAATTCGTAGGGCTTGACCGACAGCTTGGCCGAGGTGGGGTAGGTGTGGTGGTTGTTGTGCAGCTCTTCACCGCCAATGATGATGCCCCAGGGCGAGATATTGGTGGACGCGTCAGCCGCCTCGAAGTTGCGGTAGCCCCAGTAGTGGCCGATGCCGTTGATGATGCCGGCGGCGGTGATCGGAATCCAGAGCATCTGCACGGCCCAGATCGTCGCGCCGATGGCGCCAAACAGCGCCACGTCGATGATCAACATCAGCGCCACGCCCTGCCAGCTGAAGCGCGTGTACAGGTTGCGCTCGATCCAGTCGTCGGGCGTGTTGTGGCCGTACTTGGCCAGCGTCTGCTGGTTCTTGGCCTCGGCGCGGTAGAGCTCGGAACCCTTCCAGAAGACGGTTTCAATGCCGTGGGCGACTGGGCTGTGGGGGTCTTCGACGGTTTCGCACTTGGCGTGGTGCTTGCGGTGAATGGCCACCCACTCCTTGGTGACCATGCCGGTGGTCAGCCAGAGCCAGAAACGGAAGAAGTGCGACGGGATCGCGTGAAGATCCAGCGAGCGGTGCGCCTGCGCACGATGCAGGAAAATAGTGACCGATGCAATCGTGATGTGCGTGAAAACGAGCGTGATCACAATAATTTGCCACCACGTGGTGGCCACCAGGCCGTCTGACAACCAGTTCACGAGGGCATCGCGAACACCCACTACTGTCTCCATCGCTTTGATTCCTTTACCGCGACCTTCACGGCTGTTCCTGATTGTAGGGCTGGGGTTCTTCCCGACAACCGGATTCTTCAGCCCTCACCCCGGACTTTCGACCGCGAGCGCCCCTCACATGACGCAGATCAAGCGGGTTTTACCAGCGCATCAGCGGCGTCAGCGCCGTTGCCAGCAGGCCGCAAAGAAGCCATCCGTGCCATGGCGATGAGGCCACAGGCGCAGGTAGGGGCCGGCGCAAAGCGTCTCGGGCTGCGGGACACCCGCGGCGGCCAGCAGCGCGTCCACGGGCAAGGGCTCAAACGCTGCACCGACGGGCGACTGGCCAAACGCCTCGGCCACCGCCTCGTTTTCCTCGTGCAGAAGGCTGCAGGTGGCGTAGACCAGGCGCCCACCGGGCCTCAGCAGGCGCGCTGCGCTGGACAGGATCGCCGCCTGGCGAACCGTCATCTCGGCCAGGGCCTGCGGCGACTGGCGCCACTTCAGGTCGGGGTTGCGGCGCAGCGTGCCCAGGCCGGAACAGGGTGCGTCCACCAGCACGCGGTCGATCTTGCCGGCCAGGCGCTTGATGCGGTCATCGCGCTCATGGGCGATGGCCGAAGGGTGCACATTGGACAAGCCGCTGCGGGCCAGCCTCGGCTTCAGCGATTCGAGCCGGTGGGCCGCGGTGTCCCAGGCATATAGCCGGCCCGTGCTGCGCATCATCGCGCCCAGGGCCAGGGTCTTGCCACCCGCGCCCGCGCAGAAGTCCACCACCATCTCGCCGCGCCCGGCGCCCGTGAGCAGCGCCAGCAGCTGGCTGCCTTCGTCCTGAACCTCCAGGTCCCCGGCCAGGAAGGACGCCGAGCGGTTGATCGCCGGCTTGCCATCAAAGCGGATGCCCCAGGGCGAAAACGGCGTGGGTGTGGCGGGCATGCCCTCGGCCGCCAGGGCGTCCAGCACGTCCTGACGCTTGGCGCGCAGCACGTTGACCCGCGCATCCATGCCGGCCGGCCGGTTGAGCGACTCCACCAGCGGCCAGAAATCGTCCTCTGGCAGCTGCGCCTTGAGCCGGTCGGCCAGCCAGGCGGGCAGGCAGTGGCGCAGGTTCTCCGGCAGCGTCTGACGGTCGATGGCCTGGGCGGTGGCCAGCCAGTCACGTTCGGGCGGGTGCAGCGCTGCCGCCAGAAAGTCGGGTGACCCCGCCCAGGCCAGCATCGCCAGGCGCCGCTCCTGCGGGCCGGCACCGTTCTGCGCCAGGTGCTGGAACAGCGGCCTGAAGCGCAGCACGGCAAAGCCGGTCTCGGCCAAGGTGTGGCGCTCACGCGGGCCCAGGGCCTTGTGCTGGCGGAAGAAGGTGGACACCACGCCGTCGGCGGGCGCCTGGGCACGCAGCAGCTGCCCGATCAGTTCGCTGCACAGGTCAAGCAAGGCACGCGGGCTCATTCAGGCAGCCTCCTGTCCGGCCCAGCACCAGCGGGGTTGTTGGTCGGTTGCCAGCACCAGGCCCTCCTGAAGCCGCAGTTGCCCGTGGATCAGGCGTCGCAGCGCCTGCGGGTAGATGTCATGTTCGGTGGCCAGCACACGGGCCGCGAGCGAGGCTTCGGTGTCGCCGGCCAGCACCGGCACGGCCGACTGCAGCACGATGGGGCCGTGATCCAGCTCGGCGCTGACAAAGTGCACCGTCGCCCCTGCCAGTGCACAACCCGCGGCCAGCGCCCGGCGGTGGGTGTGAAGGCCAGGGAAGGCGGGCAGCAGCGAGGGGTGGATGTTCAACAGACGTCCTTCGTAGCGGCGCACAAACGGCGCGCCCAGCACCCGCATGAAACCCGCCAGCACCACCCAATCCGGCTGGTGTGTGTCGATGGCCGCGGCCAATGCGTGGTCGAAATCGGCACGCTGGGCATACCGTGTGTGGTCGACCACCGCGGTGGCGATGCCATGGGCCCGCGCCAGCGCCAGACCGGGCGCCTGGGGACGGTTGCTGATGACCGCGGACACCCTTGCCGGCCATTGCTCGGCCGCACACGCCTTGACCACGGCCTCCATGTTGGAACCCTGGCCGGAGATGAGAATGACCATTCTTTGCATGACCTTCGCAGTGTAGGTGCAGGGTCTGCCGCCCACGAAAGGCCAGCATGGCCGCGCGCTGGCCGGCCCCGGGTGCGAGAATCCGCCCCCTTTGAATCCTGCAACTCTGCGGCACCCGAAAGCCGACCACCCATGCGAGCCCGCGTTCTCTCCGGCATGCGCCCCACCGGCGCCCTGCACCTTGGCCATTACCACGGCGCCCTGAAAAACTGGGTGCGCCTGCAAGCCGAGTACGAGTGCTTCTTCTTTGTGGCCGACTGGCATGCGCTGACCACCCACTACGAAGAACGCGATGTGATGGAGCGCTATGTCTACGACATGGTGACCGACTGGATCGCCGCCGGCCTGGACCCGGAGCAATCCACCCTCTTCATCCAGAGCCGCCTGCCCGAACACGCCGAGCTGTTCACGCTGCTGGCCATGGGCACACCCCTGGGCTGGCTGGAGCGCGTGCCGACCTACAAGGACCAGATCGACAAGCTGAAAGACCGGGACCTCGCCACCTACGGCTTCCTGGGCTACCCGCTGCTGCAGGCAGCCGACATCCTCATCTACCGGGCGTCGTACGTGCCGGTGGGTGAGGACCAGGCTTCCCACGTCGAACTCACCCGCGAGGTGGCGCGTCGTTTCAACCACCTGTACGGCCGGCCGGTGGACTTCGCTGACAGGGTGGCGGCCGCCCTGGCCAAGCTGGGCAAGGACGATGCCCGCTACTTCGAGAAGCAGCGCAAGGCCTTTGGCGAAACCGGCGCCGCCGAGGCCCTGGCCAAGGGTGAAAACCTGGTGGCGCGTGCCGCCCGTGAAGTGGCTGGCTGGACATCCGACGACAGCGAATGGCTGCTTGGCCACCTCAAGGGCAGCGGCAAGAGCGTGCTGACCGAGCCACAGGCCCTGCACACTGAAGTCAGCAAGCTCCCGGGGCTGGACGGCACCAAGATGAGCAAGAGCTACGGCAACACCATCGCCATGCGCGAAGCCCCGGACAAGGTCGACGCCAAGGTCATGAAGATGCCGACCGACCCGCAGCGCGTACGCCGCACCGACGCCGGCAACCCCGATCGCTGCCCGGTGTGGCAGTTCCACAAGGTGTACAGCGACGAAGCCACCCGGCAATGGGTTCAGCAAGGCTGCACCACCGCCGGCATCGGCTGCACCGACTGCAAGCGCCCGCTGATCGAGGCCATCCAGCGCGAGCAGAAGGTCTGGATCGAACGCGCCGAACCCTACCTGGCCGAACCGAAGAAGATCCACTGGATCATCGAGATGGGCACCGAGCGTGCACGCACGGTGGCCCGCCAGACCATGCACGACGTCCGCGAGGCGATGGGCTTGTCCTACCGCTGAATCGATGACACCCGCTGCACCGCTGCGCACCCGAACCCTGGCTCTGGGCTGGCGCGCCTGGTGGCTGGCCTGCCTGGCGCTGCTGCCTTGGCTGGGCGGCTGCGCCGGCTGGGCCGGCACCGAGCCACCGCGTGTGCACGTGGTGGGCCTCGAGCGCATTTCCAGCGAAGGCTTTGAACTGCGCTTCAACCTGAAGCTGCGGGTCCAGAACCCCAACAGCCACGCCGTCAGCTGGGAAGGCATTGCCATCGACCTCGATGTCAACGGCCGGCCGTTGGCCTCGGGTGTATCGGCCGACCACGGCAGCGTTCCAGGCTTCGGCGAGGCCATCGTCAGCCTGCCCGTGAGCGTGAATGCGGTGGCGGCGGTGCGCCAGATGCTGGGCCTGCTGGATGGCACGCCGCGTGGCGACCTGCCCTATGCCGTGCGCGGCCGGCTGGGCGGGGGTCCGATGGGTGGCCTGCGTTTTCGAGCCGAGGGTACGCTCAGGCTGCCCGGCTGAAGGCTCCCAAGCCACCATGCCCGCCATCCACATCACCGACATCGAAAGTGCCATCAACTGGTGGCGCGAACGTTCACCCTCGCCCGACGGCGTGTCGGCCTGTGCGCAGGTCCGGGCGCTGGCCGAGGTGTACGCCCTGATGGTGTACTACCGCGAGACCGAGTGCGACGAAGGCAGCATGCCGGCCAAGGCCCGGCAGGCCTGGCTCGACTGGTACGCCACCACACCCGACGCGCCGTGCATTGCCATCTGCTCCACCAGCCAGGGTGACGCCGAATGCAAGGGCTGCGGCCGCAGCTTTGACGAAGTCCAGCACTGGACGGCGATGAGCCCGGCTGCCAAGCGGGCCGTCTGGCGGCGCATCACCTTCGAAGGACGCGCCTGGCGCTTCAACCGGTACGCCGAGCGCGCCCGCCAGGCCACGGGCGAGGACCACCCCTCGGCCAGTGCCTTCACGGGCGAGCCCAGCGCCAAGCCGCCCGGCCGGAACCCCAGCGCGGGGCCGGCTTGAGGCCTGACCCCGGCGCCGCTTCCGCAAACGCGTCGTCACACGCCCAGGGTGGCTTTGCGGCCGATGCAGGCCGCATCACCCGGCTGGCCTGGCCCGTGTTCATCGGGCAGATCTCCGTGCTGGCCTTCAGCACGGTCGACACCCTGCTGGTGGCGCGCTACTCGGCGCAGGATCTGGCGGCGCTGGCTGTCGGGGCCGCCGCCTATGTGACGGTGTTCATCGGCTTCATGGGCGTGGTGCTGGCGATCTCACCCATCGTCGGCCAGCTGCAGGGTGCCGGTCGGCTGCACGATGCCGGCCGGCAGGTTCACCAGGCCATCTGGGTGGGGCCCTGGCACTGGCGCTGCTGGGCGCCCTGCTGCTGGCGTTTCCCTGGCCCTTCCTGGCTCTGGCGAAGGCCACGCCCGAACTGGAAGCCAAGGTCAGGCCCTACCTGCTGGCGCTGGCCTGTGCACTGCCAGCGTCGCTGCTGTTCACCGTCTACCGGGGCTTCAACAACGCGGTGTCGCGACCCAAGGCGGTGATGCTGCTGCAGGTGGCGGGCCTGGGCATCAAGGTGCCGTGTTCGGCGGCGCTGGTGTGGGGTGTGCCGGCGCTGGGGGTGCCCTCACTCGGCGTGGTGGGCTGCGGCATCGCCACCGCGATTGCCATGTGGGCGCAGGTCATCGCGGCCATCGTCGTGCTGCGCCGCGACCGCTTCTACGAGCGCTATGCCATCTGGACCCACGGCCTGGAGCCACCCCGCAAGGAAGCACTGCGCAAGCAGCTGTCGCTGGGCGTGCCGATGGGCTTGTCCATCCTGGTGGAAGTGACCTCGTTCTCGATGATGGCGATCTTCATCGCGCGGCTGGGCACCACCGCAGTGGCCGGGCACCAGATCGTCGCCAACCTGGTGGCGCTGCTGTTCATGATGCCGCTGGCGGTGGGTAACGCGACGTCCACACTGGTGGCCCAGCGCATCGGCGCCCAGGACATGCCCGACGCACGACGCCTGGGCTGGCACGGCATGCAACTGGGCCTGGTACTGGCCTGCGGCATGGGGCTGGCCATGCTGGTGTCGCGCGAGTCGGTGGTGCGCCTGTACACCCAGGATGCCGCCGTGGTGGCCGTGGCCCTGCCGCTGGTGGCGTGGCTGCTCGTGTTTCATGTGGGCGATGCCGTGCAGGCCATCGCCGCATTCATCCTGCGGGCCCACCATGTGGCGCGCCTTCCCCTGGTCATCCTGGCGCTGTCGCTGTGGGGCGTGGGGCTGGGCGGCGGCTACCTGCTGGCGTTCAACGTCACCGGCCTGTCGCCAGCGAGCCTCCAGGGCCCCGTGGGCTTCTGGGCAGCGGCGGCCTGGAGCCTGGTGCTGGCGGCCATTGCGCTGACGGCCTGCCTCGCGTACTACCTGCGCAACCAGGTGCCAGGCTCAGGCGGCCTGCGGTAGGCGCAGCACGAAGCAGCTGCCGCCGCCCGGGCGGGGCTCGCAGCGCACACTGCCCCCATGGCGCTGGGCAATCTGTCGCACCAGCGCGAGCCCAAGGCCGACGCCGCCCGCGCGTTCAGCGTGCCCCGGCAGGCGGAAGAAGGCCTCGAAGATGCGTTCGCGGTAGGCCTCTGGCACGCCGGGGCCGCGGTCGCAGACCCGCAGCTCGGCCCAGGCGCCGTCGGCCCGGATGTCCAGCGTGATGTCATCACCCTCGGCAACCTCACTGGCCGCGCCTGCACGGCCGTAGCGGCGAGCGTTTTCCAGCAGGTTGCGCAGCGCACGGCGCAGCAGGCGTTCCTCGCCCACCACCGCCAGCGGCTCGCCGCCGGCACTGCCCTGGACACGGGCGGCCTCTTCGGCGCCCAGCACCAGCAGCTCCACCCGTTCCGGCTGATGCAGCCCTGCCACCGCGTCCAGGCGACTGGACAGCAGCACTTCCTCGACCAGGGCGTCCAGTTCGGCGATGTTGGTATGGATTTCCTGGCGCAGCTGCTGCGTCTGGGCCGGCGGGGCGTCGTCCAGGAGGGACACCGCCATCTTCAGCCGGGCCAGCGGCGAACGCAGTTCGTGGCTGGCGTTGGCCAGCAGGCTCTGGTTGGAGCGCAGCAGGGCCTCGACGCGGCCCGCGGCCTCGTTGAAGCTGCGCGCCACGGCAGCCACCTCATCGCGCCCTTCCACGGCCACGCGGTGGTCCAGCGCACCCGCGCCAAAGGTCTCAACGCCCTGCTTGAGCAGCTCCAGACGCCGGGTCAAGCGCCGCACCACGGGGTAGGCGCCCGCCCCCACCGCCAGGAACAGCAGGCCGACCAGCACCAGCAACCCGGCGCCGTCGGGCAGCCCGGGCAAGGTCGGCCAGGGGCTGTACGTTCCCGGCGGCGGCATGGGCCGCATGGGCATGCCCGCCCCTTCACCGGGCGATGGGCGGCGTCGCAGGTTGGGACGCGCGATCCACAGGCTGCGGCCGTCGGCCAGCGGCACCGACACCGCCAGGCGGCGCAGGGGTGGCCCTGGCCCGGCATCGTCCTCGCGCCGCTGGAAGGATTCCGACGCCGCGATGCGCTGTCCGGCGGCATCGTCCAGGGCCAGCGGCAGGCGCAGCCGCATCGACCACTCCTGCAGCGCCTGCGCCTGCTCCGATGCCGGGGCATCGGCCGGTGGCAGCGAGCGTTGAAGCAGATCGGCCCAGGCCTCGGCGCGGCTCTGTGTCTGGCTTTCCAGCCGTTCACGTTCAGCGGCCATGTGACGCTGCATCAACCAGCCGGACGCCAGCGCAAACAGCGCCAGTGCCGTCAACACCGTCAGCCAGATACGGACGTACAGCGATTTCACCCGGCTTGGCCCCTCAGCCCACGGCGTCCTGCTTGCGGGCAAACACATAACCCACACCGCGCACCGTCAATACCCGCTGCGGGTTCTTCGGGTCGTCCTCGATGGCCGAGCGGATGCGCGAGATGTGCACATCGATGCTGCGGTCAAAGGCGTCCAGCGGGTGGCCCTTGAGGGAATCCATGATCTGGTCGCGCGACAGCACCCGGCCGGCGGCGCGGGCGAGCACGAGCAGCAATTCGAACTGGTGGCTGGTAAGGTCGCAGGGCTTGCCGGCCAGGCGCGCCTGGCGGGCGCCCAGGTCGATCACGAGGCGGCCAAAGACCAGCTGGTCATCGGCCGAGCCGGCAGCGCCACTGCGCCGCAGCAGCGCCTTGACGCGGGCCAGCAGCTCGCGCGGCTCGAAGGGTTTGGGCAGGTAATCGTCGGCCCCGAGCTCCAGGCCCAGGATGCGGTCCATGGGCTCGCCGCGGGCGGTGAGCATCAGCAGGGGCAGGCGGCGCGTACGGGCGTCGGCGCGCAGTTCGCGGGTCAGGTCCAGGCCGTCACCGTCGGGCAGCATCAGGTCCAGCAGCAGTGCGTCGGGCGGGTCAGCGGCCAGGGCGGCGCGGCCCTGCTGCAGCGTCTCGGCGCTGCGCACGTCGTAGCCATGTGAACGCAGGTAGTCACCGACCATTTGCGTGAGTCGCTTGTCGTCGTCGATGAGCAGCAGGCGTGGGCTCATGGGGGTGTGGTCAGGAAGGTTGCGGGGCGGACGGCACCTACGGCCGGCACCAACCCCAAGCATAGGCCAGTGCGCCCCCACGAGGCGCACGGGCCGCTCAGCGCAGGGCCCGTGCGCCGACGGGTCTCAGGACTTCCCGCCTTCCAGCTGATGGCGCTCGTGGCGGTGACGCTCCATCATCTGATGCCGCTTCTGCCGCTGTTCGGCCAGCTGCCGGCGCTGGTCGGGTGTCAGCACCCGGCTGGCGTCCAGCATCGCCTGCATCATGCGGCGCGAGGCCTGGTCATGCTGGGCCATCCGTTTCTGGCGCAGCGCCTCGGCGGCGTTGGCATCGACATTCGGGGCGGTGAAGATCTTCATGCCTTCGTCATGGAGCGCGCGGCCAGCCTCGCGCTGGGCCTGCATGTCCTTGCGGGCGCTGTCCATGATCTGGCGGATCTGGGCTTTCTGTTCAGGCGTGGCCTTGACGGCATCGAGCATGCGCTCCGACATGCCCATGCCCATGCCCATGCCCTTGCCCATCTCGCCCCGGTGGCCTTCGTGTCCACCGCCGTGACGCCCATGCATGCCGGGGCCGGCAGCACCGTCGCCGCGAGGCTGGGACCACGCGGGCAGCGCCAGCGCACTGGCGGCGGCAACGGCGGTGGTGAGGATGGCGGCGCGCAAGGGGCGACGCGCCCAGACCCAGGGGGAGAGTGCAGTGGAGGACAGTTTCATGGTGGCTCCTGAGGAGTGATGCCAGTGGCGATGACTGCACTGTCGCTGCGCGCCGTTGAGCGGACATGGCGCGGCGGTAAAGTTGGGTAAACCCACGGTTGGCGTCACTGGCGGTTCCTGCCCCAGCATCGGCTCCCCATTGGAACCATCAAGGCACACCATGAAGCGCGTTCTCGTCAGTTCAGGCTCGACCTTTGAGAGCGAGATCGGCTACAGCAGGGCCGTGGTCCAAGGCGACTGGGTGTTCGTGTCTGGGACGACGGGGTTCGACTACACGACGATGACCATCTCAGAAGACATCGAACGCCAGACGGATCAGTGCTTCAGAAACATCGCCGCCGCGCTGGAGCAGGCAGGCTCAAGCCTGAGCGACGTCGTTCGGGTGACCTATGTCTTGCCCAATGGTGCTGACTTTCCCCAGTGCTGGCCCGTGCTGAAGCAGTACCTCGGCGCCGTCAGACCGGCCGCGATGATGATCTCCGCGGGGCTCGCTGATCCTCGAATGAAGATCGAGATCGAGGTCACCGCGCTCAAGCAATCGGCGTAGCCACTGGGGCTGCAGCGCCCATCCAAGGTCACGCGCAACGGGTTCGGCCGCAGCGTCGGTTGCTCATGGGTACGGCCTGGCCCCGCGCCCAAACCGGCCCGGGCCGGCGTGCATCAATGCGCAGGCGCCGCCACCCGCACCAGGCGCCGCTGCAGGCGAAACGCTGGATGGCTGCCGTACAGGTCCAGGCGCAGCAGGGCGCCGGTGTGCCGGTCGATCACCAGCACACCTTCCAGCCGGCTGCTCCCCTGCCCGTCCTGCACCTCACCAAACAGTTCGATGACCGCGGCATCGAAGGCCCGGCCAGAGAGCATCTGCGGGCCCAGCGCGACCACCTGGCCGCGCACGCGCGCACGGGTCGCGGTGTCCTGGGGGTCGACCAGCTCGCCCGACACCACACTCCCCAGGCCCAGGTCGGTGCGCACGAGCTGCGGCCACAGCGGGCCAACAGGGCCCTGCAAGAGGTTGCCCAGGCGGTCCATCTGCCAGCCGGCCGTGGCGGCGCCTTCGCGCGATGGCGTCAAGGCCGAATCGGCCATGGCCAGCGACGCCGGACCGATGCCCAGCACCCGTAGGCTGAGTTCACGGGCTCGCTCGACGGCCGGGCCACCATCAAGCGCCACGCCACGCTGCTCGTAGACCAGCGTGTCGCCGACGGCCAGTGGCAGCGCACCCTGGCCCGCAGGCGTGTCGACCGATGCCGGGCAGGGGCGCTGAGCCTGGGCTGCCACCAGCGCCTCATGGCGACCCTTGAGCTGCGCCAGCAGCGCACGGTCTTCGCCGTTGGAGCGCATGGCCAGCAACGCCGGCCAGAAGACCACCGCCCCGACACCCATGGCCACGATGTTCGAGCCAGCACGCTCATCGAAGGCGTAGGCCACCTGGGCGGCGTTGCGCCGCACACGCTCCAGCTCCTCGCCGATGCGGGCGCAGCTCCAACCACCGAAGTCAGCCGGAGACACCGCGGCCGCCGGCACATCCACTGCACGCAGCGCGCAACCCGAGACCAGGCACAACACCCACAACGTCAGGAAGCGGCAAACGCGTTCAGCCATAGTCATGGATTGTGGCGCGATGCGCGTCGTCCTGAGTGGGCTTGATAGCATCCACCGCACAGCGGCCGCCATGCAACCGGAAACACCCCCCACCAGCCCTGGCGACTCGCCCGCCGACGCCGCCACGGAACAGCGCTGGCCGCACGCCACCGTGCTGGTCGTCGACGATGAGCCCGGGATGCGCCACTTCCTGGAAGGGGCGCTGTCATCACGCGCTGGCCAGGTGCTGTGCGCAGGCTCGGCCGAAGAGGCCGACGCGCTGCTGGCCCGGCACCGCTTTGACCTGGCCATCGTCGACATCGCGCTGCCCGGGCGCAGCGGCATCGACTGGCTGCGTGACCTTCGTGCCAGCGCCAACCCCTGCGAGGTGGTCCTGATCACCGCCTTTGCCGACCTGGAAACCGCCATCCAGGCCCTGCGGGCGGGTGCCAGCGACTTCCTGCTCAAGCCGTTCCGCGTGACCCAGGTTCTGGGCGCCTTCCAGCGCGGCATGGAGCGTTCGCGCCTGCGCCGCGAGAACTGGGTGCTGCGCCGTGCGCTGCGCCAGAGCCGGCCACCGGCACCAGCGCTGGTGGGCCAGTCGCTGGTGATCCGCGGGCTGCAGGCAGCGCTGCAGCGCTACGCCACGGTCGACAGCACGGTGCTGCTCACCGGTGAATCCGGCACTGGCAAGGAACTGGCCGCGCTGGAACTTCACCGCCTCGGGCCGCATGGTGACTCACCCTTTGTACCCGTCAACTGCGCGGCGATGTCAGGGGCCCAGCTCGAGGCCGAGCTGTTTGGTGTGAGCGCCAGCGCCAACCAGCCCCAACGCGACGGCCTGTTTGTCTACGCGCAGGGCGGCACGCTGTTCCTGGACGAGATCGGCGAGCTGCCGGCCTCGGCACAGGGCGCACTGCTGCGGGCCATCGAGACCCGCCATGTCCGGCCGGTCGGTGGCCAGCAGGAGATTCCGCTGCGCCTGCGCATCGTGGCCGCCACCAACCGGCCCTTGCGCGACGACGTCGAATCGGGCCGCTTCAGGCGCGACCTCTACTACCGGCTGCAGGTCATCGAGATCCACATCCCGCCGCTGCGCGCCCACAAGGAAGACATCGCAGAGCTCGTGCAGCACTTCATTGCCACGCTCGGCCCGACGATGGGCCTGCCGCCCTTCGAGGTCACCGACGAGGAGCTGCGCTTCCTCCAGACCTACGAGTGGCCCGGCAATGTGCGGGAGCTGCGCAACCTGATCGAACGTTCGCTGATCGTCGGGGCACTCAATGTCTCGGCGCTGTACCCCAGCCAGCGCGCGGGCGGGCGTCAGCCGACGGTCCCCGGGGCGAACCAGGGCAGCCACCCTGCCACCCGGGCGCATGACGAGCCACCCGTCAGCCTGCAGGAACTCGAGCGCCGGCACATCCTGGCGGTACTGGCCGGTGTGGACGGTGACAAGAGCCAGGCCGCCGCCCTGCTGGGTGTGTCTCGCCGCACGCTGGAGCGCCGCATGGCCGAGTGGTCGGCCGGTGGGAGTGCCGGCAGTGGCGATCCGCAACAAGCTGCTGGCCCTGGTGCTGCTGCCCCTGCTGGTGTTGCTGCCGCTGCTGGGCCTGGGGCTGCTGATCTGGGGCAACGAGGCGCTGGACCGCCTGCTGATCGCCAAGATCCGCAGCGACCTGGCCGTGGCCAGCGGGTACTTCGAGCGCACGCAAAACGAGGTGCGCAGCAGCGTCGCGCTGGTGGCCGAATCCGAGACGCTCAGCCAGGCCATCGCCCTGCGCCGCGACGACCTGCCGGAGGTGCTGCAACGCTACCTCTACCGCGAACACATGGACTTCATCAACCTGCGCAAGCCTGACGGCAGCCTCTGGGTCAGCGCACAGGGCTGGCCGCTGCCGTCAGCCGCTCCATCGCAGAGCGCCAGCTTTCCGGGCGCGCACTCCGACGACGGTGGCAGCAGCGTCGAGGTGATGGAACCCCATCAGCAGTCGCTGCTGGGTGCCGACCTGCGCGAGCGGGTGGCTGTCCCGCTGCTGTCCACCCGAAACGCCGCGCCCACGGCACGGCAGACGGAGGACCGTGCGCTGGTGCTCATGTCCACCTACCCGATCCGCACCCCCACCGGCCAGTTGCTGGGGTATGTCCAAGGTGGGCTGCTGCTCAACCGCAACCTGCCCTTCATCGACCACCTCAACGACATCGTCTACCCGCCCGGGGCGCTGCCCTTTGGCAGCCAGGGCACGGCAACGCTGTTCCTGGACGATGTCCGTGTCAGCACCAATGTGCGGCTCTTCGGCGGCGAGAACGACGAACGCGCCATTGGCACACGGGTCTCGCAGGCGGTACGCGAGGCGGTGCTGGAGCAGGGCACGACCTGGCTGGACCGCGCCTTTGTGGTCAACGACTGGTATGTCTCGGCCTACCAGCCGCTGCTGGACAGCGCGGGGCGCCGGGTGGGCATGCTGTACGTGGGCTTCAGCGAGGCGCCTTTTCGCTGGATGAAACGCGGAGTCCTGCTGAGCATCGGTGCGCTGTTCTTCGCCGTGATGATGCTGGGCTCCTGGGTATCGCTGCGCTGGGCAAGAAGCATCTTTTCGCCGGTGGAGCGCATGGCGCAGGCCATGGCGCGCTTCACCGCCGGCGACGGCGCGGCACGCGTGGGAACGGTGGGCACCGGCGACGAGCTCTCGGCACTGGCCCTGCACCTGGATGCGCTGCTCACACGCGTCGACGAGAAGGCGCGGGAACTGCAGACGCTCAACCAGGCCCTGGACGCCAAGGTGGCCGAACGCACACTCGAGCTGCAGACCGCGCAGCAGCAGATGGTGCGCAGCGAGAAGCTCGCCGCCGTCGGGCAGCTGACGGCCGGCATCGCCCATGAGGTGAACAACCCCATCGCCGTCATCCAGGGCAACCTGGACCTGCTGCGTGAGCGCCTGGGCGCCCAGGCCCGCCCCGCGCAGCGAGAGCTCCAGCTCATCGACGAGCAGATCGAGCGCATGCGCCTGATCGTCACCCGGCTGCTGCAGTTTTCGCGTCCCTCGGAATACGCCGGCTATCTGGCGCCGCTGGACGTGCAGCAGCTCGTCAATGACAGCCTGGTGCTCGTGGACTCGACCGTCAGGCGTTCAGGCGTGCGGCTGAGCTGCGAGCTGCACTCGCAGGCGCAGCCGGGGGTCAACCGGCAGGAGTTGCAGCAGGTGCTGGTGAACCTGCTGCTCAACGCGGTGGATGCGATGCCCGACGGTGGCACCTTGACACTGCGCAGCGCAGACCTGCGCGAAGGCGACCGCGAGGGCCTGGCGCTGAGTGTGCTGGACACCGGCCCTGGCCTGCCACCCCGCGCCGCCGAGGAGCTGTTCAAGCCCTTTGTCACGCACAAGAAGGACGGCACCGGGCTGGGCCTGTGGATCAGCCGCAGCATCGTCGAACGCTACGGCGGCGACCTTCGGGCCGCCGACCGCGACGACGGCCAGAGGGGCGCCGTCTTCACGGTGTGGCTACCGGTCTAGGCGCCAGCGCGGCAGATCAGGTGTTCTTGCTGACGCTGATCGTCGGGAACTTCGACGAGTAGTCCTTGGCCTTCTGCGCGATCTTGATGGCCACGGCGCGGGCCACCGCCTTGTACAGGCCGGCCAGTTCACCGTCGCCATCGGCGGCCACCGTGGGTGTGCCGCTGTCGGCCTGCACCCGGATGCTCATGTTG
This sequence comes from Rubrivivax sp., assembly GCA_021298085.1. GTDB lineage: Bacteria > Pseudomonadota > Gammaproteobacteria > Burkholderiales > Burkholderiaceae_C > Rubrivivax. Next base: position 15,314 of record JAJTDE010000114.1, read on the forward strand.
AGCGGCAGGGAGCCCAGCATGTCCACGCCAAACTGGGCGGCCATGCGCTGCCCGCCATCGGCGCCGAAGATGTGTTCGGTGTGGCCACAGTTCGGGCAGCAGTACACCGCCATGTTCTCCACCACGCCCAGGATGGGCACGCCCACCTTCTGGAACATGGAGATGCCCTTGCGGGCGTCGATGAGCGCGATGTCCTGCGGCGTGGTGACGATCACCGCGCCCGTCAGCGGCACGCGCTGGCTGAGCGTCAGGGCGATGTCGCCCGTGCCGGGTGGCATGTCCACCAGCAGGTAGTCCAGCTCGTCCCAGTTGGTCTGCCGCAGGAGTTGATCCAGTGCCTGGGTGGCCATGGGGCCGCGCCAGATCATGGCCTGGTCGTCGTCCACCAGGAAGCCGATGGACATCACCTGCACGCCGTGGTTCTCCAGCGGCTCCATGGTCTTGCCGTCGGTGCTCTCGGGGCGTGCCGTGATGCCCATCATCATGGGCTGGCTGGGGCCGTAGATGTCGGCGTCCAGGATACCCACCCGCGCGCCCTCGGCGGCCAGCGCCAGCGCCAGGTTGACGGCGGTGGTGCTCTTGCCCACACCGCCCTTGCCCGAGGCAATGGCCACCACGTTCTTCACCTTGGGCAGCAGCTGAACCCCCCGCTGCACCGCGTGCGAGACGATCTTCCAGCCCACGTTGACGCTCACGTTGGTGACACCGGCCACACCGCGTGCCGCGCTGATCAGCGCCTTGCGCAGGGCCGCGGCCTGGCTCTTGGCCGGGTAACCCAGCTCGACATCGAAGGACACTTCGTCACCGTCGATGCGCAGGTTCTTCAGCTGCCGGGTGGTGACAAGGTCTTTCCCGGTGTTGGGGTCGATGACGGTCTGCAGCGCCGTCAGCAGCGTCTGTTCGGTGATGGCCATGGTGTCTGTGGGCGGCGCCCGTGGCGCCAAGAGTTGCAGGCCGCAGTCTATCGGGCCTGGACACCAGCGCCTGCGACCAGGGCCTTACCTAGAATAAGTCCCATGCAACGCCAGCTTTTTGTCACCACGGCCCTGCCTTACGCCAACGCAGCTTTCCACATCGGCCACATGATGGAGTACATCCAGGCCGATATCTGGGTGCGCTTCCAGCGCATGCAGGGCCACACGGTGCGCTTTGTCTGCGCCGATGATGCCCACGGCGCACCCATCATGATCGCCGCCGAGAAGGCCGGCCTGACACCCCAGGCGTTTGTCGCGCAGATTGCCGCCGGCCGACAGGCCTACCTCGACGGCTTCCACATCGCCTTCGACCACTGGCACTCGACGGACGCCCCCGAGAACCACGCGCTGGCCCAGGACATCTACCGCGCACTGCGCGCCGAAGGCCTGATCACCGAGCGCGTGATCGAGCAGTTCTTTGACCCGCAAAAGGGCATGTTCCTGCCCGACCGCTTCATCAAGGGCGAGTGCCCGCGCTGCGGCACGGCCGACCAATACGGCGACAACTGCGAGAACTGCGGTGCCGTCTACCTGCCCACCGACCTGAAGAACCCCTATTCCGCGCTCTCGGGCGCCACGCCGGTGCTCAAGGAAAGCCGGCACTACTTCTTTCAGCTCAGCCACCCGCGGGCCGTGGAGTTCCTGCAGGGCTGGACACAGACCCCCGGGCGCCTGCAGCCCGAGGTGCTCAACAAGATCTCCGAGTGGTTCGCCCTGGGCGACGACGGCAAGCCCATGCTCGCTGACTGGGACATCAGCCGCGACGCACCCTACTTCGGCATCCGCATCCCCGACACCGAGGACAAGTACTTCTACGTCTGGCTGGACGCACCCATCGGCTACCTGGCGTCACTGAAGGCGCTGCTCGGCGCCGAGTTCGAACCCTTCCTGGCCGACCCGCGAACCGAGCAGGTGCACTTCATCGGCAAGGACATCGTCACCTTCCACACGCTGTTCTGGCCGGCCATGCTGCATTTCAGCGGCCGCAAGGTGCCCAACCACATCCACGTGCACGGCTTCATCACCGTCAGCGGCACCAAGATGAGCAAGAGCCGCGGCACGGGCATTTCCCCGCTGCGCTACCTCGAGCTGGGCCTGAATGCCGAGTGGCTGCGCTACTACATCGCCGCCAAGCTCAGCGCGCGTGTGGACGACATCGACTTCAACCCCGAGGACTTCATTGCCCGCGTCAACAGCGATCTTGTCGGCAAATTCGTCAACATCGCCAGCCGTGCCGCCGGTTTCCTGAACAAGCGCTTCGACGGCCGGCTCGCGGGCCACAGCCAGGCGCCAGGCGCTGACGAAGGCCGTGCGCTGCTGGCCCAGCTGCGCGAGTCCGGTGACGGCATCGCCCAGCTGCTCGATGGCCGCGAGTACGGCAAGGCCCTGCGCGACACGATGGCCCTGGCCGACAAGGTCAATGCCTATGTCGACCAGCACAAGCCCTGGGAACTGGCCAAGAAGCCGGAACTGTCGGCCCAGCTGCACGATGTCTGCAGCACCTGCATCGAGGCCTTCCGGGTGCTCAGCGTCTACCTCAAGCCCGTGCTGCCAGCCCTGGTGGAGCGGGTCGAGCGCTTCCTGGGTGTGGCTCCGCTGCAGTGGGCCGACGCGCAGCAGGCGCTGGGTCAACACCGCATTGGCGCCTATGAACACCTGATGCAGCGTGCCGACGCCGCACAGGTGGCCAAGCTGTTCGAGGCGCCGGCCGACGCAGCCCCGCCCGCGGCACCGGAACCCGCGCTGCCGGGTGGTCAAGCGCTGGCGCCCACCATCGGCATCGACGACTTCAGCAAGATCGACCTCCGCCTGGCGCGCATCGTCAAGGCAGAAACCGTCGAGGGCAGCAGCAAGCTGCTGAGGCTGACGCTGGACGTGGGCGAAGGCCGCACGCGGAACGTCTTCTCCGGCATCCGCAGCGCCTACCAGCCCGAACAGCTGCAAGGCAAGATGACGTTGATGGTGGCCAACCTGGCCCCGCGCACGATGAAGTTCGGGGTCAGCGAAGGCATGGTGCTGGCGGCCAGCCATGCCGATGAAAAGGCCGTGCCCGGCCTGTACGTGCTGGAACCCTGGCCGGGGGCACAGCCCGGCATGCGGGTTCGCTGATCGGCCGAACCACGGGTAAACCCTTGCAGCCGACATCAGCCTGCTGTCAAGCCCCAGGCGCACGATAGGCTGCATGACGGTTCAGCACGAGCCCACGCAGGCTCCGCCGGGGGAACACCCCATTCCCCCCGGGCACACCACCACCACCACGGACACACCGGACAAACCCTGGCACGCGTGGCTGCGCCACGTGCACCCGTTCAGGCCGCGGGCCCTGCAGCTGCGCCAGGGCTACACCCAGCAGCGTTTCTGGGCCGACGTCGGTGCTGGCATCACCGTGGGCATCGTCGCGCTGCCGCTGGCCATGGCCTTTGCGATTGCCAGCGGCGTCAAGCCCGAAGCTGGGCTCGTCACCGCCATCGTCGCGGGCTTTCTCATCGCCGCGCTGGGTGGCTCCAATGTGCAGATCGGCGGCCCTGCGGGCGCCTTCATCGTCATCATCTACGGCATCGTCGAGCGATACGGCCTGGCCAACCTGCTGATTGCCACGTCACTGGCCGGGGTGCTGCTGTTCCTGATGGGCTGGCTCAAGCTGGGGGAGCTCATCCGCTACATCCCGGTGCCCATCGTCGTGGGCTTCACCAACGGTATCGCGGTGCTCATCGCGCTGTCGCAGATCAAGGACCTGCTGGGCCTGTCCATCGACAAGCTGCCCGCCGATTTCCTCACGCAGATTGGCGTGCTGGGGCGGGCGCTGCCCACGCTGAACCCGGTGGCCCTGGCGCTGGGTCTGGGCGCACTGGCGGTGGTGGCCATCTGGCCGCGCATGTGGGTCCGCCCAGGGCATGGCACCGAGGCCGCAGTCACCAAGCCCAGCCGCGGGCCGAGCATCATGGCCCGCGTGCCATCCACCATCGTGGCCCTGGTGGGGGCGACGCTGCTCACCTGGGCACTGGCCCTGCCGGTGGACACCATCGGTTCCCGGTTTGGCGGCATTCCCAGCAGCCTGCCGCCACTGGCCCTGCCGGATTTCAGCTGGCAAACCGCCAAGCAGCTGGTGATGCCCACCATCACGATTGCGCTGCTGGGCGCCATCGAATCGCTGCTGTGCGCACGGGTGGCTGACAAGCTGTCGAGCACCCCTCGGCACGACCCTAACCAGGAGCTGATGGCGCAGGGCGTGGCCAACCTGGTCACCCCGTTCTTTGGCGGCATACCGGCCACCGGCACCATCGCCCGCACCGTCACCAACGTGCGGGCCGGGGCCACCAGCCCGGTGGCGGGGGTGGTGCATGCGGTGACGCTGCTGCTGGTCATGCTGCTGGCCGCCCCGCTGGCGCTGCACGTGCCGCTCGCCGCGTTGTCGGGCATCCTGCTGTTTGTGGCCTGGAACATGGGCGAATGGCGCGAGTTTGCGCATGCCCGGCGCTTCAGCCTGTACTACCGCACCATCCTGTTTGGCACCTTTGCGCTGACGGTGCTGTTCGACCTGACCGTGGCGGTGGAGATCGGCTTGCTGCTGGCGTGTGTGTTTTTCATCTGGCGCATGGGCACGCTGTTCTCGGTGAGAGACCACCGCCAGGCGCTCCCCGACGGCGTGCAGGCCTTTGAACTCTACGGTGCACTGTTTTTCGGCGCTGTCGGCCAGATCGACAAGCTCGGGCAGCGCGTGCGGCCAGCGACCCGCTCCGTGGTGCTGGAAGCCCATCAGCTGGTGTCGATGGACACCTCAGGGCTGGAAGCGCTGCGGCAACTGCACAGCGAGCTCAAGGCCAAGGGGGTGCAGCTCATCCTGGCCGACCTGAATGCGCAGCCACTGTCGCTGATCCAGCGGTCCGGCTTCGAGGCCGAGCTGGGTGCCGACAACATCCTGCCCAGCCTGGCCACCTGGGCCGAGCTGGAGCGTGACGCGCGCCCTGGCCGGCCAGCGGCCGGGACGTGAACCGCCGGGAGGGCGGCGCACGCGGGCTGGCCGTGCGGCGTCACTTCCCGCCGGGGCTGGCAGTGCGTTCGTCGAGGGTGATCGAGGTGCTCACGACCTTGCCGGCGTTGTCAAAACTGGCCCCGAACACCTTCAGTTCCTGGCCGTCCCGGAAGCGCCACTCCACGAGCGTTTCCTTCTTGAGCTCGAAGCGACGCTCGCGCGCATGGGGGCCCAGCAGCTGCCGCACGGCTTCTCGGTCCATGCCAGGCTGAACCTTGGCGAAGTTGTCGGTGTTCAGCAGCTGCCGCAGCGATTTCAGCTTGCCGTCGGCACCGACCACCATCACGTAGTTGGCCTCGCCCTCGGGCTGACGGGGGTACTCCAGGGTGCGCGTGCCATCGGCTGCGATGGTCACTGTCCGGGGGTCACCAAACAGCCGCTTGACGTCGGCCTCGGTGGAGACATCCTCCACCAGCTGGTCGGCACGCTGGTTGTCACACGCCGTCAAGGCCAAGGCCGCCAGCGTGGCCGCAGCCGCCAGCCAAAGGCGCGCCGTGGTGCCCGAGTTCTTCGGCGCCCAACGCTTCATCATGGAAACCCCCAGGGTTAAACTACCCGTCATTCTGACCTGCTGACCGAACCATGCCGCTTTTCTGGAAGCCTTACAAGTCCGACGTGACGCAGTTCATCGAACAGCTGAAGAGCCAACGGCCCGCCCTGGAAGAAGAGCAGCGGCGCGGCCGTTCCCTGCTCTGGGACAAGGCCGTCGACGCCGAGGCCCAGGAAGGCTATGCCGAGTCGCGCGTGGCCCAGCAGCCCTACGTCTACCAGACCAAGTCGTGAAGCCCCAGCTGCCGCGTGGCGAGAGCCCGGTAGCTGAAGCCACAGGCCTGCCTCCAGGGCCGGAGACGCTCCCTCCCCTGGTCGACACCGTGGCGCGCGCGCGCCTGTACGGCGAACCGCTGTTCAACCTGCCCCAGGACCTCTACATACCGCCCGACGCGCTGGAGGTATTCCTGGAAGCGTTCGAGGGGCCGCTTGACCTCCTGCTCTACCTGATCAGGAAGCAGAACTTCAACGTGCTGGACATCCCGATGGCCTCGGTGACCCGGCAGTACCTCGATTACGTCAACCAGATACGGCGGCGCAACCTGGAACTGGCGTCGGAGTACCTGCTCATGGCGGCCATGCTCATCGAGATCAAGTCGCGCATGCTGCTGCCGCCCAAGCGCAGCGACGATGGCCAGGAACCCGAAGACCCTCGCGCCGAACTGGTGCGCCGCCTGCTCGAATACGAACGCATGAAGAGCGCCGCCCAGGGGCTGGACGCGCTGCCGGTGCTGGGGCGCGATTTTCTGCGCGCCCAGGTATTCATCGAGCAGAGCCTGCAACCCCGCTTCCCGGAGGTGGATGTGGCCGACCTGCGGGCCGCCTGGGCCGACATCGTGCGCCGCGCCAAGCTGAACCAGCACCACAAGATCACCCGGGAACAGCTCTCGGTGCGGGAATACATGAGCCACGTGCTGCGCCGTCTGCAGGGGCGGCGCTTCGTGGAGTTCCAGGAGCTGTTCGACACCGACCAGGGCAACCCCGTGCTGGTGGTGACGTTCATCGCCATGCTGGAGCTCAGCCGTGAGCACCTGATCGAGCTGACACAGGCCGAAGCCTACGCGCCGATCTACGTCAGGCTGGCCTACACACCCAGCTGAACCCTGCCAGGCCCGCCCGGGCAGACCTGGCGCCCCATGCTGCCGCTACTGCAGGCCCCGGTGCATGCGGCTGGAGTGGCTGTGGCTGGACAGCTGTGTCACGGCCAGCACCGCCTGGGTCCGAGACGACACATTGAGCGAGCGCAACACCGCAGCCACGTGGTCCTTGATGGTCTCGACCGACAGGTTCAGCTCGCGGGCGATCAGCTTGTTGGGCTTGCCGTGCAGCAGCAACAGCAGTACGTCGGTCTGACGCGGTGTCAGGCCCAGCCGCGCGATGATCTGTGGCGACGGCGCCTGGACCCCGAAACTGCCATTGCTGGCGCCCGGCAGTACGTCGGCCATCACCGGCATGGCGCTGGCCTGCGCAGCCTCTGCCGCCCTGGCCGAATCCAGCAGCGCCATGGTGTCCGGTGGCAGGTAGATCCCGCCGGTCATGATGGTTGACAGCGCGGCAAGAATCTCGCCCCCGCCCGAACGCTTGTTGACAAAGGCCATCGCGCCCAAGTCAATCGAGCGGATCAGGTCACGCCCTTCGGTGCTGCCGGTCACCACCATCACCGGTATCTGAGGCCATCGGGCCCGCAACTCCTTCAACACGGCAAAGCCGTCGCCTTCACCCAACTTCAAATCGAGCAGCACAGCATCGAAGGAACCGTGTGCCGCCAATGCCGCTTGCGCTTCATTGGGGGTACCGGCCTCTACCGCAGCCACGTTGTCGCCCAAACTTTCAACCACCTCTCGCAGAGCCTTGCGCATCAGGGGGTGGTCTTCGACCAACAGGAACTTCACCGCTTGTCCTCCAGCGGCTGAAATACTATTCCGGCCGCTTGCGCATGAGGGCCGGCGCCCCCCCAAGTGAATAGGCGCGAATACGGGTCGCCGCAGGCGAAGCGCGGCACGCATCCCCAGCTTGAA
>JAJTDE010000283.1 GCA_021298085.1 Rubrivivax sp.
GCCGGCGCCCACAAAGATGACGCGGCCTTCGTTCATGCGCCTTCCCCGGTGGCGGTGGGTGCATCGGCATCGGGCGCGATGACCAGCAGCGCGCCGCTGGTGCGGTGGGTGCCGGGGTCCACGACGATCAGCGCACCGCCGACGCGGCTGTGGGCATAGGGCTGCAGCGGCAGCGCCTGCTGCAGCTCCACCGTCACGACACCCAGTTCATTCACACGCAGCTGCTCGGCCGGCTCGGCCTGCAGGGTGTGGATGTCCAGCCGGTGGTGGATGCGGCTGATGCGCGCCTGCACCCATCGGTGGGCGTGGCGCACCCACAGCTTGCGGCCGACCTGTGCCGCGTCGTCGTCCAGCCAGGCCAATGTCGCGGTGAAGACTTGGCTGGGGTGGGCACCGCCGACGGCCGTCAACCAATCGCCGCGGGAGATGTCCAGGTGGCGGTCCAGCACCAGGCCGGCCGATTGCCCTTCGGCGGCGCTGCCCACGGGGCTGCCCGCGCGCCGGACGGCGCTGACGATGGCCCGCTGCCCGCTGGGAAACACCTGCACCTCGTCACCCGCCTTCACCGTGCCCGCGGCCACGCGGCCCCACACGATGCGTTCAGGGTTGGCGCCGCCCAGCAACTCGCGGTCGACGCGCGCCACGTACTGCACCGGCATGGCCCAGGGGCTGCCGGTGCCGGCGTTGTCATCAGCGGCGTTGGGCAGGCCTTCCAGCAGCGCCAGCAGCGTCGGACCCTGGTAACCCGCCAGTGCCGAGCCGCGGGTGACATGGTCGCCATGCAGCGCCGACAGGGGCACGATGCCCGCCGGTTGGATGCCGGCGGCGTGGGCAAACGCCTGCAGCGCAGCGGCCACGGCCTCGAACGCCGCGTGGGGCTCGTCCACGGCGTCGAGCTTGTTGACGGCAAAGACGATGGACGGCACCCGCAGGCTGTGCGCCAGCAGGGTGTGGCGTCGGGTCTGCGGAAGCAGCTGCACGGGTTGCTGGCGCCAGTCGATCTTGGTGATGTCCACCAGCACCACGGCCGCGTCGCTGCCGGAGGCGGCGGTGACCATGTTGCGGGTGTACTGCTCGTGGCCCGGTGCGTCGGCGATGATGAACTTGCGCCGGGGCGTGGCGAAGTAGCGGTAGGCCACGTCGATGGTGATGCCCTGTTCGCGCTCGGCCTCCAGGCCGTCGGTCAGCAGGGACAGGTCCAGCGGGCCGCTGTCCTGCGGGCCACGCAGCTGGCTCAGCTGGTCGGACAGGATGGCCTGGCTGTCCAGCAGCAGGCGGCCGATGAGCGTGCTCTTGCCGTCATCGACGCTGCCGGCGGTCAGGAAGCGCAGGGCCTTGAGGGGCCGGGTGTGCACGCTGCCGTCGGCGGCGAGGGCCAGGGTGTGTGGCACCGTTGCGGTGGCGGCAGACATCAGAAATACCCTTCCTTCTTGCGCCGCTCCATGGCACTGTTGCTGGCGCGGTCGTCCATGCGGGTGGCCCCGCGTTCGCTCACCGTCACGCTCAGGGTCTCGGCCACCACGGCATGGGCGTTGTTGGCCAGGCTCTCCACGGGGCAGGTGCAGGTCATGTCGCCCACGGTGCGAAAGCGCACCTGGGCGGTCTCGACGGTCTCACCCGGCTGCGGCGGCGTCACTTCCGTGACGGGCACCAGCAGGCCCTTGCGGCGCACGATCTGCCGGGGGTGGCTGTAGTACATCGGCGGCAGGGCAATCTGCTCGCGGGCGATGTACAGCCACACGTCCAGCTCCGTCCAGTTGCTGATGGGGAAGGTTCTGAAGTGCTCACCCGGCCGCAGCCGCGTGTTGAACAGCGACCACAGCTCAGGCCGCTGTTCCTTCGGGTTCCACTGGCCGAAGCTGTCGCGGTGGCTGAAGATGCGTTCCTTGGCGCGTGCCTTTTCCTCGTCGCGGCGCGCACCGCCGATCAGCGCATCGAAGCGGTGGGTCTCGATGGCCTCCAGCAGGCTGACGGTCTGGTGGCCGTTGCGCGATTCGAGCGGGTGCGCCAGGCGCACCGTGCCGCGCCGGATGGCGTCTTCCACCGAACCGACGATCAGCTCGTGGCCGGCATCACGCACGGTGTCGTCGCGGAAGTCGATGACTTCCGGGAAGTTGTGGCCGGTATCCACGTGCAGCAGCGGGAAGGGCAGGCGGCCCTGCCAGCGGCCGTCGTCGCCGCGGTGCTGGAAGGCCTTCTTGGCCAGGTGCAGCACCACGCAGGAATCCTTGCCGCCGGAAAACAGCAGCGCCGGGCGTTCGAAGCTGGCCGCCACCTCGCGCAGGATGAAGATGGCCTCTTCTTCCAGGCCGTCCAGGTGCTGGTGATCTACCGCAGGGGCCAGTTGTTCCAGTCGTTGTGGGGCGTTCATGCGGCGGTCTCCTTTTCGGGCAGGGCCATGCTCGGTGCGGCGGCGGGCTTGACGTGCAGGCCGCACTCCTTGGCCGCCTCGTCTTCCCACCACCAGCGGCCGGCGCGGAAAGGCTCGCCCACGCCGATGGCGCGGGTGCAGGGCTGGCAGCCGATGCTCGGGAAAAACGCGTCGTGCAGCGGGTTGTAGGGAACGCCGTTCGCCTGGATGTAATGCCACACGTCAGACCATGTCCACTGCGCCAGCGGGTTGAACTTGGTGCGGCCCTGGCCGTCGTCTTCCTCGCTCAGCACCTGGGCACGGCCGTCGCTCTGTTCGCGGCGCAGGCCCGTCACCCAGGCGCTGCGGCCGGCCAGCAGGCGCGACAGCGGCTCCATCTTGCGCACCTGGCAGCAAGCCTTGCGCAGGGCGATGCTCTGGAACATGGCGTCTTCGCCATGGCGCTGCACAAAGATGCGGGCTTCCTGGGGCTCGGGCGCAAAGCGCGCCAGCGTGAGTCCGTGGGGCGCGTAGTGCTGCTCCAGGCGTTGCATCAGTTCGAGGGTTTGAGCGTGCAGCTTGCCGGTGTCCAGCGTGGCCACGGCGATGCCCAGGCGGTGGCGCGCGATCAGGTCAGTGATGACCATGTCCTCGGCGCCCAGGCTGGTGGCCTGGACGATGCGGCCGGCGTGGCGCAGGGCGGCGTCGTGCAGCTGCGTGACGGTGGACTTCAGGCGGTCTTCGAAGCCGGGCTGGCGACGGGCGTAGAGGTCGAAGGCTGACATGTTCAGAGTCCGGGGGCGGGCAGGGGGCTGGGCCGGGCAAAGGGTGGGCGTGCATCCACGGCGTCGCCCTGGTAGTGCCCGGCGAAGAAGCGCAGGGCACGCTGGGCGGAATCCAGCCGCTGGTCGGCGCGCAGCTGCACGGCGTCAAAACCGGTGCGCTGCAGCAGCGGCAGCATGTCCACCAGCACCTGGCCCGTGGCGCGGATCTCGCCGCTGAAGCGCAACCGCGCGCGCAGCAGGCGGGCCTGGCTGTAGGCACGGCCATCGGTCCACAGCGGAAAGCGCAGCGTGATCAGCGACAGCCGGGGCAGGTCA
>JAJTDE010000284.1 GCA_021298085.1 Rubrivivax sp.
GGTGCCATCGCCGCGCACATGCAGCTGGCCCCAGTTCAAGGCGGACATCTGCGACACCGTGCCGCCGCTGATGCTGCGCAGCGGGAAGTTGCTGGTGCCGGTGGTGTTGCGCGCGCGTTCCAGCAGCGTCATGCTGGTGGTGTCCACCGAACGTGTGCCGCCGGTCAGCACCCAGCGGAAGACGTCGACGGTCTGCATCGTCGCCCAGTTCATGAAATTGCCGCTCCAGCGGCCCTGCTGCGTGCCCACACACGCCCGGTTGGCGTTGGTGGCCCCGCTCGGCGCGAAGTGGCGCAACGGCTCCGAGGCGTTGTGGACGTACTCGTAGCACTTGCGGGGGTCGAAGTAGCCCAGGTAGACCAGGTTGGCGTCGAAGGTGTCGCCGGTATAGGCCACGCTGTTGAAGGTGGGGAACTCGAACGACAGGGCCAGTGCCACGTTGCCAGGAACACTGACGGCGGCCACCACGGGCCTGTCGGCCAATGGGGTGGTGGCCAGCGCGCTGGTGGCGCTCGAGGCACCCAGCAACGTGAGGGCAACAACGCGCATCACGGCGCGCAACGGAGCAAGGGCAATCATGCCGTCATTGACGCTCAGGCGGCGCCTCGCCGTTGCACCAAAAAGGCCGGATTTCAGGCGGTGATTTCAGCCTTGACCGATGTTCGCCTCAGGCATGCCTCGGGCAAACGGTGTCATTGGCGCCGTGTCATCGCAGCCGCTTGGGTGCCTCTTCAGCCCAGACCACCGGCTCAGCAGCCGACGGCACATCACCGTGCGTCTGCTCGCAGATGGCCACACATTGCCGGATGTGCAGCTCACACACGTATTTCAACGCGCTGTAGGTCAGTGCGGCGGACACGGCCTGGCCCGCCACCGGCACATACTTGGCCGCCTGCTGCGTCGTCAGGCGGACGCCCACCAGCTTCAGCACCGTCATCACCACCTCGCGCGTGACGAGCTTGCCCACCAGCATGCTGCTGCCGGCGCTCAAGGCCTTGTAGACCACGATGCGGCGGTCAGGCGCCAGGCGTTCCACCTGCTCAGGCGTCAGGCCGAAGGCCTCGTTGATCTCGGGCAGGAGCTTCATCAGCAGGCCCACGTCGGTGAGCAAGTCCAGCCCCGGCACGGGCACCATGGCCACACCGGCGGCCACCAGCGCCCGCTGCGTGACCTTGCGGCGGCAACGCTGGGCAATGCGTTGCGCGTCCGACGGTGACGGGATGACTTCCCAGACGGTCTGCTCTGCTGCCTGGGCCGCCGAGGGCGAGCCTGCGGCCGACGCCGCCTGAGCCTTGGCGCCGCGCCGCGGGGCTGTCATGCCGGGCTGCCGTCAGGCGGGCCTGCCAGGCGCTTCTGGGCTGACGCGCGGATCGCGCTCAAGCGGGTGCGCGAGGTGATGACGTCCACCGGCAGCCGCAGGTGGATCAGCGTGGGGCCCGGAGCAGCCAGCGCCGCCTGCAGCGCAGGCTCGAAGGCCTCGGTGCGCTCGACACGGTGCGCCTCCCAGCCATAGGCCCGCGCCAGGGCGGCAAAGTCGGGGTTGAAGAGGTCACTGCCGCTGACACGGCCGGGGTACTCGCGTTCCTGGTGCATGCGGATGGTGCCGTAGCTGCCGTTGTCCACCACGATGCTGATCAGGCGCCGGGCACCGTAGGCCTGCGCCGTGGCGAGTTCCTGCCCGGTCATCAGGAAATCACCGTCACCGGCCAAGTTGACGGCCCAGCGCTGCGGCTGCAGCAGCGCGGCGGCCACTGCCGCGGGCAGGCCATAGCCCATCGCGCCGGACGTGCAGGCCAGCTGGGTTCGACCGTGGTGCTGCAGCGCCGGGTGGCGCATGTAGCGGTGCAGCCAGCCGCTGTAGTTGCCGGCCCCGTTGGTGTAGACGGTGTCGTCGGGCATCAGGCGGCCCAGTGTCTTCACCACTTGGGCCATGTCCATCGGCTCGACCACAGGCGCCTGCTGGTTGTCCTGGTAGTCGCGCTGGGCGGCGGCGGCCCAGTCGGCCCAGGGCACGCTGGGCGGTGCGGCCAGCGTTTCCAGGGCCTTGCCGGCGTGGGCCATCGCACACTGCAGCATCAGGTCGGCCGCGTAGACACGGCCCAGTTCCTCGGCGCCGGCGTGGATGTGCACCAGCGTCTGCTGCGGACGGGGTGCCTCCAGCAGGGTGTAGCCGCCGGTGGTCATCTCGCCCAGGCGAACGCCGACGGCCAGCACCAGGTCGGCCTCGCGGATGCGCTGGGCCAGTTTTGGGTTGATGCCGATGCCCACGTCACCGGCGTACAGCGGGTGGCGGTTGTCGAACGTGTCCTGGAACCGGAAGCCGCAGCCCACGGGCAGCTGCCAGTTTTCAGCGAAGCGCTGCAGCGCGGCGGCTGATTCGGCCGTCCAGCCGCTGCCACCGGCGATGAGCAGCGGGCGCTGGGCCTGCACCAGCATTGCCCGCAGGTCGCGCAGGCCGCCGGGCGCCGGCCAGGCCAGGGCCGGTTTGACACGCGGCAGGACGGGCGCCGCGCAGGGCTGCGTGAGCATGTCTTCGGGCAAGGCCAGCACCACAGGCCCGGGCCGGCCCTGCAGTGCGGTATGAAAGGCGCGGGCGATGTATTCCGGCAGGCGCTGCGCCGATTCAACCTCGGCCACCCATTTGGCCATGCCCAGCGTGCCCGGGCCGAAGACCTGGCGGTAATCGAGTTCCTGGAAGGCTTCGCGGTCCCGCTGATCACTCGCCACCTGCCCGACAAACAGGATCATCGGGGTGCTGTCCTGGAAGGCGGTGTGCAGCCCGATGCTGGCATTGGTGGCGCCTGGCCCCCGTGTGACAAAGCAGACACCTGGCCAGCCGCTGAGCTTGCCCTGGGCTTCGGCCATGAAGGCGGCCCCGCCCTCCTGGCGGCACGCCACAAAGCGGATGTGCTCGCGGTGCGTGTGGAAGCCGTCAAGGACCGCCAGGTAACTCTCACCGGGCACGCCAAAACAGGTGTCGATGCCCTGGGCCAGCAAGGCCTCCACCAGGGCGTGGCCGGCCGGCCGGGATGGCGTGGTGTTGCTGTTCATGGCGCTCTATTGTGGGGTTGCAACGGTCGCGCGGCGACACGTTGGCAGCTGCCGCCCCTGCCGGCAGGGGCTTCAGGCCGCAGCGGGGCGTTGCAGGGCGCGGATGCGCAAGCCCACCAGGCTGGCCGAGAAGACCCCGGCCCCCAGCGCCGCCGCCGCCAGCAGCAGCACCGCTTGCGGGTGGCCGGTGTCCAGCAGCCAGCCAAACACGGGCGCGGCCGCCGCAAAACCCACGTCCAGGCCCGAATACACGGTGCCGTACACCCGCCCCGTGGCCCCCGGGGGCGCGGCGCGCTTGATCAGCATGTCGCGTGACGGCCCGGCCAGCCCGGTGCCGATGCCGGCCAGCGAGACCACCACCAGGGCCACCCAGCCCGG
>JAJTDE010000115.1 GCA_021298085.1 Rubrivivax sp.
CCTACCCTGAGGCCTTCAAGAAGAGCTGGCTGTGGGCCGAGCTGAACCAGTCGCGCAACTTCAAGCAGTGGTTCAAGAAGGGCAACACGGTGGGCATGCTGATGACGGGCATCGAGCAGTGGCTGCTGCCCAAGCTTGGCATGAAGAGCCCCCCGTGGACGATCCACCGCCACGGTGCAGACCACGAGCGCCTGCACGCCGCCAGCCAGTGTGAACCCATCCGCTACCCCAAGCCCGACGGCACGCTGACCTTCGATCGCCTGAGCTCGGTGTTCATCAGCAACACCAACCACGAAGAGAACCAGCCGGCCCACCTGACGCTGAAGGACAGCGCCGTGCCGGTGGCCATCAACTTGACGCGTTATGCCGGCCCGGAAAGCCGCTACTGCCCGGCCGGTGTCTACGAATACGTGCGCGCGGCCGACAGACCGGCTGGTCATCAACGCCCAGAACTGCGTGCACTGCAAGACCTGCGACATCAAGGACCCGACGCAGAACATCGTCTGGGTCACGCCGGAGGGCGGCGGCGGGCCGAACTACGCGGGCATGTGAGCCGCTCAACGGGCAGCCCCCCGCCCACCCGTCAGGGTGACACCCGTCACCACCCCCCGATGGCGCACCCCCCGGTGCCCAGCCAGAGGGTGAGCTCAGCCGGCGCGGCCGCCTGAAGAATCACCCCCCACAGACCGCGTGCCGCAGCGCCGCCAGCCCATTCCGGGCAGCGGCTGCCGGACACACGCCAAGGGGGTTTCGATGCTCAGTCTCGTCAGGCGGTGCACACCGCGGCCACCCCACGGGGGCTCGTCCCGGCGTGGCGCTTCGCTGGTGGAAGGCCTGCTGGTGGCCGCACTGGCGTCCACACTGGCCGCGGCGTCGGCCGCCCACTTCCTGCAATGGCGCGCCCGGCTGGGCGTGGAACAGGTGGCCGCGGCCTTCGAGACCGATGTCCAGCTGGCCCGCAGCCTGGCGCTGGCCCAGCGCGACGTCGTGCGCCTGGCGTTTGAGCCGGCCCCCAACGGGGCCTGCTGGCTGCTGCACAGCGGCCCCCGCGGCAGTTGCCAGTGCAGCAATGAAGGCCAAGCCCTGTGCGAGCCCGCCAGCCAGGCCTTTCGGGTGGCCCACTGGCCTGAGCCCCAGGCCGTGCGCGTGAGCGCGAACGTGCGCAGCCTGGCCTTCGACGGCGTGCGCGGCACCGTCACCCCCGCAGCCACCGTGCGCTTCAGCGGGCCCGATGGCAAGGCGGTGCACCAGGTCATCAGCATCATGGGCAGGGTCCGTTCCTGCACGCCCTCGGGGCCCTGGTCTGGTTACAAGGCGTGTTGAAGCCTTGCACCAGGGTCAACATGGGTCGTGATAATCGTCACATGTCCTTGATGCGGCCCCGCCACTGCCCGAGCCCGCGCGCCAGCGCCGGCCGCGGCTTCACGCTCATCGAACTGATGGTGACGGTGGTGGTGGTGGGCATCCTGGCCACCCTGGCCTACCCGACCTTTGTGGACGCGGTGCGCAAGAGCCGGCGCAGCGAAGCCTTTGCGGCGCTCATCACGCTGCAGCAGGCCCAGGAACGCTGGCGCGCCGGCAACGCCACGTACTCTGTCGATGTGCTCCCTTTGGTGCCCTCGGCCACCACGGCCAACGGCCACTATGCGCTGAGCGTGCTGTCGGCCACCACCTCGGGTTATGTGCTGGTGGCCCGCGCACGCGGTGGCCAGGCCCAGGACAAGGCCTGTGCCACGATGGCGCTTTCCGCCGTGGGCGGCACCATCGGCTACGGCTCGGCTTGCAGCGCGTGCACGCTGAGCCAACCCCTGAGCGACCCTGCGCGCTGCTGGAGCCGGCAATGACGTCACATCGGCGCCAGCATGCCCCGCGCATGGGGCGCCGGCCAGGCCTTTGCCAAGGGCGGCGCCAGGGCTTCACGCTGATCGAACTGCTGATCGTCGTGGCCATCGCAGTGCTGCTGATCACGCTGGCCGCGCCGTCGGTGCGTGAACTGCTGGCGGTGCAGCGGCTTCAGGGCATCCACGCCACCTTGGTGACTGACCTGCAGTTTGCGCGGAGCGAGGCTGCACGGCGGCGGCGAGACCTGATCCTCGAGGTCAGCAGCGACACCAACGGCAGCTGTTATGTCATCTTTGCCGACGCGTTTGGCGCAGGCAGCTGCGACTGCCGGCGCCCCGCCGGCAGTGTGTGCTCCGGCGCCTTTGAAGAAGTGCGGACGGTACAGGTGCCACGCAGCAGCACCGTGGCACTGGCGGCGTCAAGCTCTGTGTCCTCACGTGCGACGTTTGAGAAGGAAACCGGCTACAGCAAGCCCGGTGATTTCACCGTCGAGCTGGAGGGCCAGACCCGCGGGCGGCTGCGTGTCACCGTCAACCCGACAGGGCGGGCCTCCAGCTGTTCGCCTGACGGGTCCATCCAGCAGGTGCCACGGTGCTGAACCCGGCGGCGCCAGCCCGGCGCAACCGCCGCCCGAGCCGAGGCATCTCGCTGGTCGAGATGATGGTGGGCATTGCCATCGGGCTGATCATCGTGGCCGCCGCCAGCCTGATGGTGGCCGGGCAACTCGCCGACAACCGCCGCCTGCTTCTGGAAACCCAGATCCAGCAAGACCTGCGCGCCGCCGCCGAACTGATGACCCGCGAGCTGCGCCGGGCCGGCTACTGGAGAGACGTGCACCGCAGCACCGCCGCGTCGGCCGAGCTCCTGGGCCGGCTGCAGAACCCCTACAGCGCCATGACACCCTCGTTCAGCGAAGGCGGCTCCACGCTGGTGTCGTTTGGCTATGCCGACCGAGAACGCACTGAGAACAACGCCGTGGACGACGACGAACAGCTCGGGTTCCGGCTGAACGGCACGGTCATTGAAAGCCAGCTCGGCCGCGGCAACTGGCAAGCGCTGACCGACCCTGCCGTGATGCGGGTAACGGGCTTTTCCGTGGCGCCACGGCTGCAGGAGGTGGTGCTGGAATGTGCGCTGGCCTGCTCAGCGGGCGCCACCATCTGCCCGCCGCGGCAGCAGCTGCGCAGCTACCAGGTCGAGATCCAGGCCGAGGCCGTGCACGACAGCCGCGTGCAGCGTTCCATCCGCACCCTGGTGCGGGTGCGCAATGACCTCATCGTGGGCGAGTGCCGGGATTGACGATGCCGCTGCGCCGCCTTCCACGCTCCACCGCGTGCACACCGCGCCAGCAGCGGGGCATTGCCACCCTGCTGGTGGTCATGGCCCTGTTTTTCCTGGTGTCCATGGTGGCGGCCTACACCAGCCGCAACCTGATCTTCGAGCAGCGCACCTCGGCCAACCAGTACCGCGCCACGCAGGCCTTCGAGGCCGCCGAAGGCGGTGTTGAATGGGCACTGGCGCAGCTAAACGGCTCCCGGGTGGACGCGAGTTGCGCCACCAGCACCGACATCAACCGCGACACGTTCCGCTCGCGCTACCTGGTGTTCGACCTCGGCCGCGGCACCGTCAGCCCACAGCGCTGGGTCTCACCGGACGGCCCACTTCGTCTGGCGCCCGGCTGCAGCCGGACGGCGGCGGGCTGGCAGTGCAGTTGCCCCAGCAACGGCCCACCGACTCTGGTCGGCGCAGACGGTGGCACTGTGCAGCCATCGTTCCGAGTGCTTTTCGAGGGCGACACCTCCACACCGGGTGTGCTGCGCGTCGACGTCATCGGGTGCACCTCGCCAAGCGAAACCTGCCTCAGCCTGGGTCAGGGCAGTGGCAATGAGGCCGCCGCCCGGCTGAACGTCACGCTGGTGATGCTGCCGGCACTGGCGTCCACTCCGGCGGCAGCGCTCACGGTGCGAGGCGCCGTCACCCTGGACACACCGGCCATCGCCATCAACGACAACGCGGGAACCAACGGCTTGTCGGTTCACGCTGGCGGGCTTGTGCAGTCAGGAGACATCACCGCCCTCTCCATGCCCGGCTCGCCCGGTGCCGGTGTCATCGCCGACAACGACACGGCCATGGCCAACACGCCGCCTGACCGCTTCTTTGCCGGCTTCTTCGGCCTCTCACGCGCGGCCTTTGCGCGCCAGCCGGCGGTCTCCAGCTTCACCTGTCGTGGCGGCTGCGGCGACAGCCTGCGGGCCCATGTGCGGGCCAACCCGGGCCGGCCCATCTGGGTGGCCGACGACCTGGTCATCGATTCCGCGGGCGACATCGGCACACCCGACACCCCGGTGCTGCTGGTGGTCAACGGCCAGGCCAGCTGGGCCACCAGCGGCATCAACCTGCACGGCGTCGTCTACGCGCAAGGGGCCGCGGCCAGCAACGGCAGCAGCGCCAACTGGGTGCAGGGTGCCCTGATCAGCGAAAACGCCATCAACGCGCCCACGCTGCCGGGCACCCGCTACGACGCCAACGTCATCCAGCGCATCCGTCAGCAGCAGGGGTCGGTCATCCGGCTGCCCGGCGGCTGGAGGGACTTCTGATGCGCAGCACCCTCACCGATCAGGCCATCAAGCGCCAGGCCACCACACGCGGTGTCTCGCTGATCGAGGCCCTGGTGGCGCTGGCCGTCCTCTCATTTGGGATGTTGGCGGTGGTGGGCGTGCAGGCCACGCTGCGGCTGAATTCCGATGTCGCCAAGCAGCGTTCCGAAGCCGTGCGCATCGGCCAGGAAGCGATGGAGCAGCTGCGCACCTACACCCAGCTGGCGACTGACCCCGACGGCATGCGCCAGGGCTTTTCCGACATCGTCTCCACAGCCTCGGTAGCGGTGGGCGGCTACACCACCAACACCAACTACACCGTGCAGCGCACCGTGACGGACGATGCCGCCACCGGCCTGAAGTCCCTGCAGCTGACGGTGCGCTGGCAAGACCGCCAAGGCACGGTGCAGAGCATCCGCCTCGACAGCCAGGTGGCCCGCATCGAACCCACGCTCACGGCCGCCGCGGTCAACAGCGGCGCCTACCGCCAGCCGGCGCTGAAGCCGCAATCGCGCCACCTGGCCATTCCGGCCGCCGCCAAGGACGTGGGCGGCGGCTTCAGCGCGCTGAAGATGCCCGGCCAGAATGGCGCCGCCAGCACCACCGTCTGGGTCTTCAACAACGCCACGGGCTTCATCACCGGGGTGTGCACCGTCGCCGCCGGGCTGACCACCTCCGCGCTGAGTGCTGGTGATGTGGCTGCCTGCCGCGACAACACCCTGGCGCATCTGCTGTCAGGTTATGTGCGCTTCTTCACCACCGCCCGGCAAGCCAGCGCCGCTGACGCCGAGAACCCACTCAGCCGGGCCCTGAACCTGGACATCAGCCTGACGCTCGCCGACGCACGGGTACCCATCTGCTTCGACGACGCGCCGGCCACCACCACCGCCGCGCTGGCGCAGACCGCCGTCACCTATTACTGCCTGATCCCGGCCAACGCGTCGCGCACCTGGGCTGGCTATTCCACGGTGGTGCCCGCGCCCTTTGTCAACGACCCCACCAGCGCCTGGGCCGTCCCCGTCAAGGGGCTGACGGCTGAGACACCCATCACCCATCAGGTGTGCCGTTACACACCGGCGGCCAACGACAGCGAAGTGGTGCCCAACTGGCAGCACCCCTACCTCTACGGCATCGAATACAACAACGAGACCCGCCAGCGCATCGCAGTGCCGATGCCGCCGCTGGTCAACCAGAACTTTCTGATCATCCTCACCGGCACCAACTGCCCGACGGACGTGCCCGCCGACCCCACCCGCGGCGACTTCGTCAACAGCAACACCCTGCTGCACCGCCCGTTGCCCTGAAGCCAGCGTCACCCATGAGCCACCTTGATCGCGAACGCCTTGCCCAGGCCCTGGCGCTGGCCGAACAGGCCATCGGCCTGTCAGAGCCCAACCCGCGGGTGGGCTGTGTCATCGGCCTGGCCGACGGCCGTGTGCTGGCCACCGGCCACACCCAGGCGGCCGGTCAGGCCCACGCCGAGGCCGCCGCGCTGGCCCAGGCGCGCGAACGCGGCGTGGATGTGCGGGGCGCCACCGCGTGGGTGACGCTGGAACCTTGCGCGCACCACGGCCGTACACCCCCGTGCGCCGACGCCCTGGTGGCCGCCGGGCTCGCGCGGGTGGTGGTGGGCGTGGGTGACCCGTTTGACCAGGTGGCCGGGCGCGGCATCAGCCGCCTGCGCGCGGCCGGCATCCAGGTGGACGACGCCTCGTCGCTGGGCCTGGACGACCTGGCGCTGGCCTGCCGAGAGCTGAACATCGGCTTCTTCAGCCGCTGTGAACGCCAGCGCCCCTGGGTACGGCTGAAGGCCGCCGCCTCGCTGGATGGGCGCACCGCCCTGCCCGACGGCACCAGCCAATGGATCACCTCGGAACCCGCCCGGAAGGATGGGCACGCCTTCCGAAGGCGTGCCGGTGCGGTGCTCAGCGGCATCGGCACCGTGCTGGAAGACAACCCGCGGCTGGACGTGCGCTGGGTGCCCACGCAGGTGCAGCCGGTGCGGGTGATCGTCGATTCGCACCTGATGACGCCGCTGGACGCCCAGGTGCTGGCCCCGCCCGGTGCGGTGTGGCTGGCCCATGCCGCCGATGAACCCGCCCGTGCACAGGCCCTGGCGGCGCGCGGCGCTGAACTGATGCACCTGCCAGGGGCCGGCGGCAAGGTGGACCTGGCCGCGCTGATGCACGAACTGGCCCGGCGCCAGGTCAATGAACTGCACGTCGAGGCCGGCCACAAGCTCAATGCCTCGCTGCTGAAGGCCGGCCTGGTGGACGAGCTGCTGCTGTACCTGGCACCCACGTTCCTGGGCGAAGGCCGCGAGATCGCCGCCATCGGCCGCCTGGCCAGCCTGGCCGACGCCCCGCGCTGGCGCTTCACCTCGCTGCAGCCCTGCGGCCCGGACATCCGCCTGATGCTGCGGCCCGCGTTGTGACGGGCTGGGCCGTGCCGGCCGGGCTGGGGGCTTCGTAGAATCGCGCATGCCCATCTCACCGATCACTTCTCCCATCCCCGAGCTGGTGGCCGAGCTCGCTGCCGGCCGGATGGTCATCCTGGTTGACGAGGAAGACCGTGAAAACGAAGGCGACCTTGTCCTGGCCGCCGACCACGTCACCCCCGAGGCCATCAATTTCATGGCCCGCTTTGGGCGCGGCCTGATCTGCCTGACGCTCCCGCGTGAGCACTGCGAGCGCCTGCGCCTGCCGCTGATGACCAGCCGCAACGGCACACACCATGGCACGGCCTTCACGGTGTCCATCGAAGCCGCCGAAGGGGTCACCACGGGCATCTCGGCCGCTGACCGCGCCCGCACCGTGCAGGCGGCCGTCGCCCGCGACGCCAAGCCCTCTGACCTGGTCCAGCCGGGCCATATCTTCCCGCTGCAGGCACAGGACGGCGGTGTGCTGATGCGCGCCGGCCACACCGAGGCCGGCTGTGACCTTGCCCGCATGGCCGGCCTGTCGCCCACGTCCGTGATCTGCGAGATCATGAAGGACGACGGCACCATGGCCCGTCTTCCCGATCTGGAAATCTTCGCGCGGGAACACGGCCTGAAGATCGGCACCATCGCCGACCTCATCAGCTTCCGCAGCCACACCGAAAGCCTGATCGAACGCCTCGGCACACGCGCACTGCACACACCCTTCGGCGAGTTTCAGGCCACGGCCTACCGCGACACCTCCGGCCAGGTTCACCTCGCGCTGTGCCACGGCAGCTGGAGCGCCAAGGACGAGGTGCTGGTGCGTGTGCACGAACCGCTGACCGCACTGGACCTGCTGGACACCGCCGGCAGCGGGCATTCCTGGCCGCTGCCGCGCGCCCTGGAGGCTCTGAAGGCAGCGCCCTGTGGCGTGGCCGTGCTGCTGAATGCCGGTGCAGCCGCCGAATCGCTGCTGCCGCAGTGGCTGCCCAGCCTGCGCCGGGCCGACACCCCCCGGTCACCCTGGGACATGCGCACCTACGGCGTGGGCGCGCAGATCATCCGCCAGCTGGGCGTGACCCGCATGAAACTGATGGGCCACCCCAAGCGCATGCCCAGCATGACGGGCTACGGCCTCGAAGTCACCGGTTTTGTCGCTCCACCCCAGGCTTGAATCCGCGCACACTCGCCACCCCTACGCCATGCAAAACTCTGACAAAGGCACCGCCGCGGAACTCGACGGAGAGGGCCTGAACATCGGCATCGTCCGCGCGCGCTTCAACAACACCGTCACCGAGCGTCTGGCCGCCGTGTGTGTGGCCGAACTGCAGGCGCTGGGCGTGCGCAGCAAGGACATCAGCCATGTCACCGTCCCGGGTGCGCTGGAAGTGCCCCTGGCGCTCAAGCTGATGGCCGAGGCCGGAGGGTTCGACGCGCTGGTGGCCATCGGCTGCGTGATCCGCGGCGAAACCTACCACTTCGAGCTGGTGGCCGACCAATCCGGCGCTGGCGTGATGCGTGTGTCGCTGGACCATTCCTTGCCCGTGGCCAACGTGATCCTCACCGTGGACACGTTTGCGCAGGCTGAGGCCCGCATCGAAGAAAAGGGCCGGGACGCCGCGCGTGTGGCGGTGGAACTGGCCAACCTCGTGGAAGAACTCTCCTGATGACGACCGAACACACCCCGGCACCACCGGCACCACCGGCACCACCCGCACCACCCGCAGCACCGCCACGGCGCTCAGGCCAGCGGGGTGCCCACCGGCCGTCGTCAGCCCACGCGGCACGGCGCAAGGCGCGCGAATTTGCGTTGCAAGGCCTCTACATCTGGCTGGTCTCCGCAGACGATGCGGGCGCGGTGGACGCGCACATGCGCGAACAGGAAGGCTTTGGCGACACCGACGCGGCGCACTTCGACGCCGTGCTGCATGGCTGCATCGCCGAGGCCGCCAGCCTGGACACCGCCCTGCAGAAGCACCTGGACCGGCCCAGCCGCGCGTTGTCGCCCGTCGAACACGCCGCCTTGCTGATCGGCGCCTGGGAACTGGCGCACTGCATCGAGATCCCCTACCGCGTGGTCATCAACGAGGCCGTGGAACTGGCCAAGTCCTTTGGCGGCACCGACGGCCACAAGTACGTCAATGGCGTGCTGGACCGCACCGCCGGCGACCTCCGCCCCGTGGAAGTGCAGGCCGCCAGGGCCGAACGCGCCGCCAAGGCGGCCAAGGCCAACCCGTCGCCTGAGGGCTGATGGCCACCCCCCGCCTCGCACGCCGGCTGGACCACATCCAGCCCTTCTACGTGATGGAGGTGGCCAAGGCCGCCCGCCAGGTGGCCCAGACAGCCGCCTGTGACCCGGCCCAGGGCGGCACGCCGATGATCTACCTGAACATCGGTGAACCCGATGTCGGCGCAGCGCCCCGGGTGCTGGAAGCCGCCGCCCAGGTGCTGCACCGCAACGACACACCCTACACCGACGCCACGGGCCTGCCGGCGCTGCGCCAGGCCCTGTCGGGCTGGTACGCACACCACTTCCAGCTGGACATCGACCCCGCACGGATCGTCATCACCGCGGGTGCCTCGGCGGCTCTGCAGCTGGTCTGCCTGGCCCTGTTCGACAGCGGCGACGAAGTGTTGATGCCCGACCCGTGTTACCCCTGCAACCGGCACTTCGTGGCCGCTGCCGGCGCAACGGCCCGCCTGTTGCCCACCACCGCGGCGCAGCGCTTCCAGCTGGATGCGGCCAGCGTGGCGGCGGCCTGGACACCCGCCACCCGCGGCGTGCTGCTGGCGTCGCCGTCCAACCCCACCGGCACGTCGATCGAGCCCGCCGAGATGGCACGCATCGTCCAGGCCGTGCGGGCCAGGGGTGGCGTCACCGTGGTGGACGAGATCTACCTGGGCCTGTCCTACGTCACGCGCTACGCCACCAGCGCATTGGCGCTGGGCGACGACATCGTCTCGGTCAACAGCTTTTCCAAGTACTTCGGCATGACGGGCTGGCGCCTGGGTTGGATGGTGCTGCCGCCGGGCCTGGTGGAGGCCGTGGAACGTCTGGCGCAGAACCTCTACATCTGCCCCAGCACACTGGCCCAGAAAGCCGCCCTGGCCTGCTTTGAGCCCGAATCGCTGGCCGAATACCAGCGACGGCGCAGCGAACTGGGCGCCCGCCGAGACCTGGTGCTGCAAGGCCTGCACGACATCGGCCTGCCGGTGCCTGTTGAACCCGACGGCGCCTTCTACGCCTGGGCTGACATCGGCCAGCATGCCACCGACAGCTGGGACTTCTGCCACCAGCTCATCCACTCAGCCCATGTCGCGCTGACACCGGGGCGTGATTTCGGGCCCGCCAATGCACAGCGCCACCTGCGCCTGTCGTACGCGACGGCGCGCCCGCTGCTGGTGGAAGCCCTGGCACGGCTGCAACGCCAGTTGCACGGCGTGGCTTGACGCTGCCTGGCGGCTGGCCGAAGAGACCGCGAATCCGCTGAACTGGCGGGTCATGCCTGTGTGCTGTGTCGAGCTGTTGCTGCCCTGCGGCCCAGACGCAACGGGCCGCCCGCCATTTGTGTATCAGGGCATGTCAGGAGGGCCTGGCATCCCCCAAACCGGCGGGGTCAAACCGGGAACAGGTCCGTAAGCTTGCATGCGCTGAGCTGCAATTCAGGCCGCATCACGGGCCGCGCCTGGCGGACGCTGCCAGGGTCTGTTGGCCTCTGCAGCAACCATGGATCCTGTCCCTTATGACCCCTTCCCCGAAAGTTTCTCCGGTGCCGCCAGATGCGTTGTTGGCCGGTTTGCCCGCAGCCAACGCCGAACGCCTGCTGGCCGGCCACCGCCTGAGCCATGTCGGGCGCTATAACCTGCGGCAGATGCTCGGAGAGAACGCCTTTGGCGGGGTCTACGAGGCATGGGACCCTCTGCTGTCGCGCAGCATCGCCGTGAGAACCTGGCAGTTTGGCCTGAAGATGTCGGCACGCATCGCGGTGGACCGTCTGTTGCTCACGGCGGCCCGCAAGGCCAGTGAACTGCACGACAAGCACCTCGTGCAGGTGCACGATACCGGCCTGTCGGCCCATGGCGTCTACATCACGATGGAACTTCTGCGCGGCCGCGACCTGCAGCACGCGCTGCAGGAAGGCTGGGCGCCGACCTTGGGTGAGACGCTGCTGTTGGCCCGGAGGGCCGCCGATGGCCTGGCCGCGCTGCATGCGCAGGGGCAGGTGCACACGGCCGTGGAACCCATCAATATCTTCATCACGCGCAGTGGCAGGCCCAAGCTGCTCAACGCCTTCGTGGCGTCGAGCCTGCTGCATGCGCAAAGCGCCCACCTGGCGGGCCTGAGCTTGAACCGGGCGTCCTACGTCGCCCCAGAATACTGGGCGGCTGGCCACTGCGACGCCCTCAGCGACCTGTATTCCCTGGGCGTGGTGCTGAATGAAGTGCTCACCGGGCAGGTGGCCTTCAGGGCCGAATCACCCGAGCAGCTGCGCCGCGCGATCGTCACCGGCCGCCGCAGCCACCTGGCCGAACGCCGCCCTGACCTTCCTCGGGCGGTGGTGGATGTGGTCGAGCGGATGATGTCAATCGACCGCGAACGGCGCCCGGCCAGTGCAGCCGAGGTCTCTGACACCCTGAGCCGCCTGCACCTGCGTTACCGGGATTGGTCACCGCGCAGGATGATGGAGACCACGCCCCGGCTGCTTCGCATGAACTGGCCGCCCATGCGCTGGCCCTTTGCGCCCAGCATGCTCTGAAGGCGGCTAGGACTGCGCCGGTTTGGCCTGGCAGGGGAAGCGGTCCTGTAGCGCACGCAGCAGGATGGCCTCGATGGACATCTCCTGGCGCTCGAAGGTCCCACGGGACTCCGTCAGTGCGGCATCCACCAGCTTCTTGTAGTCGTCGCCGAGCAGCGGCGTCTGGTCGTTGTTGCAAAACAGAAGTGCCAGGTTCTGCTGCTGCAGCACCGTGTTGGCCAGCCGCAAGCCCTCGCCCAAGCCCAGCAGGTAGACCCTGAGCCTGACCTGTGTCTGCGAATTGGGCGGTTCCTTGCGCTGCTTGTCGTAGGTGGCGATGTCCATCGCCATGGCACTGGGAAACCCTGCACAGCAGGCGGCTGCCAGCAGCAGCCGGGGCATCAGGCCCCTCATGAGGCGCTGACCGGGTCAGCCTGGGGGCTGCGGGCGGCCTCGGGCACCCCATCATCGTCTCTGGAAAATGACATGAGTTGGTCCATGGTGGTCTGGTGTGTTGGCGTCAAGGCCCGCACACTGACCGAAAAGTGCAGTTCAGGCCGTCCGGTCGCGTCGCGCGCCAAGGCCTGGTTGTACACCTGAACGGCCCGCTGCAGACGCTCCACCACCACCTTGAGGTAGGGTTCACTGCAATGGGTGACCAGCGCCGCAAAGCGCTGCGCCGACAAGCGGCCCAGCACATCAGACGCCCTGAAGCTGGTCCTCAGCAGGCGTGCAAACTGCCGTGCTGCCAGTTCGATCTCGGGGTCAGGCCCCGGCTGCATGGCACGTGGCAGGCTGGCGGCGGCGTCGCTGCCCATCTGCAGCTCGAAGCGCATCAGCGCTGCCGGCGCATGGGCACGCGCGCACAGCCGCAGCGACTGCTGGCCAAGCTGGCCAAAGGCTTGCGGGTTCGACAGCCCCGTGCTGCCGTCACTGAGGCCCTGCAGTACACCCTGCAGCTCGCGCTGGACGAGGTCGGCCAGGTCACGCAACACGGCCTCATCCACCGCTGCAAAGGCCCGCGGCCAGTTGTCCATCAGGCACAGGGTGCCCAGCGCCGACGGCTCAGCAGCCAGGCGAAGCGGCGCACCCGCAAAGAACCGGGGCACCACCGTGGATGCGTCGCTGGCCGGGGCGGCAGGCCCACGCGGCAGGAAGCGGGGGTCGGCCTGCACATCCGGCAGGACCAGCGTGGACTGGCTGTGCAGTGCGTGGGCACTGAGGCTGGTGGCGCGCGGCCGGCCTTCGCGGGCCAGGCCATGGGCCGACAAGGGCCACTCGCGGTCGGCGTCCACCAGCATCACCGCGGCCACCGGGACATCGAACAAGCGGCAGGCCAGGCGGGTGATCCTGTCGAAGCGTTCGTCGGGGGGCGAATCGAGCAGCCCGAGTGAACGCAAACGGTTCAACCGAGCCTCTTCATCCGCAGGTTGGCGTGGGACCTCCATGCCTGGAGGCTAAGCGACACACCGACACGAACCCGTGTCCAAAGGTGTGCGTGCGTTACCCGCCGTCCCGAACCCCTCCAGCCTAGGGAGAGGGTTCGCCCCAGCCCGTGGCGCTGCGGCCTCAGGACCGATCAGCCCCTCAGGTGGCAGGCCACCGAGTGGCCTTCCGAGGACAGCTTCAATTCCGGCCGCTGGACATCACACAGCCCCTTCTGCGCAATGGCGCAGCGGGTGTGGAAGTGGCAACCGCTGG
>JAJTDE010000116.1 GCA_021298085.1 Rubrivivax sp.
CCTGCAGCAGCACCGGGGCATAGAGCTCGGTGTGGAACATCACGGCGCCTTCCAGCACCACGGAGAACTCCTCGCCGCTGTGGCGCAGGAGATCGCCGAACTCCGCCAGTGTGCGTGCTTTAGGTTGACCGAAGATGGGCACCATCTGCTTGTTCAGAAGATCGGTGGCCGGGTACACATGCCCATAGTTGGATGTGTCGATGACACTGCCCTCGCCGCTGCGGGATACGCTGCGCCGTCCTGAAAAGCCAGGCACGCGTGCAGGCGCTGCGCCGTTGGGGGCCGAGCCCGCGGAGAAGAGCTGCCCGATGTCGATGGCCAGTCCCTTGCTGATGCGCGACAGCTTGTCGTAGGTGAGCGACATCTTGTCGTTCTCCACCTTCGACAGGGTGGACACCGACAAGCCCGTGCGCTCGCTGACTTCGGCCAGTGTCCAGCCGCGCTGCTCGCGCACGGCCCGCACCACCGCCCCGGGGCGAGCGGGCAGGTTGTGGAGCTGAGGCTCGGAGTCGCTCATGTGTGTGCTTGGGTCAATGGGTCTGGAAGGGCCGGTGGGCACGGCTGAACGTGGCGTGGTCGCATCAGTGTCACATTGTCTCCTGTGCGAGCCAGGCCTGGGCCAGCCGCACCCAGGCCGATGCACCGATCGGGATCAGGGCGTCATTGAAGTCAAAGCTCGGGTTGTGCAGCATGCACGGGCCCATGCCGTGCCCAGCATGGCGGTGGTCGCCATCGCCATTGCCGATCATGAAGTAACAACCGGCCTTGGCCTGCAGCATGAAGCTGAAGTCCTCTGCACTCATGGTCGGCTCGAAAGGAAGGACGTTTGCCGAACCGACGAGTTCGCGCAGCACCCCTTGCAGGAAGGCGGTCTCCATGGGGTGGTTGGTGGTGGGCGGGCAGTTGCACTTGAATGCCATCTCGCAGCGCGCGCCGTGGGCCGCGCCGATGTGCTGTACCAACTGCCTCATGCGGGCCTCGACGAAGTCGCGCGTCTGCACCGAGAAGCAGCGCACCGTTCCGCGCAACTGGCAGCTGTCGGGCAGCACGTTCAGCGCGTCTCCGGCGTGCACCTGGGTGATCGACAGCACCACTGACTCTGTCGGTTTGACATTGCGCGAAACGATGGTTTGCAGCGCCGTCCCGATCTGGAAGGCGACCTGGATGGCATCGATGCCTTGATCCGGCATCGCCGCATGCGCGCCTTTGCCATGCACATCGATCGTGAACTCGTTGCAGGACGCCATCATCGGCCCGGGGCTGACCGCGAAACTGCCCACCGGCAGGCCCGGCCAGTTGTGAGCAGCGAACACAGCGTCAACAGGAAAGCGCTCGAAGAGGCCATCGGCCATCATCGCCAGGGCGCCGGTCCCACCCTCCTCGGCGGGCTGAAAGATCAGCACGATGGTGCCGTCGAACTCGGCATGCAGGGCCAGGTGTCGCGCTGCGGCCAGCAACATCGCCGTATGGCCGTCGTGGCCGCAGGCATGCATTCGGCCGGGGTGACGACTGGCATGTGCGAAGCGGTTGTGCTCCTCCAGCGGCAGCGCATCCATGTCAGCGCGCAGCCCGATGGCGCGCTTGCCTTGGCCCCGTTTCAGGATGCCCACCACGCCGGTACGCCCGACGCCACGCACGACGGGAATGCCCCAGCCCTCCAGCAAGGCGGCCACGCGAGAGGCCGTGCGGTCTTCAGCGAAGCTCAGTTCCGGATGAGCGTGCAGGTCGCGGCGGATCGCCTCGAACTCGGCCACGCTGTCCTCGATCTCCAGGATCATGAGGCTCTCCCCTCAAAACCCGCCAGCACATTGGAGACGTTGGCACCCAGTACCTCAAGCGCGTAGCCACCTTCCAGGACGAACAGCGTCGGCAGCCCCAGCCCAGCCAGGCGACGGCCCATCGGGACGTAATGGCTGCTCTCGAGCTTGAAGCTGCCAGAAGGGTCGTCGCGGTGCGTGTCCACGCCCAGTGAAACCACCAGGGCCTCAGGCGCGTAGGCGTCAATGCGCCGGCAGCAGGCCTCTAACGCCTCACACCAGGCCGCCCAGTCGCTGCCAGCGGGCAACGGGCAGTTGAGGTTGAAGCCTTCGCCTGGGCCGGCACCCGTCTCGTCGGCACGACCGACGAAGTAGGGGTAGTCCTCGGCCGGGTCGGCGTGCACGGAACACACGATCACGTCGGCGCGCTCGTAGAAGATCTCCTGGGTGCCATTGCCGTGGTGGTAGTCCACGTCCAGTACCGCCACGCGGCGCAGCCCGCCATCGATGAAGGCCTGCGCGGCAATCGCCGCGTTGTTCAGGTAGCAGTACCCGGCCATGCGTGCCGAGCCCGCGTGGTGGCCGGGCGGGCGGCACAGGGCGAGTGCCGAACGTGCACCTTCGGCCACTGCGCGCTGCGCCGACAGCGCCACCTGAGCGGACTCATAGGCTGCTGCCCATGTGCCGGCCATCAAGGGCGCGATGGCATCGCCCGCAAACCAGCCGAACTGGCCTACGACCGAGTCTGGGCAGCGCGCCGGCATGCCGCCGGCTGGGCTGCCAGAACCCGGCCAGAACTGAGGCCATGCGAGCTCCGCACCACGCTCGCGCGGCCAGCGTTCCCAGGCCGTCTGGAGGAAGTTCAGATAGTCGGCCCGGTGGACCCGCGCGATGGGTGCCAGCCCGGCGTCGCCGGTCGACTGCAGCAGGTGCGCCCCCTGCGTCCGCAAGGCATCCAGAACCACAGCCACGCGACCGGGCGCGTCAAAATTGGGCGGCTGACCTGCGCGCGCCATGGCAGCGGCGGGGTCGTGCAGGCCGTGGGTGGCGCCATGAACGATGAGCATGAGCGAGATCTCCGCGGTGCTCAGACGGCACGCAGGCGCTGCGCTGCGTGCCGGGCCGCGATGTGGCCGAAGATCATCGCCGGACCCAGCGTGATGCCAGCACCGGGATAGGTGCCGCCCATGAAACTGGCTGCGTCGTTGCCGGCCACGTACAGGCCCTCGATGGGTCGCCCGTGCAGGTCAAGGGCTCGAGCGTGCTCGTCGGTCCGCAGACCCACAAAGCTGCCAATGTCGCCCGGCACCACCTTGACAGCGTAGAAGGGCCCTTGCTCGATGGGGGCCACGCACGGGTTGGGGCCATGGCCGCGGCTGCCGTTGAAGCGTTCGTAGACGTCGGCTCCCTTGTTGAACTCCT
This sequence comes from Rubrivivax sp., assembly GCA_021298085.1. Lineage (GTDB taxonomy): Bacteria > Pseudomonadota > Gammaproteobacteria > Burkholderiales > Burkholderiaceae_C > Rubrivivax. The sequence continues at coordinate 3,180 of JAJTDE010000116.1, forward strand.
CATCGATGCCGCGTCCCGCACCCGCATTGAGCCGTGCCACGGTCTGACGAAGGCCTGCGGCATCGATGCCGCAGACCTGAGCAAGTTCATCCAGCGTCTGCCCCCGCTTGAGGTAGCCACTGCCGATGAAGGACCCAATGGGCAAGGGCCAGGGCGGCACCCGTCCCAGCCCGTACTGCCGGATGGCGCGGCTGTCGCAGACGATCCAACTGCACACCTCGGCGTCGTCGCGGCAGGCGTGGATCATGGCCGGCACAAAGTCGTGGTACGACAGTGACTCGCTGATGAAGCGCCGCCCGCGCCGGTCCACCGCGATGTAGCCCGCCTTGCCACGGTCGTTGTAGTGAGGGAAAGGCACATCGCTGCCATCCGGTTGCGGCACCAGTGACATCGGCGTCCAGGCCGCCGGGTGATGCTGGGCCTCCTTGAGCGCCGCGCCGGCCTGACCAGCCAACTGCAGGCCATCCCCTGTGTTGCCAGCCGGCGCAGCGGTGCGGTGGTTCTTGCCCGCCGAGACATGAGCGTAGTAGCGCGCACGCAGTTCAGGGTTGGCGGGAAAACCGCCGCAGGCAAGTACGACGCCGGCACGCGCCCGAATTTCGCACGGCCCTTCGGGCACCTGCACCAGCGCGCCCGAGACCCGGCCGTCCTCCACCAGCAGCTGCTGAACAGGCGTGTTGAGTCGCAGGTCGACGCCGCGCTCAAAGGCACTGAGCGCCAGCATGGCCACCAGGGCGTTGCCGTTGGACAGCCGCGTGCTGCGCCCATGACCACCCAGGCGGTCGCTGACGTAGCGCAGGACCCTGCGGCCCACCACGCCACGGCTCTGCCAGGACTTGGACATGCCGTAGTAGTGGATCAGATCCTCCCGGCCGACCATCATGCCGCCGAGGATCGTGGTACTGGCCAGCGGCGGGCGCAGGTCGCGCATGCGCGGGCCCAGCTGCCGCGCGTCGAAGGGGTTGGCCCCCAAAGAGCGGCCCCCGCGGGAGGCGCCTGCCACGCCCTGGTGATAGTCGGGCCACAGTGGAGACAGGTGGTAGCTGACATGCGTGTGGTCTTCGAACCACGCAAAGATCTCCGCCGCCTGGCGCACATAGGTCTCGGCTTTGGCCTCGTCGGTGTAGGCACCGCCCTCACCGCGCAAGTACTGCAGCGCGAGCGCCGGGTCGTCTTCAATGCCGGCGGCACGCGCTTGGCGGCTGCCGGGGATCCACACCAGGCCAGCCGAGAAACACGTGGTTCCACCGAACACCCGCGCCTTCTCCACCACCATCACACGCAGCCCTTGATCGGCCGCAGTCACGGCCGCCGCCAGGCCCGCTGCGCCCGACCCGGCCACCAACACATCGCACTCCAGCTTCACGGCTGCGCACTCCAAGAAATCATGGCACTCCCACCTCAGACCCAGGCATCAGGCATTGCTCGACGCCAACCCTTGCCGGGCCAGACGGCGACGCAGCCACCCGGCGCAAACCAGCGTGGCGAACCCCGCGACGAGCAACACGATCAACAGGCTGGTGGACAAGGCGTCGCCTCCACCACCGATCTGCTGATTGAGCGCTGCCACCGAAGTGGGGCCGAGGCCCAGGCCGAATCCGATCGACATGCACAAGGACAAGGCCGCCGCAATGCCACGCGTGCGCCCGCTGACCTGATCCTGCAAGGTCGAAGCGCAGCCGACATAGGCCGCATTGGCAGCCACCTGCCAGCAGGCAAAGGCCGCGACGGCTGCCCAGCCGCCGGGCAGCAGCAGCAGGCACGATGACAACAGCATGGCGATCGCGGCAAGCACGACGGTGTCGATGCGTCCAGTGAGTGGTGAACGGACGTGCGCGCGGTCACACAGCACACCACCAAGCCAGCCACCGCCCACGCCAGCGATCAGCATGCAGGCGCCCAGCACCGATCCGGCGTCCGACACGCTGAAGCCGTGCGTACGCGTCAGCAGCGCAGTGGCCCAGATGCTGAAACCGAAGTCGGCCAGCGCAACCGTGGCACCCGCCAGCACCACAGGCACGATGCGGCCGCGCAGGGCCCACAGCTCTTGCGCCCGGTTGCCCAGGTGCTCAGCAACCTCCTGGGCCCGGCGCTGCGGCTCGGGAAAAGTCAGGATGGCGGGCACCAGCACAAACCCGCTCGCACCCATCAACACCACCACCTGCCGCCATGGCGCGAGCTCGCCCACCCATGGCAGGCCAGCGAACTGCCCAGCCGCCGCCGCATCCAACATGCGACCGCCGGCGGCAAAGGCCAGCGCGCTGCCCAGCGTGGCGCCGAAGAACGACACCGCGATGGCCCGCCCGCGCCGTTCAGGGCGGAAGTAGTCGCACAACATCGAGACGCTGGCCGGTCCCAGGGTGGCCTCTCCCAGCCCGACCATCGCGCGGCTGGCGAGCAGTCCCGAGAAGCTCGTGGACAACCCGAAGAGCACCGTGCCCACCGTCCAGATGATCACCCCCAGCACGACCAGGTTACGGCGGTGAACCCGGTCGGCGAGCAGCCCGCACAGCAGCGAAGCGGCGCCGTAGAGCACGGCGAAGGCCGTGCCCTGCAGCAGGCTGAACTGCACGTCGGTGATGCCCATTTCCCGCTTGATGGGATCGACCAGTACCGAAGGCAGGTAGCGGTGCACAAACGAAAACGTGGCCGCCAGAAGCATCACCAGCATGAAGGCCTGCGCCAGCGAGGCGCGCGGCCAGGGAGGCTCGGCAGCGCCCCGCGGCACCGCAGAGGTGCCTGGAGGCGAGGCGTGGTCTTCCACTGCGTTTTCCATTTCGGAAACAAGCTTGACACATTGACAAAGAACGGTCAAGCTCAACCGCCGCGTTGCCGCCGACCCCCGCGGGCTCCGTTACCGATGAAACTCTTCCTGGCTGGCCTGCTGGCCGAGAACAACTCCTACTCCCCGATCCCCACCGGGTTGGGAGCCTTCGAGACCGAAGGCATCCGTCGTGGGCCGGCGAGCGGCGTGGACCCGGGGGGCTACCTGAGCGCGATTGAGACCGTGCGCCGCGTGGTTGAGCCGCGAGGATGGGAAGTCGTCGAGGGCCTGTTCGCTGCCGCCGTACCCCTCGGCCCCATTCGGCAGCCGGTGTATGAGCAACTGCGCGACGAATTGCTGGAAGACTTGCGCGCCGCGCTGCCGGTTCAGGCCGTGATGCTGATGCTGCACGGTGCGATGACGGCCGAAAACTGCCTGGACTGCGAGGGTGACCTGCTTGAACGCGCGCGCAGCATCGTGGGCCCAGAGGTGCCCATTGGCATCGAACTGGATCTGCACGGGCACGTCACGCGTCGCATGGTCCAGCATGCCACGCTGATGGTGGCGTACAAGGCCTACCCGCACACCGACATCGACGAGCGTGCCGCTGAAGTGGCGCGATTGACACTCGACACCGCAGAGGGCCGCATCCGCCCCGTCACCGCGGTCTGGGACTGCCGCATGGCTGGGAGTTGGCCCACCACGCGCGAGCCGCTGAAGAGCTTTGTCAAAGAACTGCAGGCGCTCGAAGGACGCAATGGCGTGCTCTCGATCTCGCACGCGCATGGCTTCGCATTTGGCGACGTACCGGAGGCGGGCGCCCGTCTCTGGGTGATCACTGACAGCGACGAAGCCCTTGCTGCGCGCCTGGCGTCGGAACTCGGCCAGCGCCTGTGGGCCATGCGTCATGCCCTGCAGCAGCCACCGCTCGGCATGGCCGCTGCCATGCGTCGCGTGGCCGAGTTGCCGTTCTTGCCCGGGGCGGGGCCGATCGTCGTCGCCGACATGGCCGACAACCCGGGCGGCGGTGCCCGCGGCGACAGCAGCTTTGCGCTGCAGGCTGTCCTGTCGCTAGGCATCCCCAGCGTCGCACTGGGTGGCTTGTGGGACCCAGGCGCCGTGCAGCTGTGCTTCGAGGCCGGCCTGGGGTCGACGTTGTCCCTGCGCGTGGCAGGCAAATCCGGACCGACCTCGGGTGCCCCCGTGGACTTGCGCGTCACCGTGCAGGCGCTGGCCGAAGACCACGCGCAGACAGCGTTCGACGCCCGCAGCCCCCTGGGCGCTTCGGCATGGGTCAGCACGACCGAAGGCATCGATCTGGTGCTGATATCGCGCTGCCAGCAGGTCATCGGCACCGACCTGTTCACCGGCCTGGGCATCGACCTGAACGGCAAGCACGCCGTGGTGGTGAAGTCGATGCAGCACTTCCATGCCGCCTTCGCGCCGCTCGCTCGCGAAGTGCTCTACGCCGACTCGCCTGGCTTGCTCACGGCCGACATCGCGGCCCTGCCCTTCCGTCATCGGGACCCCAACTTCTGGCCACGCGTGGCCGATCCGTGGTCGGGTACGGGCTCCTGAGGCCCTGCCCGTCAACTTCATTGCGAGGGCTCATGCCCGCGCGCCGACACTTTGAAGAGGAGTTCCATGCCTGCTATCGATGACCGCCTGGCCCAACTGGGCCTCGTGTTGCCCGAACCGCTGAAGATGCCACCTGGCACCACCCTGCCCTTTCCCTGGGTCCGCGTGCTGGGCCAGAGGGCCCGTTTCTCCGGTCATGGCCCCACGCTGGCCGACGGCAGCGTGGCGCAGCCCTTGGGCAAGGTGGGCGCCCAAGTGACCGTGGAGCAGGGTTACGCAGCAGCGCGACTGACGGCGCTGGCGATACTGGGCAGCCTCAAACGCGAACTGGGCAGCCTGGACCGGATCGAGGCCTGGGTGCACATCCTCGGCATGGTCAACTCAGCACCTGGTTTCGACCGTCAGCCGGCAGTCATCAATGGCTTCACCGACCTGATCCTAGAGGTGTTCGGCCCTCAGGTGGGCGCCCATACCCGCAGCGCCGTTGGCATGGCCGAGCTGCCATTCGGCATCCCGGTGGAGATCGAAGGCGAGGTGCTGCTACGGCCGGACTGACGCGCCGGGGGCGACAGCGCAGCCGCGGAGCCTCCAGTTTCCGTACTGGAACATGCGGCCCGTGGCGCCGCAGAGGGTCAAGAACGTTCCGTAACCCCGCCGTGGCGTCAGATGCCGCTGATTGGCCAACCGGCCTCGCCGGAACAGCATGCTTGCGATCCTTCGTGACGGGTGCCTGCGAACTTGGGAATGGACACCAGATCGGCGGTGGCGGGTGTATGGCCCCGGTACTCGAAACGACGATGCTTTGCGTCCACGTTTCGCATGCATCGTGTGCAGGGGATCTGGCCCAAAAGATCCGGCTGAGGTGCCGCACTACCTGCCGAACAGTCGGCAGCCTCCCCTGCACGCCGGCCTTCGCGGGTGTGGGAGTGCAGCTTCGCGGTCTGTGGTGCCTACGCCAGAATGTCTCGGTATGGGCACCCACTTCAGGACAAAGCGAAACACCGCGCATCATTCACAAGCCACGCTGCTGTCGACAGGCGAAGCCGCCACAGCGCTTCCGCCGAATCTGCTTCAGCGTCTGAGCGATCCGGCGCGCCTGGCCGTGTTGGACCTGGGCCGACGTCGCGACTACGCCGCAGGCGACTTGTTGTTCCGACAGGGGGACCATCACGATGGCGTGTTCCTCATCGAAGAGGGCCTCGTTCGCTCCTTCTACGTGTCCGAAGATGGCCGGGAGTTGACGTTGGGCTTCTGGACAGCAGGCCACTACGTTGGTGCGCCGCAAATGTTTGGCGGTGGGCGCCATGCCTGGACTTCTGTGGCAGTCAATGGTTCGCGTTGCCTATGGCTGCCCGGCCCACAGCTGCGTTCCTTGGCGCAGCAGTGGCCGGAACTGGCGCTGGCACTCCTCGACGCGTTGGTGCACAAGTCGCAGTGCTATTGCGCTCTGCTGCAACTGCTGGCCACCCAGTCCATGCGCGTGCGCCTGGCGCGGCTGCTGGCCATGCTGGCCGCCAGCGAGGTTGGCTCATGCACCACGCTCAGCCATGGCGACATGGCGCGCATGATTGGCTCTACACGTCAGTGGGTCTCGATCACTTTGGCCCGGTTCGCCAGTGAAGGCCTGATCGCCAAGGCCCCAGGTGGCGGCATCAGGGTGACACAGCCGCAGCAACTCGCGCAGCTGCGCTGAGGCGACGCCAGCCGTGCTGAGCTGGCAATTAGTTGCTGGCCCGCCGCCTTGGTTTTGAGGACACTGGTTCGAAGCGGGTGTGTTCCTGCACTACTTCGGAGGCGGCCCATGGCGGCTTTAGTTCGATCGACAACCAGGCGCGCGGCCTGTTTGGCCCTTCTGGCTCTGTCCCTGCCAGGAGCACCAGCGATGGCTCAGGACTTTCCAGCCAGGCAGCTCACCCTTGTGGTGCCTTACCCGCCAGGCAGCGCAACCGATGTGCTGGCGCGACTGCTAGCGCCCAAGCTGTCGGAGTCCCTCCGGCAGAGCGTGATCGTAGAGAACCGCGGGGGAGCTTCCACCAACCTCGGCACCGAGTTCGTCGCCCGCGCCGCGCCGGACGGCTACACAGTCCTGATCCAGGCACCCAACATCGCCACCAACGAGTTCGCTTTCAAGAGCCTGCGCTGGAAGCGAGATGACTTTGCGCCCGTGAGCCTGCTGGTGCGCTGGTCGAACGTCCTGGTTGCAGGGCCTTCAGCCACGGTGCGCGACTTCCGGCAACTCGCCGCCGCCAGCAAGGCCAATCCCGCCGCCTACAACTATGGGTCGCCGGGCGTGGGATCGCTATCGCATCTGGCCATCGAAATCCTCAAGCAACGCGGCCATCTGACCATGGAACACGTTGCGTTCACCGGTCCGGCTCCGATGTTGACGAGTCTGTTTGGCGGTCATATCCAGTATGCGGCCACCAACCCGGCCAACTTCATGTCTCACCTGCGCGAAGGCAAGCACAAGCTGACCCCTCTGGTGGTGCTGGGCGCACAGCGCGATCCCGCCCTACCCGATGTGCCGTCGTTGGCAGAACTGGGCATTGCCGGGGTCGAGTCCAACGGGTGGCTGGGTGCACTGGTACCCGCGCGTACGCCACCAGCCGTGGTTGCACGCCTGTACTCGGAACTCTCGAAGGCCCTGAAGGCGCCCGATGTGCAGGAGCGACTGAAGGCCCTGTATCTGGAGCCCGTGGGCGGTACCCCGGACGAGTTCGGCCGCTTCATCGAGGCAGAACACAGAAAGTGGGCCGATGCCGCCCGCGCCGCGGGTATCCAGCCGGAGTAGCGCATGAGCGCAAGCCCAAGAAAGGTTCTGGTCATCAAGGAGTCCGTGCTGGCCGAGGCGGGCTCCCCTGCTGCGCGGACGGTCACAAGGGCCGCCGTCATGCTGATCATCGCCAACCCGATGGCTGGGCGCTACCACCGCGACCTTGCTGCGCTGATCGACCTGGGACCCCTTCTGGCCGCACAGTGGCTGCCGCAGGCGGTGGCCTTGCTCGACGGGCCCGTCGTCGCCTACGGCAAGGCCGCAATCGTCGGCGTGCAGGGGGACATCGAGCACGCGGCCGCCCTGCTGCATCCCAAGCTGGGGAAGGCGATGCGCCTGGCAGTGGGAGGCGGCGAGGCCATCATCCCGTCGACGGCCAAGGTCGCCAGCGCCGGGGCTCGTATCGATGTGCCCTTGGGCCACAAGGACAACGTCTGGAGCTTCAATGAAATCGACACGATGACGCTGGGCGTGGAGGATGCGCCCCGGCCCGATGAAATCCTGTTGGTGATGGCCATCAGCGACGGAGGCCGCCCTGATCCGCGGGTCGGCGTCGGGCGCGTGGCTACCTGACATCCTGGAACCTGGTAGCCGGATCATCCACTCGGGAGGGATCTTCAGATGACCGCACAAGGCTTGAAGCGACATGGCGAGCGTGCGCCGCAACTGCGCACGCTGTTGCGTGGCGGCGGCGCGGTTGTCTTTGACGGCAGCAGGCACGTGCACCTGCGGCGTGGCGACGTGGTCTTCTGCGGCGACCTCATCGAGTACGCCGGGCCACACTGGACTGAGCGGGCGGATGCGCCCGTTCACCAAACCATCGACACCACCGGCAAGCTCGTCGTTCCAGGCTTGGTGAACATGCATCTGCATGTCACTGACACGCCATTCACGCGCGGCTGGCTTGACGACTACGCCGCGTCGGGCCAGGCCGGTGCCGCCAGCAACGTCACTGCTTTGTACACGCTTCTGCCGGCCGTGCGGGCAGCTGCCATGGCCGAAGACCAGTTGGCTGCCGCCGAGTGCGCCTTCTCTGAACTGCTGCTGTCGGGTTCAACCACCGTGGTGGAACTGGGGTACGACCAGGAGATGGGTGACCGAGGCGACCTGGCTACGCCCCGCGCTGTGGGTGACATCGCCGGGCGGCTGGGTTTGCGCTGCTACCTGGCGCCGCGGTACCGAAGCCGCTATTGGAAGTTGGGCCCCGACGGCGCGCCAGCTTACTTCCATTACGAGGGCGATGGGCTGCCCAGAATGCGTGCCTGCGAGGCATTGCTGGGCGAGATCGACGCCACTTATGAAGGCCGCCTGCGCGCAATGCTGGCACCAGGCCAGGTCGACACCTGCGAACCCGCGCTGCTGCGGGCGACCCGCGAGTCCGCCGACCGGACCGGGTACCTCATCCAATTGCACGCGGGTCAGTCCCCTTCGGAGTTCAGGCGTATCCGGCAACAGCACGGATGCACGACGCTGGAGTACCTCGACCGTGTCGGTCTGCTTGGGCGCGACTTGATTCTGGGCCACAGCATGTTCTTCTCGGAATCGGGCGACGTCGACGAGTGCAACTCCGCCGAATTGCAGCAGCTGCGTGACAGCGGTACCCATTTGTGCCACTTGCCGTGGGTCAAGGCGCGCCAGGGAACGGTGATGCGCTCTTTCGCCAAGTACCGGCGACATGGCATCCCGGTCTGCCTGGGAACGGACACCTATCCCTTCGACATGTTCAACGAGATGCGCATGGCCGCGGCGATGTGCCGCGTGGCAGAAGGGTCGCCGCAGGCGGTCACCGCCGCGGAGGTTTTCCACGCCGCCACCGTCGGCGGGGCGCAGGCCCTTCAGCGCGAGGACCTGGGGCGCCTGGCTGCCGGCTGCCAGGCCGATATCGTGCTGGTGGATGTCAACAAGCCCCACGCCGTGCCGTTGCGCGATGCCATACAGCACCTGGTGCTCAGCGCTTGCGCAGCGGATGTGGACAGTGTCTTCATTGCCGGGCGGCGCGTCGTTGATCGTCGCCAACTCGTCCACGGCAACCTGAGTGATGCCGTAGCCCGCTTGGCAGAGGCCGGCGAGAGGGTCCAGGCCCGGGTGCGCGTGGAGTGAGAGCCATCCGTCCACTGACGGCATGGCAAGACCCTTGAGCGCGGCCGAACTGCTGGCAAGCCTGGCCATCCTGGCGGTGGCGGCCCTCACGCAGGGTGTCTTCGGCCTGGGGTTCGCGATGGTCGCTACGCCGCTGCTGGCACTCTTCCTAGACTATCGGTCGGCGGTCGTTCTCTCGGCGGTGCCGATGTTGATGCTGGCCGGCAACTGGTTGCTCGCCAATCGCAGCGCCCTTCGTCAGTCGGGCGTGCCTTGGCAGCTGCTGCCCGGCATCGTGCTGGGTTCGGCCATTGGCGTGTGGCTGCACGTGGCACTGCCAGAACGCATGGCGCTGCTCTTGCTGGCTATGCTGCTGGCTTTCAGCGTTATCCTTCCATGGGGACTGGAGCAGATTCGAACTGATGTTTCCTTGGCCTCGCGCCGCGCGACGCCAATTTTCGGCGTCATGGCCGGTGTGACGGAGACCACCCTGAATGTCGGTGCTCCATTCCTGGTG
>JAJTDE010000117.1 GCA_021298085.1 Rubrivivax sp.
GCACCGGCAAGATCCAGAAGTTCCAGTTGCGTGAGCGGGCCAGCAGTTCCGCGGCCATCGAATGAGCCGCCGCGCCCTTGAGCGGGCCTTGTGCCTCGCCCTGCTGTCTGCCGCCGGGCTGGCGCTGGTGGCTTGTGCCGGCGGGCCTGCGGCCTCCTCGGCGTCGGCCCCTTCGTCCTCCCCCGCGCTGCTGGCGCCGCCGCCCAGCCTGCTGGTCCAGGGTGCACCGCCGGTGCCGGCCGCCTTGGCTGCGCAGATCGAACGTTATACCGAGTTCCGTGGGAAGAGCTTTGTCGACTGGCATCCCACCGAGGTGCAGATGCTGGTGTCGCAGCGCCCCCAGGGCGGCAGCGTCAGCCAACTGCACCGTCTTGCTGGCCCGTTGCAGAACGCCCAGCCACTGACGCAGGACGCCGAACCGGTGTCGATGGCCCGCTTCGAGCCGGTGCTGGGCCGCTACATGGTGCTGGCCAAGGGGCAGGGTGGCAACGAGGCTGCGCAGCTCTACCGGCTGGATGTGGGCAGCCGCCAGCTCACCCTGCTCACACCACCGAATGAACGTCACGCCCTGTGGGGCTGGCTGCCCGATGGCAGCCGTATCCTCGTGGCCTCTGTTCCGCTGGACAGAACCGCCGAGGGCGGCAGCCGGGCCGAGATCAGCACCACGGTCTGGCTGACGGACCCGCTGCAGCCCGGCAGCCGGCAGGTGGTGGCCACCCTGCCGGGTGGTGGATGGTTCGGCGGCAGGATCTCCCCGGATGGGCGGCGCCTGGTCATGACGCAATACCGCTCGGCCGAGGATTCCCGGATCTGGCTGGTCGACATGGCCACCGGCCAGCGGCAGCCGCTGGTGCCTGCCGCCGGTGACGACACCCGTGCTGCCCACCTGGCCGAAGGCTTTTCACCCGACGGCAAGGCACTGTGGTTCCGCAGCAATGCCCAGGGCGAATTCCTGGAGGCACAGCGCCTGGACCTGGCCACGGGCCAGCGTCAGCGGCTGACCGCCCACATTCCCTGGGACGTGACCGACATGGCCATCGGGCCGGATGGCCGCCAGGTGGCACTGCGGGTCAATGTCGATGGCCGTCAGACGCTGCGGCTGCTCGACGCCAATACCGGGGCCGAACAGCCGGCCTCGCCGGCCCTCAGCGGTCTGGCAGGCAGCATCACCCAGATGGCCTTCCACCGCAGCGGACAGTGGCTGGCGCTGGGGGTCAACGGTGCCCAGAGCCCCAACCAGATCCACGTGCTCGACCTGCGCAGCGGGCAAGGGCGGCCATGGAGTGCGGCGAGCATGCCCCCGGGCGTGCGGGCGCCGTTCCCTGAGCAGCAGATCATCCGTTGGCCCAGCTTCGATGGGCGGATGATTTCCGGGCTGCTCAGCCTGCCGGCCTCGTCGCACCGCGGGCCCCGGCCCGTGCTGATCGACATCCACGGCGGGCCGGAGTCACAGGCCACCGTCGGCTTCCAGGGCCGCTGGAACTACCTGCTGCAGGAGCTGGGCGTGGCCGTCATCCGGCCCAATGTGCGTGGCTCGACCGGGTATGGCAAGACCTTCCTGAGCCTGGACAACGGCTTTCGCCGCGAAGATGCTGTCAAGGACATCGGCGCCCTGCTGGACTGGATCGCCACACAGCCCGGGCTGGACGCCCGGCGTGTGGTGGTGGCTGGGGGCAGCTATGGCGGTTACATGAGCCTGGCCGTCAGCGTGCACTACCCGCAGCGCATTGCCGGTGGCATCAGCTCGGTGGGTATCTCGCATTTCCTGAGCTTCCTGCGCAACACCGAAAGCTACCGCCGTGACCTTCGCCGCGCCGAGTATGGCGACGAACGAGACCCCGCGATGCGCGCCTTCCTCGACCGCATCTCGCCGCTGAGCCAGGTCAACCGCATCCGCCAGCCGATGCTGGTGATGCAGGGCCGCAACGACCCGCGGGTGCCCTACACCGAGGCCGAGCAGATCGTCGCGCAGTTGCGTGCACAGGGCACACCCGTGTGGTACCTGCTGGCGGCCAACGAAGGCCATGGCTTCGCCCGCAAGGAAAATGCCGACCACGCGTTCTCCACCCAGGTGCTGTTCCTGCAGCAGGTGATGGGGCTGCCCGCGCCGGCGCCCTGATGCAACCAGCTCTGCCTGAGCCCAGCCCTGAACCAAAGGCCCGAACCATGTCCAGCCCCACCCCACCGCTTGTCCAGCAGGAACGCGACGCCCGTGGCGTCGTGGTGCTGACGCTGAACCGCCCCGACGCCTTCAACGCCCTGTCAGAGGCGATGCTCGAGGCCCTCCAAGCAGCGCTGGACACGGTCGCCCACGACGCAGCCGCCCGTGTGGTGGTGCTGCGGGCCGCTGGCAAGGCTTTCTGCGCCGGGCACGACCTGAAGGAAATGCGCCGTGAGCCTTCACAGGCCTACTACGAGCGGCTGTTTGGCCAGTGTGCCCGCATGATGCTGAGCATCCAGCGCCTGCCGGTGCCGGTGATTGCCCAGGTGCAGGGCATTGCCACGGCGGCCGGCTGCCAGCTGGTGGCCCAGTGTGACCTGGCGGTGGCCAGCAGCGAGGCCCGCTTTGCCGTCAGCGGTGTCAACCTGGGCCTGTTCTGCGCCACGCCGAGTGTGACGCTCAGCCGCAACCTCGGGCGTAAGGCCGCCTTTGAGATGCTGGTGACAGGCCGCTTCATCAGCGCCGAGGAGGCGCTGGCCAAGGGGCTCGTCAACCGGGTGGTGGCGCCTGATGTGTTGGGTGCCGAGGTGGCCGCGCTGGCCGACAGCATCGTGGCCAAGCCGCCGGTGGCCCTGGCGATGGGCAAGCAGCTCTTCTACCGTCAACTGGAGGTTGGCATCGAACAGGCGTATGTCGATGCCGGCCAGACCATGGCCTGCAACATGATGGACGAGGCGGCCCTGGAAGGTGTCCAGGCTTTCATCGACAAGCGACAACCCCATTGGTAAGCCAGGGAGGCACCGGGTGACCCTTTCCAACACACCGCTGCAGGCGACCGTCCTGCATTTTCTGGACAGCCGCGCGAAGGCACTGGGCGTTGGAGGTCCGGTTTCGCCACAAACGCTCGTCTTCGAGGCCGGCCTGCTCGACAGCCTGGCCCTGATGGACCTCGTCGCTGCGGTCGAGCAGTCGCTCGGTCAGAGGGTGGACATGCTGCGTTTCGACCCTTCGGTGGTGGAGTCTGCCGCGGAGCTGGTGGACGCGCTGTCGGACGCGCTGTCCGCGCCCACCGGCGGCCGGTGAAGCGGCGCCACTGACGGCGCCCTGAGCCAGGGCTTCGCGTCGGACTTGGCCACGAGGTGTTGGGTGCAGAACCAGTCGTCGCTGTCGGCGCCGGTCATGTCCCAGTTGGGCCAGTCCGGCAGTTCCGGTATGCCTGGCCGGTGGTTCACCATCAGCCACACGCTGTCCTCCGGCAGGCGGTCGATGCGCGGCGACAAGGTGGCCAGTTGTTGGGCTGAGCCATTGGTCCACCGTTTGGCGTCGACAAAGGCCATCCGCCAACTGCTGGCCCAGGTTTGCACAGTGTGCATCAGCAGCGGTGCGGCTTCGGCGGGTGCGGTGTTCAGCAGGGCCCAGTCCATCAGCTCGGCCCGTGGTATGGCGTTGCCTTGGGCACCGAGCTTGCGGGCCATTGCCATGCCCAGCATGCGGCCTTGACCGTCGCGCAACGCCCACAGCGCGAGGTCGTCACTGAGGTCGGGGTCGCTGAGCCGCCATGACATCGTCGCTGCGCTGCGGTCTACCCACAGCCCCTGCCGGCTCCACAGGGCCTTGGCCCAGGCATTCCAGGCCTGCGGCCACGGGCTGCCACGCGGCAGTGCGAGGTCGGCGGCGCTCAGACGTTCGACGGACAGCCCGCCCGACGCCGGCGGGCTCTTCAACCAGCGGCTGGTGCGGGCCCACAGGCTGCCGACGGCCTGCGCCACCGGTGCCGCCGCACCCAGACCCAGCCGTGTGGCCAGCGCACGGGCGGCGACTCCCTCGTGGGCCAGCCAGCGCAGGCGCTGGTTGGCTTCCGGCACGGGCGCGCGCTGGAACCGAAAGCCCTTGTAGACCGGTGCGCTGTGCGCGTTGGCCGTGGCCGAGTAGATGAAGGCCGCGCCAGGCTGTGCCGCAAAGGCGCGCATCAGGCGGGTGCTGTGGGCGCGATGGGCATCGTCGACGAGGTAGGTGGTGCAGGTGGCGCCCCAGACTGGGGCACCGTCGTGGCGACACAGCACCGGCAGGTTGCCCAGGAAGCCCACCACGTCGCTGCCATGTTCCAGCACCCAGCCGGCATCGGCGTCGGTGGCTTCGTGGGCGGGGCTGTCAAAGAGTGCCCAATCCCATCCCGCGCGGCTGCGAACCACCGGCCAACGATAACGCTGGAAGAGCGCCGTCACGGCGGCGTGGTCATCCCGCTGCAGTGCCCGCAGCCGCGTGCGGGGCTTGGCTGAGGGTTCGATGGGTGTACTCACCGCGCGCTCTCCCGCAGCGGGCCGCCCGAGGGGGTGTTCAGCGTCGACACCGGGGATTGGCGCCACTGCGCGGCCAGCGCGGCGCGGTCGACCTTGCGGTTGGCATTCAGTGGCAGCTGCCGCAGCACGCGGATCTCGTCCGGCAGCCAGGCCTTGGGCAGCAGCGCCTTGAGCTTTTCGCGCAGCTGCAGCGCGAGCGTGCCGTCGTCGCGTTCCAGGGCCACAAAGGCGGCCAGCGCCTGTGTCAGGCCATCGGCTGCCGGCACGGGCAGCACCGCCACCCAGTCGCTGCCGCTGGCGCGCCGCAGCGCGTGTTCGATCTCGCCGAGCTCGATGCGGTGGCCGCGGATCTTGACCATGAAGTCCACGCGGCTGACAAAGTGGTACACGCCCAGGACGTCGCGCTCGATGCGGTCACCGGTCTTGTACCAGGTGCCCTCGCGGCCTGGCAGCGTGACAAACGCGGCGGCCGTGCGCTGAGGGTCCTGCCAGTAGCCCGGGCCCACCTGGGGCCCACAGACAAACAGCTCACCTTCGCCGGCGCCCACCACGTCGTGGCCGTTGTCGTCCAGCAGCAGGTGCTGATGGTCGGCAAAGGGAATGCCGATGGGCACCACGCCGCGGCGGCAGTGCTCGAGCGATTGCTGCCGGTCCCAGCGGTAGAAGCTCAGCTCCATCGTGGTTTCGGTGGGGCCCCATACATTGAAGAGTTCGCTGTTCGGTGCCGCGGCAGCCCAGGCCGCCGCGGTGGCCATGGGCAGAGCCTCGCCGCACAGCAGGCTCAGGCGCAGCTGGCTGAAGAGCCCTGGCCGCAGCAGGCCCTGCTTGTGCAGGATCATCGCAAACGAGGCCACCGAGAACCACACGGTGATCTTCTGGTCAAGGATGAAGCGCGCCGGGGCCAGCATGGCGCGCTCGGGCATGATGACCAGCGTCGCGCCGCTCCACCAGGTGTTGAGCATGTCATGCAGCGCGACGTCAAAGCTCAGCTCGAAGGTGCTGGCCACGCGGTCGTCGGGCCAGGCAGGTGCCAGCGCACGGAAGTTGCGCATGTAGCGGCTGAGGTTGCCGTGGTTGATGGCCACGCCCTTGGGCTCACCCGTGCTGCCGCTGGTGAAGACGATGTAGGCCAGGGCCTCATCGGTAGGCGGTGGCGGTGGCAGCCACGCCGCCGGAGAGGCCATGTGGCGGGCGTCCCGCACACTCAGCGATGGTTCACCGGCAGCCCGCTGGGCCGTCAGCGGTTCCAGCAACGACAAGGGCGCCACCACGCGGCGCAGGCCAGGCGCCAGCGGCAGCAGGGCCTGCAGGGCGGGCAATGCTTCGTCACCCACCAGCAGGGTGTCGATACCGGCCTTGTGCAGTGTCCTGGTCAGGCGCTCCGGTGGGTGCGATGGATTCAGGGCCACCAGCACGCAGCCCGCTGCCAGCACGGCGAGGCTACCCCCGTACGCCGTCAGCGAGCGGCTGGCCAGCACGCCCACGCGGGGTGCCGCGGCGCTGTCAGCGCATGGCGCCTGGGCCTGCCCCGAGGGCTCTTGGGTGAGCAGCGCGGCCACGCGCTGTGTCCAGGCCAGCAGTTCGGCATAGGTCCATCGTTGAGTGCCAATCTGCAGCGCACAGGCTTGGCCATGGTGCTCACAGGCCTGTTCGACACCCTGTACAGGGCGCAGGAGGTCTGCCTTGTCGGGCTGGCTGCGTTCCATCGGCGCGGGCCTCCAGGCGGTCAGAGCAGGAATTCCGCCACAAACTGGCCCTGTCCTGCGTCGGCACAGCGCAGGGCGACATCCTGCGCAAAGGCCAGGTCGAGTGCGGCCAGCCCGAACGGGTGGAACATCACGGGCCGGTCGCCAATGCGGGGCGCGGCACGCCCCTCCATCACATCGGCCAGCGTTGCGCGGACAAAGTCGCGTCGTCCGGTGAGCTGGGCGGTGCGGTGGGCAGAGGTCTGGGCCTGCAGCACATGCTCGATGTCGTCGGCGAGGTTGTCGGCCTGGAGCACGGCGTTGACGGTGAAGTCGCGCAACGAGACATGCAGCAAGGTGGCGTGGGCGGGCGCGTGTTCGATCGAGTCCAGGCTGGGCTTGACGGCCGAGGTGGCAAACACCAGCACGTCGCTGCGCGCGACCATCTCCTTGCGGCTGCGCGAGACAGCCACCTCACCGCGGAAGCCCTTGGCGCGCAGCGCTTCGGCCAACGCGCGGCTGTAGGCGCGGTTGACGTCGTACAGCAGCACGCTGTCCACGGGCCGTGTGTCGGCCAGGATGAAGCGCAGGATCTCCTGCCCGATGAGCCCGCAGCCAAAGAGGCCGAGGGTGCCGATGCTCGGCTGCTGGTGCAGGTGGCGTGCAGCCAGCGCGGCCCCGGCGGCGGTGCGCTGGCAGCTGATCAGTGAACCTTCCATGACGGTGGTGGGGCGCCCGGTGTTCACGTCGTTGAGCACGATCACCGCCGACGCACGCGGCATGCCGGCGCGGGTGTTGTCGGGGAAGGAGGAGATCCACTTGATGCCGGCCACAGGCTGGCTGCCGCCCAGATAACCGGCCTTGGGGATGATGCGTTCGCGCTCCTTGCCCGGGAAGCGCAGGTACTCCGACTGCGGCAGGCAGGATTCGCCGCGCGCGTGGGTCACATAGGCCTTGGCTGCCACTTCCATCAGCGCACGCTCGCGGCCCTGGAGCTGACGCGCCACGTCATGGGCACCCAGGATCATCAGCCCACGTCGGTGGGGGTCGTGGGCTGGGCTTGGCTCGGGAGGCATCAGCGTGTGCGCCGGCGGTTGGTTGGGTGACAGGCTGTTCGGGTCCAGCGGTTCGCGCATCATGAATCAAGTTCCGCAAAGGAGGTAGGGATGGACTCTGCGTCCACTGGCCGGCGCTCTGCATTCAGGCCGTCCAGGCGGGGCACGGCGCCAAAGTGGCGTTCGCACCAGGCGTCGTCGTACACGGTGTCCAGGTAGCGTTCCCCGCGGTCGGGCAGGATGGCGGCCACCCGTGTGCCAGCGGGCCAACGCGCCTGCAACCGGTGCAGCGTGGCGACAATGCCACCGGATGACGCGCCGGCCAGCAACGCCTCGCGCTGCACCAGCCAGCGACAGCCCGCCACACACTGGGCGTCGGTGACCAGCGCGTGTTCATCGGCCAGGCCGTCAGCCATGTGCTCGGGCACGGTGCCGGCACCATGTCCCGGCAGCAGGCGGGTGCCGCGTTGACCGAAGATCACGGAGCCTGCCGCGTCCACGGCCAGCACCCGCGTGTCCAGGCCTCGGTCGACGATGGCCTCACGGGCGCCGCGCAGGCTGCCGCAGGTGGAGATGGACACCACCAGCCAATCCAGCCGGTTCTCCAGCGCGTCCAGGATCTCCGCGACGGTTCCTTCTCGGTGCGCGCGCGGGTTGCCGGGGTTGGTGTACTGGTTCAGGTTGAAGGCACCTGGCACGGTCTGCACCAGGTGGGTCACGCGCTTGCGCCGCGCGGCCAGGTATTCGCCGGTGTCCGGGTCGGGGGTAGAGACCATGTCGATGTCGGCCCCATAAGCGCGCAGGATCTTCAGGTTGGCCTGCGTCACCTTGGGGTCAACCACCACGGTCAGCCGGAGCTCCAGCGCGGCACAGACCTGCGCCAGGCCCACCGCGAGGTTGCCAGAACTGGATTCCACCAGCACCGAGCGCCGGTTGATGAGGCCGGATTTCATCGCCTCGCGCACCATGCGCAGCGCCGGGCGGTCCTTCATGGAGCCACCCGGGTTGTGTCCTTCGAGCTTGGCGTAGATCTCGAAAGGTGTGCCTGGCAGCAGCCGCGCCAGCCGGATCAGCGGCGTGTGCCCGATGGTGGACAGGATGCCCGCAGCGGGGCGCGACGAACGGGCCAGCGGGGATGGCGGGTAGAGCATCAGGTGGTCATCGACCCGGCGGCGCCAAACCTGAGCAGCCGGTCGCCTGGCCCGGTTGTCGGCATGGCTTGCCATGGCACTGCCACCTCGGCAGGGCAGGGGGGCCTCAGTGGCGCGTCGCGCCTCCGCTCCGCGCCATGATTTCCTCGCGCCGCGGTCGATGGCGGCGGTCCATCCAGTGCGCCACGCGGTGCGCCAACATCAAGCCCAGCACAATACCAACCGCGTCAGCCACGACATCCTCGACATCGCCCCAGCGGCCAGGCACGTAGAGCTGGGCCAGTTCGATGGCCACCCCGAACGCCAGCAGGATGAAGCTGACCCAGAAGTGCGGCCTGGCCGTGGCACGGAAGGTGAAAAGCCCGCAGAAGGCCAGCGCGGTGAAGGCAGCCACGTGGTTGATCTTGTCCCAGGCAAACGCCGGCCCTGGCGGGCTGACCGACAAGGCCTTGACGGCCACCACGGCGGCCGTGACTGCCATGGCGACGGCCCATCCGCGCCGCGCGGGGCTGCTGAACAGCGCCACGCGGACATGGTCGGAGACCGTGCGGGGTCGGTGCAGTTCAGGGGCAGGGCTGACGGGCATGCGGTGCAGGGGAGGAAAACGCTGCGATTGTCGCGGCGCAACATGGCCAGCGTGTCCCTAGGAGCGTGGCCAGCGGCGGATTCCACGCAACCTGTCACGGCGCGAAGGCCTGCGGGCCCATGACGGCTGCTCGCCATGGCAGCGTGCCAAGGGTCAGGAAGGCCGCCGCTCAGGCCGCCTGGCCTATGTCCGCGTTCTCGCGGGTGTCCTCGGCGTCTCCGAAGTGCCTCAGCAGCCTGCGCACGTTGACCTCTCGCCCGAATTCCCAGCGCACGTGGGCGCGGGCCGCGCGGCCGAGTGCCCGGGCACGTTCGGGCTCGCTCATCGCCTTGTCAATCTGGCTGGCCAGCGACGCCGGGTTGTCAGGCTCGGCCAGATAACCCGTCTGTCCGTCCAGCACCAACTCCGGCAAGCCACCCAGGCCGGTGGCTACACAGGGCAGGCCGGCAGCCATGGCCTCCATCAGGGGTACCGGGATACCGTCGGTGTCGCCCTGTCGGTCGGGTTTGGGCGCCGCCACAAACAGGTCCAGGCTCGCCAGCCACTGCGGGAGGGCATGCGTGGGCACATGGCCCACATACTCCACCTGGCGGTGGATGCCGAGCTGGTCGGCCAGCACCTGCAGGCGCAGTCGCTCAGGCCCTTCACCGGCGATCAGCAGCTTGACCGGCGCACAGTGGCTGCGGATCAGCAGCGCCAGCGCGCGCAGCACGTCGTCCATGCCCTGACGCTCTGACAAGGGGCCACAGGTGCCGATGCGGTAGGCACCGCTTCGCAGGCGCGAGCGCAAACCTGGCACCCCGCCCTGGCGCCCGGGTGAAGCAGCTTTCACTGCGGGCCCGCCCGCGTCCGGTGTGCAGCGCACCACGTCAATCTTGTCGGGCGCGACTCCCTGGGCCTCCAGCCATTCCCGGTTGAAGTGCGAGATGGTCAGCAGCGCCCGGGCGCGGGCGGCCTTATGCGGCAGCAGCTCACCGTGCTTGAAGAGGTCTTGTGCGTGCCCGGTGAACGTGAAGGGCAGGCCCAGCATCGCCGCGGCGTACATGGCCACGTCGGCCGGGCCATGGGCAAAGTGGGCGTGGATGTGCTGGCAGGGCTGGTGACGCAACTGCACGGCCATGCGTGCGGCCGCCAGGGCGGCCCAGAACTGCTGGCGGCTGCGGCCCCGGCCAAGCCCGAGCCGTTGCATGTCCTTCAGCAGCCACCACAGTGCCGGCAGCACCGAACGGCCCAGCTGCAGGCAGGCCCACAAGCCGGAGAAGGCCTGGCGCAGCCAGCCCCCCTGCAGCAGCACCACTGTACGGTGTGCCAGCCCGAGCGCTTCACGGGTGGGATACAGCGTCTCACGCAGCGCAAAGGGAACCACGCGCCAGCCCGTGGCCTCGATGGCCATCAGCTCCTGGTGCACAAAGGCTTCGGCAGCGGCCGTCAGCTCGGGCGCGACGTAGGCCACACAGGGTGGATCGGGGAGCGGCTGGTTTTGCACGCTGGGGATCATCGGGCGGCGGCTGCGGCGGCATGTCGCGATTAAGCGCGCAAACGGCCCCTTGCTTTTTCGCTCGGCGCGAGCCACAAGGGTTTACCCTTGAGATGTGGTTCGTGGTTCGCCCGTTTCGGCATGGTCGTGGCCCACGTCTTCCAGGCTTGAGCGTTGTGCAAGCCTGCACTCCCGAGCATCAGAACAAGACGATGACACGCCTGAAATTTCTTGCCATGGTGGCACTGCTGCTGGGGCTGATGGCCCTGGGCGAACCCGAGAGCGGGCGCGACAGCGCTGCCTACGTCGTCTCAGGAGGCGCGGAAGACGGGCCTTCTGACGGTGTGAGCGCGGCGCCGATCCCGTTGCGCTGAGCGCCAGGCGGCACCACAAACTCCAGCAGGATCTCCAGCAGCCGTTCTTCAAAGCGACGCAGGCTGGAATACACGCCCGCGCTTTCCTGAGCGCCCTGGCTGGTGCCGTTGACCACATAGACGACGCCCCAGTTCAGGTCGGCGTTGTCACCCGTGTTGAACAGCAGGCCACTGTGCAGGCCGTAGGCGCTGCCCAGGTGGCCGAAGGCGCGGATGCCGCCGCGGCTGTGAAGGCGGTCACCGCCGCGGGCATCGCTCACATCGGTGAAGCGCTGGCAGCCCAGACCCCAACTGCGCATCAGGCCACCCGCGGTCTCGCCGGGGCTGTCGGGCCCCCACGTCCAGTGAGGCCTGGTCAGCTGGACCATGCTGTCAGCCGACAGCAGGCGGCGGCCTTCCCAGCGGCCTTGCTGCATCAGCAGGCGGGCGATGCGGCAGAGATCGGGCACGCTGCTGCGCAGCCCCCCCTGCGGCGAATGCACGCTGGCGTTTTCGCCAACCGCGGCCAGGGCTGACGCCGTGGCATAGGGGTGCGCGGGCTCGCCGCGTGCGTCCATCTGAGCCTGCCACTGGGGGCTGCGGTCGGGCTTGCGGTAGAGCGTGGCGAGCTGATCGCGCTGGGCCGCGTTGAGGGCAGCGGCTGAATACCGAGCGCCCATGCCCAGAGGGTCCAGCAGCCAGCGCTGCATCAGCGCGTCAAAGGGTTGCCTGGCGGCGCTTTCCATCGCCGTGGCCAGAACGGCATGGGCAAAGTTGGAATAGCGGAAGTGGCGCCCGGGTTCCTCGGGGCTCCAGTTGGCGGGCTGCGTCAGGGCCCTGCGGAACGCGTCGCCGTCGGCCAAGGGCATAGGCGTCTCAAGCAGGCTGCTGCGGTGGCTGAGGATCAGCCTGGCCGTGACCGGGGTGTTGGGGAAGCGCGGGTGGCGCAGCGGGTGGCGCAGCCAGGTGCTGAGATCGGCATCGAGGTCCAGCAGGCGAGCGTCGTGCAGGCGCAGCGCGGCCAGTGCCAGGGCCAGCTTGCTGATCGACGCCACGCGGAACAACGACGTGGCCTCCAGTGGCAGTGAGCCGCTGGGGTGGTCCGCCGAGAGGGTTCGCCAGCCCGCCCAGGCCCGTGATACCCGTCCATCGCCGTGCATCCAGGCCAGCGATGCACCCGTCAGTGGGCGCTCGAGATCCGTGATCAGCGCACGCAGCAGTTCAACGGCGGCCTGGCGGGCTTCGCCGTCGTTGAAGCCCTGCGCCTGAACGCTCAAGGCCGGCAGCGCCAGGCCTCCGCCGGCCAGCAGCAGCTGGCGGCGTTGGAGGGAGCAGGGCGGCCGACGGTCAGACAAGGGGTTCACTCCGGGCGAGCAGATTCGACATGACAGGGGTACATCATGCCGTCTGTAACGGGCAGTTACGCCTGTCAACGCCAGCTTACGACAGGGCGTGCGTGAAATCTTGGCTGTTTTGCGCAGCGAGCAACAGGCCTAGGAACCGCCATTCGTGGATGAAACCGGCCTGCCCCCCTTGTTTCCCAGTGCATGTGCTGACAAAGGGCAGGGCGGCTGTTGCGTGCCAGCCACGCCGTGCGTGGGGCGTTAGAGTGAGAGCCGGCCGGCGTAGCCCGTCATTTCCAGGTAACCCCTGCCCACCCGCTGGCCGCGGGCGTCGATCAGATCGGCCAGGCCTTCCCAGTAGGCAGTGCCGGTGGTGTTGCGGCTGTCCAGTTCCTGCGCGGGTGCCAGTGCGCGGACGGTCCATTCGCCGGCCATGGTGCGGATGCGCCAGGTGATGGGGTAGCGCGCACCCGAAGCCGTGCTGCGCCAATGTGCCAGTCCCTCAAAGGCCACCTCAGACGGCTTGAACGAGGTGCTCTGGCCGCGCGGTGGACGCCAGCTGCCACCGGCCCACACGGCCGTGCCGTCGGCGCGGCGCAACTGGAAGGCGGTGAGTGCACTGCCATCGTCAAGGTTCATGCCCACCCAGTCCCATCCCACGGCCTCGGGGTGCAGCAGTTCGTTGCTCCATTCGTGGTCCATCCAGGCGCG
>JAJTDE010000285.1 GCA_021298085.1 Rubrivivax sp.
CGGCAGCACTCGCGCAGAAATCCCCACTGCTTCCGCCGGTGACTGCTTCGCGGCTGCCAGTTTCGACAGTCGGATGCCCGCAATGGGTCGGCAGCGCCAGATCGCATGTTCGAACTGCAGACGTACCGCACGAATCGATGTCGATCAGGCCCGCTCGACCGGGTCGACCCAACCAGCATCTGCAGCATGCGATTGGCTGCGCCCGACACGGCCGCCGCGAACATCACACCGATAGCAGACGCGAAGAGCCGCCTGTGTGCAAACGCATGGCGTGCGCCCGCGCCCCCAGCCCCAGCCCGACAATCCAACCAGCGCGCCGCCTTCGTCGGCGCCTTGTTCCACACCACCATCAGGACCAGAACCATGAGCTCAGACCTGTACATCCAATCGGTTCCAGTCTTCAAGCAGATGCTGAATGCCATGAAGGCCGTGCTGGCAAAGGCTGAAGCACATGCCACTGCCCACGCCATCGAGCCCCATGCGTACCTGCAAGCGCGGCTGTTCCCCGACATGTTTCCCTTGCTCAAGCAGGTGCAGATCGCGGCCGACTTTGCGCGCGGCGTTTCTGCCCGTCTCGCGGGGGTTGCGGTCCCTGCCAGTGAAGGGCGAGAGAAGAGCTTTGCCGACCTGACCGCCCTGCTGGACGAGAGCCTGGTGTTCCTGGACAGCCTGCAGGCCGCAGCGTTCGACGGCAGCGACCAGCGCGAGATCGTCCTGCGCCCCGGCACGCCCAAGGAGAGGACGTTCAGCGGCCAAGCCTATCTGGCCCACTACGGATTGCCGCAGTTCTTCTTCCACGTCACCACGGTCTACGCCATCCTGCGGCACAACGGCATTCAGATCGGCAAGAAAGACTACATGGGCACGTACTGAGCGGGCAGCTTGCGTCGGCCTCGCCCGCGCAGGGGCTGCGTCTGACTAGGGCACGCCGGCGTCGCTGCTGCCGCTGCCCTGGTAACGCTGCAGCGCCCGGCCCAGCCGCTGGACCACGGCATCGCGCAGCGCCGCCGGGCGAATCACCTCCACCTCGTCGCCATGCCGCAGCACGTCCATCACCAGCTCCGTCTCGCCGGTGTAGGGCAGGCGCAGCTCCCACTGGCCATCGGCCAGCCAGCGCCCCTGTTGCTCGGGGTGCCAGCGCTCGCGGCTGACCCACTGCGCGGCCAGCGGCGCAAAGCGCAGCACGGCCCAGCGGGGCTTGGCGCCGGCATAGATGCCGTAGCCGGCGTCCATGGCGCGTTGCACCGTGGCCAGCGGCATCTCCCGGGCGGCGTCGTCCAGCACCTGCGCGGTTTCCACCGCGTCCAGCGCAAAGCGCCGCAGGGCCAGCGCCCGGTGGCACCAGGCGTCGAGGTACCAGGTGTTGCGGTGGTGCACCAGGCGCTGCGGTGAGACGTCGCGCTCGCTGACCGCCCCGCGGCCGCGTGTGAGGTAGCGCAGGTGCAGGCGCCGCCGCCGCATCAGCGCTTCGCCCACCTGCTCGAAGCAGCGCGCCGGCACGTCGCGCCGCGCCGAGACAATGATGCGCACCCGCTGCATCAGGGCCTGTGCCGTGTTGGCGGTGGGTGTCTCAGCCGCGCCGTTGCCAGCGCCCGCGGCCCCGCTGTGGGCCAGCAGCGCGTGGATGCGGTCCAGCAGCGGCTGCAGGTGCCGGCTCAGGCCGGCGCCTTCCACCTCCAGGCCCGACAGCAGCTGATGGGCCATAAGCAGTGAATACAGCTCGCGCTCGCTGAACCACAGCCCCGGCAGTTCGTGGCTGGCCGAGCGGTCGGCACCGGTGCCCGGTGCAAAGCGGTAGCCGTTGACAAAGCGGTCGTACTCCAGGGGTGCACCCAGGCGGCTGCGCAGGTATTCGATGTCGCGCCACAGCGTGGCGCGTGAGACTTCCAGCGTCTCTTGCAGCGCGGCAAAGCTCGCATGGCCGCGTTGGCGAACCAGACGTTCGATGACGTAGAGGCGTTCAGTACGGTCCATGGTGGTGGGTGGGGGTGGCTGGGGTCGGCTGCGGGGGACAGGGGTGCGCCCAGCCGAATCGCGCAGGGTCACGCGTTGTCCGGCACTGTAAGGCACATCGTGTTCATGGTGTCTCACGCCATGAGACACCCAGCGCAGAAACTGGTGTTGCCGGGGACGTCCCGGTTGCCACTTACCCGCCGAGGACACCATGCGCCACGCCCTTCAAGCCCGTCATGCCCCTGCCGCCCCCAGCGCACCGCGCGCCGCCGGGCACCGTGATGCCCACGTGGCCGCCGTGACATCCGACGTGACAGCCGACGTCACGCCCCCCGTGATGGCCGGTGCGACGGCCGAGCTGTGGCCGACGGCCGCCGCCGACAACGGCTTCGAACGCCTGGGTTTCGAGATCGGTTGGGACCACGCCCACCACCGGCTCACGCCGCCGGCCGACCATCTGCACGGGCAGCACCCGGTTCGTCAGGGCTGGGACGCCGGGCGCGCTGCCTTCGGCACCCGCACCCTGCGGCCGACACGCGCCGTGCAGCGCTGGCTGGCGCTGCGGCTGCAGGCCTGGGCAGCGGGGATCCCGTTCGAGGGCCTGATGGTCACCCCCCACTACCTGGCGCAGATCGAGGTGCTGCAATGCCCCGTGACCCGCGAGGTGCTGACGCAGGGGCAAGGCTTGCCCACCGACGCGATGGTGATGCGCCTGCGCGCCGACGAGGCTTACGCCGCCGGCCACCTGGTGGTGGTGAGCCGTCGCGTGGCCCAGGCGCGTGGCCAGGCGGGTGCCGCCGAGGTAGCGGGGCTGGTCGCCCGGCTGCACCAGCAGGCACAGCCCGCCGCCCTGCCGGGCGGCCTGAGCCTGGCGCAGTGGGAACGGCTGAGCGGCCTGCTCAGCCTGGCCGAGCGTGCGCCCTACGAGCGCCTGGCCACGCGGCCGCTGCGGGTGCTGCCGCCCAACCGGGTGGTGCTGACCAACCCGTCACAGGCGCTGCAGGTGCTGCTGACCCAGTTGCTGATGGGTGAAGGCTACGCCCAGCGCCAAAAGGCGGTGGCGGTGCTGCTGCCCCACGCCGATGCGCGGCGCGCCTTCAACCTGTTCATGAGCGCCTTGCTGGCCCGCCGCCTGGCCGCTGGCTGGGCCCTGGATACCCAGCGTCTGCGCACGGCCCTGGAAGACGCCTGGATGCAGCCGGTCATCCAGCGCCGCTGGGAGCAGCTGGTGTTGCGCCTGACACGCGGCGAGTGTGAACGCATCGTTCAGGCGGCAGCCCGTCAGGGCCTGTTTGGCGGGGCCTCCCGCTGGCTGGGTGACGACGCGCTGGCCCAGGGCTGGGTGCCGGCGGCGCGCGAGGCGGCGTGAGCGCGCCGCCGGGCACGTGGCCCGATTCAGGTTCGCGGTCTCAAAGGGTAAAGGCGTAGTCG
>JAJTDE010000021.1 GCA_021298085.1 Rubrivivax sp.
TGCAACCGCGAACGCCTGGACGCCCGCGTCAAGGCCTGGGACGACGGGGCCTGGGTGCGCGAGGCCGCCATGGCCCATGCCCAGAAGCAGGCGCAGCGCAGCCACCCGCAGGAGCGGGCCGCATGAACACCCCGTCCGACATCAAGGCCACCAGCACCCCTGCACCCGCCCCGCGGCCCCAGGAATGGCCCTTGTGGGAAGTGTTTGTGCGCCCCAAGGCCGGGCTGG
This sequence comes from Rubrivivax sp., assembly GCA_021298085.1. Lineage (GTDB taxonomy): Bacteria > Pseudomonadota > Gammaproteobacteria > Burkholderiales > Burkholderiaceae_C > Rubrivivax. The sequence continues at coordinate 229 of JAJTDE010000021.1, forward strand.
ACCACAAGCACTGCGGCAGCCTGCACGCCCCCGACTCAGGCCTGGCGCTGCAGCTGGCGCGCGAGGTCTACACCCGCCGCCAGGAAGGCTGCAGCATCTGGGTGGTGCCGTCGGCCCAGATCACCGCCAGCGACCCGGCCGACAAGGACATGCTTTTCGACCCGATGGAAGACAAGGTCTACCGCCACCCCACCTTCTACGAGCTGCCCGAATCCGTCAACCACATGTGAAGCCGGCCTGCACCATGCCTTCCGCCTCCGTCACGCTCAAGCCCTCGGCGCACACCCGCTACGTGCTTCGCCTGGCCGACACCTGCCTGATCCACGCCCAGCGGCTGGCCGAGTGGTGCGGCCATGGCCCGGTGCTGGAAGAGGACATCGCCATCACCAACCTCGCGCTGGACTTGTTGGGCCAGGCGCGTGCCTTGCTGGGCCATGTGGCCATGCTCGACGGCCAGGGGCTGGATGAAGACCAGCTGGCCTTCCTGCGCGAGGAGCGTGATTACCTGAACCTCAGCCTGGTGGAGCAGCCCATGCGGCGCAGCAGCGCCCACAGCCCTGGCGGCGACTTCGCCGACGCCATCGTGCGCAACCTGCTGGTGGCCTGCTGGCTGCGGCAGCACTGGGTGCACCTGGCCAGCAGCAGCGACACCGAGCTCGCCGCCGTGGCGCAGAAGTCGCTGAAGGAGTGCCGCTACCACATCGAGCATGCCGCAGGCTGGACGGTTCGCCTGGGCGACGGCACCGCTGAATCGCAGCGTCGCATGCAGGCCGCCTTGAACCGCGCCTGGCCCTTTGTGGCGGAGTTGTTCGCCGACGACAGCTGCGACGCCGAGGCCGAGCGCCTGGGCCTGGGCCCGCGCCGCAGCCAGCTGCGCGCGGCCTGGATGGCCGAGATCACCGACACCGTCACCCGCGCCACGCTGGTGATGCCCGCCGATTCCGCCTACGTGAGCACGGGCAGTCGCGGCCAGCACAGCGAGCACATGGGCTTCATCCTGGCCGAGATGCAGTACCTCCAGCGGGCCTACCCTGGGGGCCGTTGGTGAGCGAAGGCGCCCATTCCCAGGACCGCAGCGCGGCGGCCTGGGCGGTGCTGGCCGACGTGCTGGACCCTGAGGTGCCGGCGCTGTCGGTCTGCGACCTCGGCATCGTGCGCAGCCTGCGCTGGCCGAGCGAGCCCGAGGGGCCGTTGGAGGTCACGCTGACCCCCACCTACTCGGGCTGCCCGGCCACCGAGGTGATCAGCGAATCGGTGCGCGCGGCGCTGGTCGACGCCGGCTTCGGGCCCGTGCAGGTTCGGCTGCAGCGCTCACCGGCCTGGACCACCGACTGGATCAGCGCTGCCGGGCGCGCCAAGCTTCGGGCCTACGGCATCGCGCCGCCGCAGGACACCACCGGCCCGGGCTGTGCGGTGTCAGGGCTCTCTGCCGCACCCCAACCCATCCACCTGATGGCACGTGACATACCCTGCCCGCGCTGCGACAGCCCGCGCACCGAGCGGCTGTCCGCCTTTGGCTCCACCGCCTGCAAGTCGCTCTACCGCTGCCTCGCCTGCCGGGAGCCCTTCGAGTATTTCAAGCCCCTGTAGGGCCTGCCCCACCGATGATCCACTTCCACACCCTGCGCGTCGCCGAGCTGCGGCGCGACACCACCGATTCCGTGGTCATCCGCTTCGAGGTGCCGCCTGAACTGCAGGACTCCTTCCGCTTCGAGCCCGGCCAGTACCTGACGCTCAAGCGCGGCCGTGGGCCAGAGGAAGCGCGCCGCTCGTATTCCATCTGCGCCGCCCCAGGTGAGACGCTGCGCGTGGGGGTACGGCGCGTGCCCCGTGGCCTGTTCTCGCCCTGGGTGCATGGCGTGCTGCGCGAAGGTGACACGCTGGAGGTGCTGCCGCCCCAGGGCCGCTTCGGCGCGGCGCTGAAAGGCCTGGATCAGGCCAACGCACCACAGCATGTGCTGCTGATCGCGGGCGGCAGCGGCATCACGCCCCTGTTGTCCATCGCGCGCACCGTGCTGCAGGCCCATGGCCACACCCGCTGCACCCTGCTCTACGGCAACCGCAAGGCCGCCACCACGATGTTCCGGGAAGAGCTGGAAGACCTGAAGAACCGATACCTGTCCCGGCTCAGCCTGCACCCGGTGTTCTCGCGCGAGCAGGTGGACAGCCCGCTGCACCAGGGCCGCCTGGACGCCGAGCGCATCGGCCGGTTCCTGAAGACCCTGGTCCCCGCGGCCAGCATCGACCACGCCTTTGTCTGCGGCCCGCACGCCATGAACGACGAGGCCGAGGCCGCGCTGAAGGCCGCCGGCCTTCCGGCCGAGCGCATCCACATCGAGCGCTTCGGCCTGGCCCCGGGCGCCCTGGACGGCAGTGACGCCGCACCCGCGCCAGACGTGCATGAGGAAGACGCTCACTACGCGACGATCACACTGGTGCGCGACGGCCTGACCCGCAGCCTGCAGTTCGACAAGGAAGCTGACCCCAACATCCTGGAGGCCGCGGCACGCCAGGGGCTGGAAGTGCCGTATTCCTGCAAGAGCGGTGTCTGCGCCACTTGCCGCGCCAAGCTGATCGAGGGCGAGGTCAGGATGGACCGCAACTTTGCGCTGCAGCCCGCCGAAGTGGCCGCAGGCTTCATCCTCACGTGCCAGGCCCACCCCTTGAGCGACCGCGTGGTGATCTCCTTCGACGAACGCTGATGGCCCGTCCCCGCGCGAGCACCTATGCCGGGCAGCGCGCGGTGATCCTGGCCGCGGCCGCCAGTGTGTTTGCGCAGCGAGGCTACACGGCCGCGACGGTGCAGCAGGTGGCGTCGGCGGGTGGTGTGTCCAAGGCCACCGTCTACCACTATTTCCACGACAAGGAACAGCTGCTGGCTGACGTGGCCACCGAGCATGTCACCCGCCTGGAACAGCTGGTGGACGAAGTCACGGCACAGCACCTGCCCGCAGAAGCGCACCTGCGCCTGCTGATCCTGCGCTTCATGCAGGCCTATGCCGGCGCGTCGGATGCCCACCGCGTGCTGACCGAGGACGTGAGGTTTCTCGGGCCGCAGGCGCGCGCGGCGGTGGAAGATGCGCAGCGCCGCGTGGTGCTGGCCTTTGCGCAGGCTGTTGCGGCCGTGCGGCCCGATGCGGCGTCGGCGTGGCACAAGCCCCTGGCCATGCTGCTGTTTGGCATGATCAACTGGACCTTCACCTGGCTGCACCCTGAAGGCCCCTTGAACCATGAACGCCTCGCCCCGGTGGTGGTGGAGCTGTTCATGGGTGGGCTGGCGAGCGTGCACGCGGCGGCGTTGGCCAGCGCGCCCTCGGCGCATCATGCCGGCCTTTCCAGCTGATGCTGCGCCGCTGCGAGGGTGTCAGCGGGTCAGTGCAGCTTCCGCTGGCTGGGCCTGATCGCCGGTACCCAGCAGGCGCTGCATCGCTGTCAGCAGTTCGTCGCGCGTGAAGGGCTTTTCCAGCCAGGGCCGGCCGCTGTGTTCCAGCGCTGCTGCGGTGCCGGGCGACAGGGCATCGCCCGTGATGAACAGCGTCCGCTCGGCCAGCTCGGCGGCGCGCTGACGCAGCAAGGCCTGCAGTTCGCCCACGGACAGGTCGGGCACGTGAACTCCGCTGACGATGGCGTCGAAGTGCACTTCGTCCAGCAGCTCTTGCGCCACGGGCCCGGACTCGGCGATGGCAACCTCATAACCCGCGTTCTCCAACGTGGCCAGCACCAGCTCGGCCATGTCCTGGTCGCCGTCGACCACCAGGATGCGCGGCTGTTCGCGTGGCTCGCCGTCCGGCAGCAGCCCTGGTGCAGGGCCGGTCCCGACGCTCGCCGGTGGGCTGCCGACACCCCGTTCGGTCACCGTGGGGCCCTGGGCGTGTTCCTCCGGTGCTGCGGCCGGCAGCCGCACGCAGAAGCAGCTGCCCTCGGCGCTGCTGGACTCCAGCACCAGGTCACCCCCGTGTTCCTGCAGCAGGTTGCGCGAGATGCTCAGCCCCAGGCCCGTCCCCTGGCCCTGTTCCTTGGTGGTGAAAAAGGGCTCGAAGAGCTTTTCCCGGATGCTGGCAGGAACGCCCGGGCCGGTGTCCACCACCCGCAGCCACACCCAGCCGGGCGCCAGATGGCCGTCGTCCTGCGGGTTGTCGCAGCCGGCTGTCAAGGCGATCACGCGCTCACGCGCCTGCCCTTCCATCGCCTGCTGGGCATTCAGCAGCAGGTTGAGCAGCACCTGCACCAGCTGGTCCGGGTCGGTCTTCACCGCCGGCAGGTCGTCAGGCAGGGCCAGCGTCAGCCGAATGTGGTGGCTGCGCAGCCGGTGCGACAGCAGGTCGGCGGCTGCCTGCACGGCGTCCCGCAGCACCACGGAACAGCGAGACGGGGGCCGCTGTCGCGCAAAGTTCAGAAAGTTCGTGACGATGCGGGCGCAGCGCTCGGCCGCCTCGCGCACGCGGCGTGCGTCATCGCGCACCGCCCAGGCCGCGGGGCTGGACGCGTCAGAGGCCGCCAGCACGCGGTCCTCCAGCAGCGCGGCGCGCCCCATGGCCACGGCCAGCGGGTTGTTCAGCTCATGCGCCACGCTGGCCAGCATGGTGCCCATGGTGCTGAGCCGCTCGCTGCGGCGCAGCGCCTCGCGCTGGCGTTCGATCTGTTCACGCTGCTGGTGTTGCGCCTGCACCGTCAGCCGAACCGCCTTGACCCAAGCGGCCCAGCGCCGGCCGAGATCGGGTGCCGGGGCGGCGGGGTTGGCGCTGAGCTCACGCAGGTAGCCCAGCACCCCCAGCGCCGGGTTGACAAACCAGCGCGTGAACAGCCACTGGCCCCACAGAAACACCCCCAGCAGGGCCAGGCCGATCAGCGCGTTGGGCAGCAGCGTCATCAGCACCTGCTGCCGCAACTGGCTGGCGGGCACGAGCTGAAGGTAGATCCACGGCGAACCCTGTCGGGTCGCGCTGATCACCAGCCAGCCTGGCAGATGGGTCAGGCTGACGGCGTTCGGGCGTGTCAGACGCGGCAGCAGGGCTGGCGCCAGCCCCTCGGGCAGCCTTGTGGCCACCGGAATCTCGATCAGCTGATTGGCCACGCCGCGCTCACCTGGGGCCTGCAAGGGCTTGGCCGCGTCGGCTACCACGCGCAGGCGGTGGTCCAGCACCCACAGCTCATGGTGGGTGTCCTGCCACAGTTCGGCCACGGCCTGCAGCGTGTCAAGCCGGAAGTCGACGCTGACTTCACCCTGGTAGCGGCCATTCACCATCACCGGGGCCATGTGGGATTGCACCAGGCGCCCGTGGATCTGGCTGACGTAAGGCTGGCCCCAGTTGCCGCGGGCGATGAGCTCGGGCGTCAGCTTGGCTTCGGTGCCCTGGAAGCTGCGGATGCGCAGGCTGTCAAGTTCGCGCAGCGTCTGCACGCCCATCGCCTTGAGCATGCCAGGGGTGTCTACCCAGGGGTAGCTCCAGCTGACGTTGCGCTCCACCGACACGAAGTAGCTCCCCTCGAAGCCCGGTGAACGTTCGCTGGCGGCGCGGTTGTGCCGCTGCACCAGCGCAAAGCGGCGGACCCAGGTGTCGTCGGGTGCCTCACCCGCCATCGAACCCCACCAGAACTGCCCCCAGCGCTCGCGAAGCGGGGCAGACGCGCCGTCCAGTGTCCAACCATCGATGGCCTGCGGGGGCACGCCCGCCTGCAGGGGCCAGGCCTGCAGGCCTGGGAACAGTTCGGCGGGGGCCGAGGGCGGGTCATCCCAGGAGGATTCCAGCAGGCGGCGCATGTCGTGCACATGCGCAGTGGCTGGCCTGGCCAGTGCCAGCAGTTCCTGGGACCGCTCATCGGCGCGGCGCTGCAGCACACTCTCGGCGTCATCCATGCCTTGCTGGTACTGCAGGAAACTGAGCACTGCCAAGAGGCCCAGGATGGGCACCAGCAGCCAGCGAATCAAGCGCCGGGCTTCGTGTTGGGTGTCGCTGCCGGCAAGGCTGGCAGCGCCGGCTTCAGGGTGACGTCCGCTCATCGGCATGGGGTTAAGGGCACCCCGATGCTAGCGCCGACCAGGCACGGCCGAGCCCTTCAGATGCGGCTTCCGGGGTGGCGCGGTTCAGCCCGTCTCGACGTCTCGTTCACCTGTGACAAACACGTAGCCCACGCCGCGCACGGTCTTGATGACCTGTGGCTTGTCCGGGTTGCGTTCGAGCTTGCGGCGCAGACGCATGATGCGCAGGTCGATGCTGCGGTCAAAGACGTCCCAGCCGCGGTCGTGCGCCTGGGCCAGGATGGTGTCGCGTTTCAGCGGGCGGTTGGGGTTGCGGGCAAACAGGGCCAGCAAGTCAAACTCGCCGGCAGAAACGTCGATGGCCTTGCCATCGGGCCCATACAGTGCCTGCTTGTCAAGGTCCAGTGTGCGGTCGCCCATGGCCACCCGGGACTCACCCGCACGGCTGCGTGGAGGGGGCGCCTGCGGAGCAGGCGCTGTGGCGAGGGCTGATGGCGACAGCTGGGCGCTCTCGCGGGACGCCAGGACACTGGCCGGCACCGCCGCCAGGGACGTGCCGGAACGCCTGAGCACCGCTCGCACACGTGCGAGCAGTTCGCGCAGGTCACAGGGCTTGGCCACGTAGTCGTCGGCGCCCAGCTCCAGGCCCACCACCCGGTCAACCGTCTCACCGTTGCCAGTGAGCATGACCACGGCCACCTCGGCGTGGACACGGCGCAACCAGCCCAGCAGGCTCAGGCCGTTCTCACCCGGCATGGTCACATCCAGCAAGGCCAGGTCGGGCCGGGCTTCAGCCACCAGCCGCCGGGCTTCGTCCGCGCTGCCGGCGGCCTGCACCCCAAAACCCTGCCGGGTGAAGTATTCGGCCAGCAGACCCCGCATCTCGGGTTCGTCGTCAACCACAAGCAGGCGGATGGGCGTGGTGGGTGCGGGTGCGTACATAGCAAAGCCGGGCTGCGTTTCATCATATCGACGCGCCCACCAGGCCGAAGAGCCGGAGATGTGTTGCCGAAAGACTGCAGCTTCCATCGGTGAATGATGGAGTGGCTCTGTTTCTTCCGTGCTTCACGCGCTTCGCCGGCTGCAAGCGTTTGTGTTTCATGTGTTTCATCGAAGGGGCGTCCGATGGCGGGTTTGCCCGCGTGGGCCCGGTGGTGGTTGAAACAGACAGGAAACCGAACTATTGGAAACTGCTTCTCGTTAAAGAACCGTGGCTGTCGAGACAGCAAGCGGGCATTTGCTCAGGGAACCGGGACGGCCCGGTCGGTGGCGACACCGGCCGGGTCTTTCTTTTGGGGCCTGTCACGCGTGGCCATCGCAGCAGCCCTGGTAGGCTCGCGCTGGTGTGCATTGCCACCGGCCGTTCGACCATGACACCCCCGCTGCGACTGCTCTCTTCCATGGCCACCCGTGCCTGGCTGGCCGACATCCTGCCGGCCTATCAAGGACGGCCGGGCTCACCCGTTCACGCCGAATCGGTGGGCGGTGTCGATGCGGCCCGCCGCGTGCGCAGCGGCGAACCCGTCGACCTGGTCTTCCTGGCATCCGATGCCATCGAGGCCCTCGTGGCCGAGGGGCACCTGCGCGATGGCAGCGTGGTGCCCGTCGTGCGCTCGGAGGTGTCGCTGGCCGTCGGTCCCGGCTCGGCGCTGGCGCTGCCAAGCTCTGAGGCCGCCTTGCGCCAGGCCGTCCTGGACGCCCCCAGCCTGGGTTACTCCACCGGCCCCAGCGGCACGCAACTGCTCAAGCTGTTTGAACGCTGGGGCATCGTCGGCGAACTCGGCACCCGCCTGGTGCAGGCGCCGCCCGGTGTGCCCGTGGCGCGCTTGCTGGCCGAAGGCACGGTGGCGCTGGGCTTTCAGCAAACCAGCGAACTCATCCACACCCCGGGCGTCAGGGTGCTGGGCCCGCTGCCGGACGCCTGCGCCATCACCACGGTCTTCAGTGCCGCGGTGGGGGTGTCATGCGGCCAGCCCGAGGTGGCGGCCGGCTTCCTGCAGTGGCTGGCCTCCGAGGAGACGGCGGCCAGCAAACGGGTGCAGGGCCTGGCGCCGGCCTGAAAAGCTGTCAGACCAGCGCCGCGATGGCCTTGCCCATCTCGGTGGTGCTGGCCTGGCCGCCGAGGTCGCGTGTCTTGGGTCCTTCGCGCAGCACCGTCTCGATGGCCTGCAGGACGGCATCGTGGGCGTCGCGGTGGCCCAGGAAATCGAGCATCATGGCCGCAGACCAGATCATGGCCACCGGGTTGGCGATGTTCTGCCCGGCAATGTCGGGCGCCGAGCCGTGCACCGGCTCGAAGAGGCTGGGGAAACGGCGCTCCGGGTTGAGGTTGGCGCTGGGTGCGATGCCGATGGTGCCGGTGCAGGCCGGGCCCAGGTCGGAGAGGATGTCGCCGAACAGGTTGGTGGCCGCCACCACGTCGAAGCGCTGCGGCTGCAGCACAAAGCGTGCACAGAGGATGTCGATGTGCTGCTTGTCCCAGGCGATGTCGGGGAAGCGGGCGGCGGCTTCGGCCGCGCGTTCGTCCCACCAGGGCATGGAGATGGCGATCCCGTTGCTCTTGGTGGCCACGGTCACGTGCTTGCGCTGGCGCTGGCGCGCCAGCTGGAAGGCGAAGTCCAGCAGGCGTTCGCTGCCGGTGCGCGTGAAGATGCTCGTTTGAGAGACAAACTCGCGTTCGGTGCCGCCGAACATCACGCCGCCCACCGAGCTGTATTCACCCTCGGTGTTCTCGCGGACGATCATCATGTCGATGTCGCCCGGCTTCATGTGGGCCAGCGGGCAGGGCACACCGGGCATCAGGCGCGCCGGGCGCAGGTTGATGTATTGGTCAAACTCGCGGCGGAACTTGATCAAGCTGCCCCACAGCGAGATGTGGTCGGGCACGGTGGCGGGCCAGCCCACCGCACCGAACAGCAGTGCGTCCATGCCGCCAAGCTGGGCCTTCCAGTCGTCGGGCATCATCTGGCCGTGGGCCTGATACCAGTCGCAGCTGGCCCAGTCCACCGGGTGAAAGGCCATCGTCAGGCCGAAGCGGCTGGCGGCCTTCTCCAGCACGCGCAGGGCTTCGGGCATCACTTCCTTGCCGATGCCATCGCCGGGTATCACGGCGATCTTCGCTGCCTTGTCGGTCATGGTGGGAGTCTCTCCAAAGGGGTTGAACAGGGGGTTTTCGGTGTGCGGTCAGGCGGAGGAGGCGGCCGACTCCAGCCGCGGGTAGCTCTGTGGGTACAGCCCCCGGTTGCTGGCCATGAGCCGCGTCAGGCCCAGCAGGATGTCGATGTGTGGTGTGGGCACACCCAGCACCTGGGCGATCTCGCGGACCGCGCCGACGATGGCGTCGAGCTCGATGCTGCGCCCGGCTTCGACGTCCTGCAGCATGGAGGTCTTCACGGCCCCGAGCTTCTGCGTGAGTGCGTGGCGGTCTTCGGGTGACTGCCCGATGGGGCAGCCGATGCGCCCCCCGACCTCGGAGGCTTCCTGCATCGCTGCGGTGCAGAACTGCCGCACCAGAGGATCCTGCAGCATCTGCTCCAGCGTGGCCCCCGTCAGTGCACTGACGGGGTTCATGGTCATGTTGCCCCACAGCTTGTACCAGATGTCCTGGCGCACCTTGGGGCTGAGCGTGGTGTCCAGGCCCGCACGCTGCAGGCAGGCTGCGAAGCCTTCGGCGCGCGGGCTGATGGAGCCGCTGGCTTCACCGACGATCAGTCCTTGTCCCATGCGGTGAAGCACCAGCCCGGGCTCGGGCGATGAGCAGGCCATGTGCACGACACAGCCCAGCACCTGTTCCGCGGGCAGGGCCTTCGAGATGCCACCGTCCGGGTCGACGGCGCTCAGCGTTCGGCCTTGCCACCCGGGTACCTGTTGGCAGAACCACCACGGCACGCCGTTCATCGCCGGCACGATGAGGGTTTCCGGCCCGATCATGGGCTGCAGGTTCGGGGCCAGCCCAGGCAAGGCCTGCGACTTGACCGCGATGACCACGGCGTCTTGCCGGCCCAGTTCGGCGGCGTGGTCGCTGGCCGCTGCCAGCGGTGCCTGCCAGCGCGCACCGGCGCGGGCGCGCGGACCGTCCTTGGCTTCCTGCACGCGCCAGCCGTGGCTGCGCAGCGCGTCGAGTGTGGCGCCACGTGCCAGGGCGCTGACCTGGTGTTCCCCGGTGGCGGCCAGGCAGGCCCCCAGGTACCCGCCGATGGCACCGGCGCCGACGATGGCAATCTTCATGCAGTCCTCTGTTGACGTTCAGTTGACGTGGTCGGCCGCGGGTGCTCAGGTCACGGCCTTGCGCGCCATGAAGGCGGGTTGCCGCCACTCGGCGCTGTCCATCACGGCCTTCAGGGTTGCCACCGCGTCCCAGATGTCCACATAGCGGACATACAGGCCGGCAAAGCCAAAGCGCAGGATGTCGGGCGCCCGGAAGTCGCCGATGACACCGCGCGCGATCAGCGCCTGCATGATGGCGTAGCCGTGTTCGTGGGTCAGCGCCACCTGGCTGCCGCGCTGTGCAGCGTCGCGTGGGCTGGCCACACCAAAGCCGTGGCCCGCGAGCTGTTCGTCCACCAGCCGGATGAACAGGTCGCCCAGCGCCATCCCCTTGCGGCGCAGCTGCGCCATCTCGACGCCCTGGAAGGCGCTCAGCGCCTCTTCCAGCGCCACCATGGCCAGCTGCGGCGCCGTGCCCACCAGCATGCGGTCGATGCCGGGGTGTGGTTCATAGCCCTGCGTGAAGGCAAAGGGTTGGGCATGCCCGTGCCAGCCGGCGATGGGCGAGCGCACCTGCGCCAGGTGCTGTTCGGCCACGTAGACGAAGGCCGGTGCGCCCGGGCCCCCGTTGAGGTACTTGTAGCCGCAGCCGACGGCAAGGTCGACCGCGCAGGCGTTGAGCTGCACCGGCAGTGTTCCGGCACTGTGTGCCAGATCCCAGGCCACCAGGCCTCCCACGCGGTGGGCCGCGGCGGTGATGCCGGCCATGTCGTACAGCCGCCCCGTCTTGTAGTTGACGTGGGTGAGCGTCACCACGGCCAGCGCGTCGCCGGCCTGCGCAATGGCCTGTTCCAGTTCGTCAGGCGCCACGCAGCGCAGCTCGGCCCCCATCAGCTCGGCCACGCCGCTGGCCACGTACATGTCGGTCGGGAAGTTGCCCAGTTCGCCGAGGATCACCCGCCGCCCCGGCCGCAGCTGCAGCGCGCCGATCAGCACCTTGAACAGGTTCACCGAGGTCGAGTCGCAGGCCACCACCTCATGCGCCTGTGCGCCGATGAGCGCGGCGATGGCCGCGCCGATGCGCTGGGGCGCAGGGTACCAGCCGGCGTCGTTCCAGCTGCGGATCAGGCCCTGGCCCCATTCCTGCACCACGGCCTGCTGCACCCGCGCCGGGACGGTCTTGACCAGCGCGCCCAGCGAGTTGCCATCGAGGTAGATCACGCCCTCGGGCAGCAGGAAGCGTTCGCGACAGGGGGCGAGCGGGTCGTCGTGGTCGAGTTGCGCCAGCTGGCTGCGGGTCAGCGGTGGGTTCATGGCGGTGGCGTCGGCAGGTGGGTTCGGGGTGGGTGGCGTCATGCAGGACATGCAGGACGTGCAGGCCGTGGGGAGGGGCGGGTCACGCGGGCGTGACCGTCACCGGGAAGTGTCGTCCAGACAGCGCGGCCAGTGTGGCGTCACCCAGCAACGTGCCGGGTTCGGCCAGGTCCAGGATGATGTCGAAGTGGTTGCGGCCTGCAATTTCGACCGCATGGCTGGCGGTGCCGGCCAGTGCCAGTGCCCCGGCAAAGTGCAGGCTTTGTGCCTTGAAGGCGTTGGTTTCCTGCTGGCCCCAGCACACCAGGCTGGGCGGAAAGCCTTTCAGGGGCCGTTGCTGGGGGCTGTTGCGCAGGCATTGCACGCCATCCAGCCCCAAGGCCTGGTTGATGGATGTGCCGATCAGCGGCTCCAGGCGGTAGATGCCCGACACCAGCAGCGCCGCGGCGGGTGGGGGCACGTCCTCAGGCAGACCGCCCGGCAGGCACAGCATGGCCGCCAGGTGGGCGCCCGCCGAGCTGCCACTGACCACCATGCGCTGCGGGTCCAGGCCCAGCGACGAGGTCTCGCGCGACAGGCTTGCCCATGCGCTGAGGCACTCCAGAACGATGGCGTCGAGCGTTGCCGCGGGCGCCAGGGTGTAGTCCAGCGCCGCAAAGGCATGCCCTGCGCGAAGGCATGCGGCGGCGGCAAAGCGCGAATCGGCCGCGGAGAGTTCCTGCCAGTAGCCGCCATGCACAAACAGCAGCAGCGCATGCCTGGCTGCCCGGCCGGGCGGCAGGTAGAGCTCGATGCCCTGGCTGGGCGCCGATCCGTAGGCCAGGCGTTGCCAGCGGGCACCCATGGCCAGGGCCTGTGCGTGGGCGTCCGCGCTGCGCCGGGCATAGGCCTGCAGGTAGGGTTGGTAGTGGCCGCCGATGACCGAGCTGGGGGAGTATTCCCGCTCGCGCTGGGCCGTGCTGATGGCTTCGAGGTTCACGGTGCGGGGCCGCCTGGCGTGTCTGCCGCGCGCAGCTGCGCCAGCGGTGTCTGGTGGCCGATGATGCCACTACTCGGTGCCGTCAATGCCAGGCGTGGCCGCGCCTCACGCGGTCTGAGAACCGGTCAATGCCAGCAGCCCCATCCCGCCGAACACGTAGGGCAATGCGTGGGCCGCCCTGCGTCCGGGCTGCGCCGGGTGGCCGGCGGGTGCCAGGGGGCAGGGGTCAAGTCAGCCCCGCACGGTCAAACGCCCGCTTGACGTCGTCTGACGCCGCCAGGGCGGCATGGATGGCCACGCCGATCAGCGCCGCGACCAGCATGCCAAACAATGGGTACGCCAGCTACTGGTCCCACAGGGCGACGTCGGGGGTGCGATGGGTATGCATGGCTGCCTTGGGTGGGAGACCGGTGCGTGGGCACCTCAGGCCAGGCTGCGAAAGCTCTTTCAAAGATCCTCGGCGACGCCCCCTGGGGCTGTCAACTCGGGGTGTCCTCGGAGCGCGTGGACCGCGCACAAGCCCCCTGTGCAGCCGGCGATGGCGGTGCTAAGGTCAAGGCGGTTGTGGGGTTGTGGAAGGAGACATTCATGAGCGCCAACGCCTACTCCAAAGCACAAGCCGCCGTGCTGCCTTCAGCGGCACCGTTTGTCTGGTACGAACTGATGACCACCGACCTCACCGCGGCCAGTCAGTTCTACCAGGCGGTGCTGGGCTGGAAGGCCGACGACGCTGGCATGCCCTTTCCATACACCTTGGTCAGCGCCGCGGGCAAGCAGGTCGCTGGGCTCATGACGCTGCCCGATGACGCCGCCCAGAACGGCGCGCAGCCTTGCTGGATGGGGTACGTTGGCGTGGCCCATTGCGACGCCGCCGTGGAACAGGCCCAGGCTGCCGGCGCCACCTTGTGCCACCCTCCGCAGGACATTCCCGGCGTGGGGCGCTTTGCGACCCTGCTGGACCCTCAGGGCGCTGCCTTCATCGCCTTCCAGGACATTGGCAGCCAGCCACCTGCCATGACACCGCCCACCACGCCCGGGACGGTGGGCTGGCACGAGCTCGTCACGGCCGACAGCGAGCAGGCGCTGGCGTGGTACGGCGCGCAGTTCGGCTGGACGGCGGCTGGCGCGGTGGACATGGGCGAGTTCGGTCTCTACCGGATGTTCAACACGGGCGGGTCACCCGCCGGCGGCATGATGAATCGCCCACCGGAGATGCCCGTGTCGGCCTGGTTGTTCTACTTCAATGTGGACGGCATCGATTCGGCTGTCGCCCGCCTGGAAGCGGCCGGTGGCAAGGTCTGCCTGGGCCCGCACGAGGTGCCTGGCGGTTCGTGGATCGTCAATGCCACCGATCCTCAGGGCGTGATGTTTGCGTTGGTGGCCCCGGGGCGGTGAGGCGCGCCAGACGCGACGCGGCAGGGGGCTTGCCCCCGGCCTCGCAGCCCTTCGGCCTAGCCCTGCGGCTTGCCGCCGGTGTGGCCTTGTCTCTGTCGCTGTCCCTGGCCAGCGGACAGGCCCTGGTGGCCGAGCCCCAACCCCCTGCCGATGAGCGCGACGAGCGGCTTCTTCAGCAGTGGCTGGACGAGTCCCCCGAACGCCAGGCCACCCACGCCGCCTTGATGGCGCAGCTGCAGCAAGAGGGCCTGGCGCAAGTCCTGCCGCCGCACCAGTTTCTGCGCAGCGCCAGTTCCTGGCGCGTGTGTGAGGGGCAGCCGTTTGCCGTGCCACCGCCCGAGCTCTGGGCCAAGGTGGCGCAGGTGCTGAGGCTGTTTGAGGCCCTTCGGAATGCGGGTGTGCTGGCCGACGTGCAGGTGCACTCCGGCTACCGCGATGGGGCCCTGAACCGCTGCGCGGGTGGGGCGCCCGGCAGCGCGCACTGGCGAGCGTTTGCGCTCGACATCACGCCGGCCGGCGACGCCGCGGCGGCCGCGCAGCGGCTGTGCCGCTTCTGGCACGAACACGGCCCGACGTGGCAGATGGGTTTCGGGCAGTACCCGAGCGGCCGTCTGCACATCGACACCCTGCGCTGGCGCCGCTGGGGCGTGGGCTGCTGAGTCAGCCCTTGGGGAAGTTGCGCTGCATCACCTGGGCCAGGGCGGGTGTTGACTGTGCAATGTCGTTAGCCCGTGTGAAGGCGGCGTCCAGTAGCGGTGCGTTCTCGGTAAACCAGGCCTTGCCCGGGCGCCAGCGCATCATGACCAGCAGGTAGATGTCCAGGGCGGTGAAGCGGTCGCCCAGAAAGCAGGGGCCCTTGACTTCGCCTTCCACCTGGCACCAGAGCTTTCGGGCGTAGGCGTTGAGGGTCTGCTCGAACGCCTCGGCGGCGGTCTCGTCAGGCACGAAGCGGGTGGGGATGTCGCCGTAGGTGAAGGTAGGGTAGATGTTGGCCACCAGAAAGACCAGCCAGCGCAGGAAGGCCGCCCGTTCAGGCGCAGTGGGTCCGGGCACCAGGTCGTCGCGCTGCGTGATGTCGGCCAGGTGCAGTGTGATGGCGGCGCTTTCGGTCATCACGGTGCCGTCGGGCAGCAGCAGCACCGGCACCTGGGCCAGCGGGTTCAGGTGCCGCAGGCTGGCGCGCGCGTCCTCGGAGTCGAGCAGGTCGCCGCTGTCCTGCAGCACATGCGGCAAGCCGTAATGGGCGAGCTGCAGCTCGATGATGGCCGAGCCCCAGCCGGGCCGGCCGATCAGCGTCATCGGGGCGGTGGGGGTCGCTGACATCGTTCACTCCTTCAATGCGCAAGATGACGCAATTGTCATCTGCGCGTTCGGTGGGCGTGGGGTGCGCCAGCCACAGTCATGGTCATGGTGGATGCACAAGCAGCAGCCACCGGAAGCGCAAACCTCCTCAACCCCTCGTTGATTGCTCCTGAAAGGACACACCATGAACGCCACCCGCATCGCCTCTGCCGCCGCCTTTGTCGCCCTGACCACCCTGAGCCTCGCCGGCACCTCCACCGCCTTGGCCCAGGAAGCCACGTTCGAGCCTGTTCCAGCATCCACCTCGTCGCTGACGCGGGCCCAGGTGCAGGCTGACCTCTTCAAGGCACGCGCCAACGGCACCAGCCGCTTTGGCAGCGCGGGCTACATCGAGCCCCTGCGCAACAGCCGTGCCCGTGAAGCCGTGCATGCCGAGACGCTGGCCGCCATTGCCGATGGCGAAGCCCGTGCCATCCAGTCCGAGGTCTATGCCTGGACACCCGCCAACACCACCGTCCGTCTGGCCCGTGCCCGCTGAGACCGGCTGACGGCCACTCCCATCCTTGAACCCATCTGGAAAGACACGATCATGAACCTCGTCAAGCTCACTGCCATCGCCGCCTATGCCACCATCGCCATGGGCGCCACCTCGGCCGCACTGGCCCAGGAAGCCACGCCTGAACCGCTGAACGTCACCAGCGCGGCGTCATCGCTCAGCCGCGCCGACGTCCTGGCCGAGTTGGCACGCGCCACGGCCGCCGGCGGCCTGGATTACGCCACCAACGGGTATATCCAGCCGCTGAAGAGCACGGCCTCGCGCGCGGCTGTCATCGCCGAGGTGCGTGAAGCAGCCCGCTCAGGCGAACTCGCCGCCATCCAGGCAGAAGCCTATGGCCACGCCCCGGTGGTGGCGGTCAAGGCACCCCAGGCCGCACCGGCCTGGGTGGCGCTGAGGTAAGCGGGCCTCAGGCCGCTGTCGGCCGGGTGCTCTCGCGCCGCACCAGTTCGGTCGGCAGCTGAAGAGGGGACAGCTTCTCGCCCCCGACGATGCGCAGCAGAGCCTGCACCATCTCGGCACCCGCGGCTTCGATCGACTGGCGCACGGTCGTCAGCGCCGGGTGCAGCAGCCTGGCCAGCGCCACGTCGTCGTAGCCCACCACGGGCACCTGGGCAGGCACCTGCAGGCCCCGTGCAACCAGGGCGTTGATGGCGGTCATCGCCAGCAGGTCAGAACAGGCAAACACGCCGTCGAAGGCACCGGCCGGGGTGCTGTGCTGGCCCACCCGGCGCTCGATCGTCGGGCGCGCCAGATCGGCCTCGAAGGGCACGGGCAGGACGAGTTGGTCCTGGCTCGGTATGCCCCGCTGCTGCAGCGCGTGGCGGTGCCCCTCCAGGCGCCGCGCCACTTCGGGCAGTTCCGGGTCTCCGATGAACAGGATGCGCTGGCAGCCGTTGTCCAGCAGGTGTTCGGTGGCCATGCGGCCGCCGGCCTCGTTGTCGCTGCCCACGGTGCAGTAGAGCTGGCCCGCGAGCTTGGCGCCCCACACCACCATCGGAACCTGTCTCAGCGCCAGTGCGTTGAGCTGGTCATGGTGGTGCCACTGGCCGATCATCAGGATGCCGAGCGCCCGCCCGGTGTCCACCAGGTGGCCGGCCTGGTCCAGCTGTTCGGCGCTGACCCGCGACAGCAGCAGTTCGTAGCCCTGGTCGGTGGCGGCATCGGCAATCGAACCCATCAGCGCCAGGAAAAACGGGTCGCTGATGTGCTGTCGGCTTTCCGGGTCAAAGGGGATGACCAGGCCGATGGTGCGGTTGTGCCCCAGGCGCAGGCTTTGCGCGCCCACGTTGATGGAGTAGTTCAGCGAACGGGCAATCTCGACGATGCGACCGCGCGTCTCGGCGTTGATCAGCGTGCTGCCTGCCAGGGCGCGCGACACGGTGGAGACGGACACACCGGCCAACCTGGCCACGTCCACCATCTGGGGCCGGACGGCGGGTCTGCCGGGTTCGCGCAGCGCCGCGGGGCTGCTGCCGGTGGCGGCAGGGACGGCGGTGGAGCGGGTTTTGCGGCTGGGCATGGCGCGAAGAGAGCTCGGTAACGGGTGAGGAAAGCGGTGCGGCAAGCCCGCGCGGGCGGATGGCAAAGTTTCTGTCAGGCATTGCGCAGGCGTTTGCAGGGTTTTCAGCAGCGCGGTGCAGGGTACGGTTTCCCCGGCGCAACGGGCCAGGGACGACTTCTCCAGTTGGCCGCCGCCGATGGCCACGCTTCGGGCTGGCCCTCATTGCAATCGTTTGCCAACTCCGAGATGATAGGCCGTTGCCCTCCACTACCGCCGCCCGACCATGAGCCCTGACACCTCCAAGCCCCTGTTGACGGCAGGGCAGATCGTGAAGATGAACGTGGGCTTCCTGGGCCTGCAGTTCAGCTTCGGTCTTCAGCAGGCCAACATGAGCCCGATCTGGGCCTACCTGGGCGCGGACTACGCCAACATTCCCTGGCTCAACCTGGCTGGGCCGGTCACAGGCCTGCTGGTGCAGCCCATCGTCGGCGCCATGAGCGACCGCACCCTCACGCGTTACGGCCGCCGCACCCCGTACTTCCTGATCGGTGCCATCCTGTGTTCGCTGGCGCTGCTGGCCATGCCCTACAGCCCGGCGCTGTGGGTGGCCGCCAGCCTGCTGTGGATCCTGGACGCCGCCAACAACATCACCATGGAGCCCTACCGCGCCTACGTGAAGGACCGCCTGCGCGACGAGCAGCAGCCCGCCGGCTTCCTGACGCAGAGCGCCTTCACCGGCCTGGCGCAGACGCTCAGTTTTGCGGCGCCCACGCTGCTGATCGCCGGCTTTGGCATGAGCCTGCATTCGGTGGACGCCAACAACATCCCGCATGTCACCAAGGTGGCCTTCCTGATTGGCGCGGTGCTGTCCATCACCACCATCCTGTATTCGGTGTTCAGCGTGCGTGAACTGCCGCTCACCGAAGCCCAGAAGGCCGAGATCCGCCGCAAGCCGGTCGGGGTTGTCGCCACGCTGCGCGAAATCTGGGATGCCATCCTGGCGATGCCCCACGCGATGCGCCAGCTGGCGGTGATGAAGCTGTGCCAGTGGTTCGGCATGGCCTGCTACTGGCAGTATGTGTCGCTGTCCATTGCCAAGGGCCTCTTCAACACGACCGATCCGACGTCGGCCGCCTTCCGCGAGGCGATGAAGCTCAACGGCGAAGCCGGTGCCTTCAGCAACGCCATCGCCTGCCTCGCAGCGCTGGCCATGATCCCCTTGAGCCGCCGGCTTGGCGCCAAGCCTGTCCACGCGGTGAGCCTGCTGCTGGGCGGTGCCGGCATGCTGGCCATCACCAACGCGTCCAGCACCACCACGGTGTTTGTGGCGATGGTGGGCATCGGCCTGGCCTGGGGCAGCATCATGGGCAATTCCTACATCATGCTGGCGCGCAGCATCCCGCCGGAGCGCACGGGTGTCTACATGGGCATCTTCAACATGATGATCGTGATCCCGATGCTGATCCAGAGCGCCTTTGTGGCCACGAGCTACAAGACGCTGCTGGGCAGCGACCCCCGCAACGCCTTGATGCTGGGGGGGATCATGATGGTCTTCGGGGCGCTGGCCGCGTTGTGGGTCAAGGTGCCCAAGGCCGGGGAAGCCCCGGCGGCGGCCTGAGCCGGGGGCGGCCGCCGTCGGGGCCCGGCAGGGCCTGCCGACAGGCGGCGTGCCGTCACCTAGGCCGCTGTCGCCACCCCGGCGCCCTGCACACCATGGCGTTGCAGGGCTGCGGCCACAAAGCCGCTGGCCTTCATGTCTTCCACAAACTGGGCGAGCGCAGCGCCCACCGCGGCGTCACGCGTCTTGGGCACACCCATCGCCTGCTGGATCACCATGAAGTGACTCGGCAGCAGGCGGTGCCCCGGAAAGCGTGCGAGGTCAGCCTCCAGCTGCTGTCGAACGCCCGCGGCCACCGTGTGCCCCTGCTCGGCAAAGGTCTGCACCACCGCCTGTGAGCTGGCTGCGCGCACCAGCGTGGCGTGGCGGATCTCGCGGCTGAGGTAAAGGTCGTAGGCGCTGCCCTGGCCCACGACGATGTGGTGGCCCGCACGGTCGACCTCGTCATTGGCCTGCAGCGGGCTGTCCTGCCGCACCGCGTAGGCGCCTTGGATCAACAGGTAGGGTGCAGTGAAGCGGATGCCGGCGCCGCGCACCGGGTCGACCGCAACGAAGCCGATGTCGGCCTGCGCGTCGGTGACCGCGGCCACGGATTCGGCGGCCACCTTGACGATCTGGAAGGACAGGGGCAGGCCCAGGCGCTCGGCATACGCGTGGGCCAGGTCCACCGAGACGCCTTCGGGCTGACCCTGGGTATTCAGGTGCACCAGCAGCGGGTTGCCCAGGTTGAGCGCCACCCGCAGGGTGCCCGTGGGTGCGGTGAGAGCGCGCAAGGTGTCCAGGCTGGGGCCGGCTGGGGGATGGGTGTTCATGGCGGTATTTGAGCGCCTTTGCCGTCAAAGCGCACCACCCAGTGGGCGTCGGGTTGAAGGCCTACCGGCTGCCCGGGCGCGGGCAGGCTGCTGGAGGGCCCGATGCGTGCATGCAGCAGTTCCCGCACGCCCTCGACACGCAGGTGCAGGATGGCGGTGTCGCCCAGGTGCTCGGCCCACTCCAGCGTCGCTGGAATGCCTTGCTCGGGGGCCACCACACGCCAATGTTCGGCGCGCAGCCCCGCGCGACGTGCCGGATCATCCGGTGCCGGTACCAGGCGGGACCACAAGGCCCGGTGGGGTTCGGAGGCCGTTGCCGCGTCGGGCCTGTCGATGAGGTTGATGCGGGGCGCCCCCAGGAAGCCGGCCACAAACTCGTTGGCTGGGCGGTTGTACAGCTCCAGCGGCGCGCCGACCTGGTCCACCTTGCCGTCGTGGAAGACCGCGATCCGGTCGCCCATGGTCATCGCCTCGACCTGATCGTGGGTCACGTAGATCATCGTGCTGCCCAGCGACTTGTGCAGCTTGGTGAGTTCGATGCGCATGTTCATGCGCAGCTCGGCATCCAGGTTGGACAAGGGTTCGTCGAACAGGAAGACCTTGGGCTTGCGCACGATGGCGCGGCCGATCGCCACCCGTTGCCGCTGCCCGCCGGACAGCTCTTTCGGGGTGCGACCCAGCAGCTCGGTGATGCGCAGCAGCTCTGCCGCACCACGCACCTGCGCGTCGCGCTGGGCCCGGCCGACGCCGGCCATCTTCAGCGCAAAGCCCATGTTCTCCGCCACGGTCATGTGGGGGTAGAGTGCATAACTCTGGAACACCATCGCGGCGCCGCGGTCGGCGGCACGCACGTCGTTGGCCCGTTGGCCGTCGATCAGCAACTCGCCGGCGCTGATGTCTTCCAGGCCCGCGATCATGCGCAGCATCGTCGACTTGCCGCAGCCCGAAGGCCCGACAAAGACCATGAACTCGCCGTCGCGCACTTCCAGGTCGACGCCCCGGATGACCTCCACATTGCCAAAGCGCTTCACGATGCCGCGCAGGCTGACTTGTCCCATGCTGAATGTCCTGTGGTGTGCGGGGTGTGCGCGATACGGCGACTTGGAGGTGTGGCCGGTTGGACGCGCGGTGTCACTTCACCGCGCCCGCGGTGAGGCCAGCGATCAGTTGCCGTGAGGCCACGGCAAACAGCACCAGCAGGGGCAGGGTGGCAATGGCCGAACCGGCCATCAACGCGCCCCACTCGGTGTTGACAGGGCTCTGCAGCGTGCGCAGTGCCAGCGGCACGGTGAAGTTTTCCAGGCTGCGCATCACCACCAGCGGGCCGATGAAGTTGTTCCATGAGCCGATGAAGGTGACGAGCCCCAAGGTGCCCAACGCGGGTTTCATCAGGGGCAGCACGATGCGCCAGTAGATGGCAAATTCGCCGCAGCCGTCCATGCGCGCCGCCTCGATCAGCTCCCGCGGGACGGCGCTGGTGGCGAACTGCCGCATCAGGAAGATGCCGAAGGCACTGGCTGCGCCGGGGATGTAGAGCGCGCGGTGCTGATCGATCCAGCCCAGCACGTCCATGATCATGAAGGTGGGGATCATGTTCATGAACGAGGGCAGCAGCATGGTGGCCATGACGACCGTGAACAGCGCCTGCTTGAAGCGGAATTCCATCAGCGCGAAGGCGTAGCCCGCCATCGAGCAGAAGAGCAGGGTGAGCACGGTGGAGGCCAGCGCGACATACAGGCTCCAGCCCAGGTTGCGCCAGAAGGGCAGCTTGTCGGTGAGGATGCCCAGGTTGGCCAGCAGATGGTCGCCGAACCACAGCGGTGGCGGCAGGTTGTAGATGGCTGAGCGAGGCTGCGTGGCAAACACGAACATGAAGTAGAAGGGCGCCAACATGATCAGTGCGCCGACGCCCACCAGGGCGTAGGCGGCCCAGGGGGCCAGGCGTTCGGTGTGGCGTGTCATGTGCGGGGCTTGAACGCGCGGTTGGTCAGCCAAGTCATCAGCGCCACGGCCACAAACAGCAGCCAGGACATCGCGCTGGCGCCGCCGAAGTCATTGAAATCGAAGGCCATGCGGTAGAGGTAGACGGCCGAGGTCAAGCCAGCCTGGTCGGGCCCACCGTTGCCGCCCGTGAGGATGAATGGCTCCTCGAACAGCTGCAAGCCACCGATCACGCTGAGCGTCACGCCAAAGAAGATCATCGGCTTCAAGCTGGGCAGCGTGATGTGGAAGAACTGCTGCAGCCGCCCGGCACCGTCCATCGTCGCGGCCTCGTAGAGGTCTTTCGGGATGGTCTGCAACGCCGCCAGGTACAGCACCAGGTTGAAGCCGAGGTAGCGCCAGAAGACGATGAAGGCCACTGCAGGCTTGATGTTCTCGGGGCGGTCCAGCCAGTCGATCGGCTCCAGCCCGAAGGCGGCCTGCAATGCCGCATTGATCAGCCCGAAGTCCTTCGAGAACAGCGAGCTGAACATGATCGCGATGGCCACCGTGGAGGTGATGTAGGGCAGGAAATAGGCCCCAGCCACCCCGTCGCGCAAGCGCTTGAAGGAGGTGTGGATGAACACGGCCAACGGGATGGCCACCAGGTGCTGTGGGACGCCGGCCGCCAGGGCCAGCCAGAGGGTGTTCTTCAGTGACTTCCAGAACCATTCGTCCTGCACCGCAAAGGCAAAGTTGGCCAGGCCCACAAACTCCATCGCGTCGAGCCCGCTGGTGGGCTCCCAGGACTGGAACGCGAGGTAGAGCGAGAACAGCAGCGGAAACACCCCGAACACCGCAAACAGGATCAGGAAGGGGCTGATGAAGACGTAGGGCGCCCAGCGTGGCGAGAGTCGGAGGAGGGCGGGCCAGCGCATGGTGGGTGAGGTGTGTTCTGTGGGCGGTTCAGCGCGTGGCACGGCGCACCAGCAGCCGTTCGGCATCGGCCAGTGCCTGCTGAATGTTCTTGCCGTGATCCAGCACGTTGCCCAGCTCGGCGTTCATCACTTCGTCGGCAAAATTGTTCTGCTTGTGTGGCGGTGTGGCCATGATCTGGCGGGCCGCGTCGCGCCACAGCAAGCGCCCTGGCTGGCCGCCGAGAAAGGGCAGGGGTTGCTCGAAGAAGGGGTCATCCAGCGTGTCGAGCAGCGCGGGGAAGGCGTCCTGCAGCTTGAAGGCTGAAAACTGCTGTTCGCGCTGAAGGGTGAGCCATTGGATCAAGTCCCAGGCCAGGGCCTTGTTGGCCGAGGCAGATTGCCGGGGGATGGCGTAGTAGGTGCCGCCGTAGCTCACAAAGGTCTGCCCGGGCAACTGCGCCGCGCGCCACAGGCCCTTGGTGGCTGGCGCGACGTGATCGGCCATCTGCCCCACCATCCAGGCGCCTCCCAGCTCGGTGGCCAGCGTGCCCCGCCTGAAGCCCTCGGCCCACTCGTTGGACCATGTCCTGATGCGTGCGTCCAGCTTCAGCTGGCGCACACGGCGGGCGAGCTCGAAGGCCCGCACAAACCGCGGGGAGTTGACGAGTACGCGCGAGTCCTTGTCAAAGTACACCCCCTCGCCCGGTTGCATGCCGCTGCGCTGCGCGATGTCCTTGACCAGCACTGCGTTGGAGATCAGGTAGGCACCGGTGGTGGCCTTGAGCCGGATGCCGGCGTCGATGTAGGCATCCCATGAGGGGGTCAGATCGTCCGCTGACAGGCCTGCCTTGGCCAGCAGATCGGCTCGGTAGAGCAGGGTGCCTGGGCCGATGTCGGTGGGTGCTGCCACCATCTGGCCACGGCTGTTGATGGCCTGGTCGTACGCAAAGGGCACAAAGCGCGAACGGAAGCGGCCGATGTCGTAAGGCGACTGGGCCAGGTCATCCAGACCACGGCCTGGCGCAAAGCGGCCCAGGAAGCTGGATTCGAGCGCCATCACGTCGGGCAGCCGCACCGCGGTGGACAGCGCGGTGGTCATGGCGGTGTGGTGATCGCCGTACTGGCGGGTGATGATCTGGACATCCACGCCGGGATGCCGGCGTTGCCAGCCGGGCAATGCTGCCTTGATGATCTGATCCAGCAGCGGGAAGACGGCGACGATCAGCTGCGGGTGCTTCGGCGCGTCACCGCGTGGCCACGGCCAGGCATGCGCGGGCAGTGCAGCCGCAGCACCCCACCCCGCCGCGGCTGCGAGGATTCGGCGCCTATCGGGTGCGGAGTTGCGGTTCACCGGTGTTCTGTGCCGGCCAGGTCGAGCTCGGCTTCCACGGCGGTGACACCCTGGGGATCGAACGACATCCCCGGGCACTCCTGCCAGATGCCGGCGCGCTGCACCCGAAGCCGCGCACGTGATCCGCGTCGGTAGGCATACGGTACGCCGGCCCAGGTGAAGGTGAGTGGGCGTTCCTCAGGCAATTCCTCGCTGTCCAGCAAAACGGGGTCGATGTGCACCAGCCCTTCACGGACGCGGAGCCCCAGTTCGCCCCAGCGCGTCAGGATCTCTTCCTTGACCTGGCCTGTCATGCCGGGCTGCTGGGCGCCGCCTTCGCCGGCGGTGTGGCTGTAGGGGTCTGCCGGGAAGGCGCCATAGTCGGCCGCGCTCTTGCGGTAGCCGAGGCCATCGCGTACGCGGCGGTAGAAGGCGCTGAGGGCGGCCACCTCGGGCGCCCGCGCATCAGCCGCCTTGAACACACACTCCTGAACCGCCAGCAGAAGCTTGGCGACCATGTGCCAGTACACGCAGCCCAGGCCTTCATAGCCAAACATGGTGCCCGAGCGGCCCGTGAATTCGCGGTGCCGCAGCACCTGTTCGTACAGGTCGGCGAGTTCCACGGCCTCGGCGCCGAGGTCGGCCGCGGCGCCTTCGACGTCGGCACGGTTGGCTAGGTGGGGTGCAAAGCGCACACATCCGTCACTCTGGGTCTGCAGGAGGTCGGTCCGCTTGGCCGCCAGCAGGCGCTGGACCAGCGGCCGCGACAGGGCCTCGGCATCCAGGCGGTTGCGTTCCAGAAACCCCGGCAACGGGCGGTCGGGGTAAAGCAGGAAGCTGTTGTGCCGGGGGCTGAACAGCGGACTGTCGAACAGGCGTTCCAGCAGGGCCACGGCCTCGGCCGCCGTCAGCAGGCCGCTGCTCAGCAGCGCCACCTGGCCCTCAAGCATGGGGTAGAGCGGCAGCACCTCGGCCTGACCGCCGAAGAAATCGACCAGGCTGTAGCTGTCGAAGAGCCCGTCAGGGCGCCGGCAGCGGCGCAGGCTGGCGTCCACCAGGGGCAGCAGCGCCACGGCCAGCTGGCGCAGCAGCCCGGCGGGTGCCTCGGCCACCGTGCGGGCAGCGGCGCCCTGGTAAGCCTGCGCCCGCCAGGTGTCCAGCACCGCACCGGCGCTGTCCAGGAAGGACCGCCGCCCGATGCTGTCGTCCGCCACGGACAACGGCGTCTGCGCCACCAACCCGAGGTAGGCGTTCAAGGCCGCCACGGTGGCGCGGCTGCAGGCAAAGGCCTCGCCAGCGGCGGGCAGGTTCACCAGAAACTGCAGGAAGCGGCGCAGGTGGGCCAGCGTCACCACCGACAGGCCGTTGCCCACCAGCGCATTGTTGGCGTCGTTCCACTCGGGGCGCTGCGTGTTGAGCCACAGGCCGCCGCCCGGCACCAGGGTTCCCGCCTTGGCCAGCAGAATGGTGGCCAGTTTCTCGCCCAGGGTGGCCAGCACGGGCTCGCCCTGGGCGTCGCACACCAGCAGGCCATCGGCACCGACGGCTGCGGCACGGGCCTTGGCGGCCCGGTGGGCCGCCTGATCGAAGCGCACCGTCGACTTGGGCTGTGCCACCTGATGCGCGTGCGGCTTCAGCCGGTAGGGCACGTCGGCAAACCCGAAGAGCGGCTGGTTCCACAGGCCTTGCAGCAGGCCTGGGTCATGCGCTTGTCCGGCTTCGAGCAGCTTCAGCAGGTAGATGACCTGGTGGTCGCCCCAGTAGCCGATGTGGCTCCAGGGGTCGGCCTCGTCTTCCACTTCCCAATCGATGCCATCGCTGCCGATGCGGTAAGGGTTGTGGCCATCGGGTGTCATGGCGCCCAGGAAGACCGCCAGCATCGAGTTGGCATACCCGGGCTCACTGGGCAGCAGGGCTTCCCAGTTCTGGAAGATGTCGCGCCAGTTGCCTTCGTAGCTGACCAGGCGTCGGCCGTCCTCGCCGCGCACCCGGATGGTGAAGCGGTTCCAGGGGCGGCTGGGGTCCCCGTGGCGGCGGCTGAAGGTCAGCGGCAGGTAGCCCAGTACCAGGCGTTCCAGCTGCGCGCCGCCCTGGCGTGCCGCGTGCAGCGCGTCGTCCCGGTGCAGGCGGGCGGGGTGGTGCGCCAGCAGCCCGGCCAGCCGCTCGCCACTGGCACGATGGCGGCGACGGGCGTGGGCGATGAGTTCGTCGCGGTCGATGTGCTGGCCATCGACAAACACGCCGCCGCGCATGATGTTGAAGAGCACGTTGGCCTGGTGGTGCGCCGCGGCCATCGGTGAGGCCGAGTCCTGGAAAGCATCTGCGCGTGCCAGCAGCTCCGCCAGGCCTTCCGCGTTGCGTGCGCGGGCGGCGGCGATGTCTGCCGTCGAGCCTGCACCGCTGCCCAGTCGGCTGGCGAGGTCAAAGGCCTGGGCTTGTGACAGCGGGCTGTCGACCACCTGGTGCCAGTGCAGGCCCGTCTCGTGGGCGGTGGCGTCGAAGCTGACGAGGAATGCACTGCGCCGGCCGCGTGTCAGCGGTTCCGACACCACGGCGTCGCCCCGGCAGAACGCGTCGACCTGGTGTGCCGACAACAGGGTGCGGGCACCTTCTGGCGCGCCGGCGTGCCAGGCGGCCAGGGCGTGAAAGGATTCCTTGGGTTCGGCCCTGTCCCAGATCTGCGCATACAGCGTGAACAGGCCCAACCGGCCTTGGGCGTGCAGCTCGTTCCATTTGTAAGCGTCTGTCAGGCTGCTCATGCGGCTGGCCAACTCGACGCTCACGCCCGGGGGAACCAGGTTCAGCAGGCCATCCAGCACCCGCACGGGCACCGGGCCCCGGGGTGCCAGCAGGCTGGCGCTGCGCACCAGGCCCATGCCGGCTGCCGTGAACCACTCGTACTGGAACACCAGCCGTCCAGAGGGGTGTTCTTCCCGAAAGCGGATGCGCGTGCTGGCCAGGTTTTTCCACACGGAGCGGCGTGCGCCGTGCTCGTTGGGTGTGGGCGCAAACGGCAGCCACAGCTGAGCGCCCAGCCCCTCGCCCATCCAGACCCAGGTGCGCGGGCCGGTGTGCTCGCCGCGCAGATGGATCTTGTCGACGGTTTCGTAGGGGAAGAAAGAGCCTTCTGCGTCACGCCGGCCGGCGGCCAGCGAACCGGCGGTCGAGACATAGGCCCAGAAATCACTGTCACCCGCCAGCACCATCAAGAATGGCGCGAGGTGCTCCAGCCCATCGATGCGGTACCAAGTCTCGCCGTCCTCCTGGACAAATACGCCAGACGCGGTTGCGCGGTCTTCTTCGGGCCCGGTGTGCCTGAACGCCACGGGTGCGTTGGGCGCGGGTGCGGGGTGGCTGAGCGGCAGGAATCCAGGGGTATTCATCAAGGGCGTGTGGCAACAGACCGTGGGCTGGCGCGCCCCTTGCGCGGCCGGTGGGCGGGGCAGGAACGGCCAAACAGGCGCTTCGCATGAAAGCGCTTTCAGAATTCTGCATCCTCGCCGTGTGGGTGCTTTCAGCGTTAACCCTGCCACGCTGGCGGAGCAGCCTCGCCACAGGCCCTAGGGTCATCCCTCTGTTCGCGTTCAGCGCGAAAAGCGACAGTCCGGTCCGAGCGTCTGAAAGCGCTTTCATCGCGACACCTCGTTGCTGGGTGAGAGCCTTCAACCCCCGCGCCTGAGCGCCGAACACAACCCACTCGACACGACCAACCCGCCCGAGGAGAAGTACTTGCCCACCACCGCACGCCCCTTTGCGCCCCAGTTGCGCCAGACGCCCACCGCATTTGCCTGTGCACTGCTGGTGTTCTCCCTCGGTGCTCATGCGCAGCAGGCCGCGCAGGCTCCTGCCGCAGCGCCCAAGGAAGAGGCCAAGCCGGCCGAGACCGTGGTGGTCACCGGTATCCGCCGCAGCCTGGAAACGTCGGTTGAACTCAAGCGTTCCGCCTCCGGCCTGGTGGACGGCATCGTCGCCGAGGACATCGGCAAGTTCCCCGACACCAACCTGGCCGAATCCCTGAGCCGCATCAGCGGCGTGTCCATCGAGCGCAGCAACGGCGAAGGCACCCGCGTCACGGTGCGTGGCATGGGCCCCGACTTCAACCTGGTGCTGCTGAACGGGCGCCAGATGCCCGGCTCCAGCTTCGATGGCAGCGCACCCGCGTCGCGTTCCTTCGACTTCTCCAACCTCGCCTCCGACGGCGTGGCGGCGCTGGAGGTCTACAAGACCAGCCGTGCCAGCAGCCCGACCGGTGGCATGGGCGCGACCATCAACGTGCGCACCCAGCGGCCGTTCGACATCAAGCAGACGGTCGCGCAGTTTGGCGTCAAGATGGTGGCCGACGAGACCGCCGGCAACCTGCCCGCCGAGCTGCAGGGCAAGAAGGCCACGCCAGAGCTCAGCGGCATCTACAGCACGCAGAACAGCGCTGGCACGTTCGGCATCGCGCTGATGGGCACCTACCAGGTGCGCGATTCCGGCTACAACCAGGCCGCGGTGACCAGCGGCTGGAAGACCTTCGACGGCATCAAGGACAACGATTGGGGCGGCTCCAACGCCGTCTGGGGTGGCCTGCCGCCGGCCTCCTCGGGGGCCATCAAGAACCGCCCGGCCGCCAACTCGGTCTACAGCGTGCCGCAGAACCTGAACTACTCGTTCACCGGCGTGCACCGCGAGCGGCTCAATGGCCAGCTGGTGATGCAGCTGAAGCCCACGAAGGACATCGTCGCGACGCTGGACTTTGTCATGTCGGAGCAAAAGTTCCGCCAGCGCCGCAACGACATTTCCGCCTGGTTCAACTACGGTGGGCAGTTTGGTGAGTACCAGCAGGGTACGCCGTCCTCGCCCATCATCTACGGCGAGACGATGGCCAACTCCGACGTGGCCATGGGCACGTCGCGCGTCCAGACCAAGACGCAGAACCAGCAGATCGGTCTGAACCTGAAGTGGAAGGCCAGCAACGCGCTGGACTTCGACTTCGACATCCACCACTCGACGGCCTCAGCGGGCGCCGATGATCCGCTGGGCACCAGCGTGACGCTGGGTACCGCCTCGCTGAACCGAAACGACACCTTCGTTGATTTCAGCAACAAGTTCCCGGTGCTGAACATTCGCGGCGGCAATCTCAACCCCGCGCTCCAGGAGCTGCAGGGTTCGGTGTTTGGCAACAGCTATCAGAAGAACGAGATCGACCAGGTCCAGGCCAAGGGCAAGTGGAAGATCGATGGTGACAGCAGCCTGGACTTCGGCTTGGGGTTGACCCAGGTGAAGAACCGCTCGGCCTTTGCCAACGTGCAGCGCGACTCCTGGGGTGGCGGTGCCGCGGGTGGCCCGGCCGCGATGCCCGACAACATCTGGCGCGCCGACTCCATCAGCCGCTACTTCAGCGGCATTCCCGGCTCCAGTGACCCTCGCCTGTTCAACCAGTTCTTTGCCTTCAACTTCGAGGATGTGCGCGACGCCGCCATCCGCGCCCTGGGGTCTGACGCCCTGCTGAAGGCCTCGTTCGACTTCAAGGATGACTTCCGAACCAAGGAGACCACCGAGTCGCTCTTTGCCCAGTACAACAAGGGTTGGGAGCTGGGTGGCATTCCGATGGATCTGGCTGCCGGCTTGCGCTATGAGCGCACCCGCGTGGTGTCGCCGAGCGTGGAATCGGTGCCCGTGGAAGTGCAGTGGGTGGCGGCCAACGAGCTGCCAGTGATCTTCCGTGGCACCACCTCGGCCTCGCGCTCGGGTGAGTACAGCTACGCCTTGCCATCGATCGACTTCAGCGCCGACGTCAGGCCCGACACCAAGGTGCGGGTCAGCTATGGCGAGACCATCGGCCGGCCGGGCTGGAACGCCATCCAGGGCGGCCGCACCTTGAACGGTCTCGCGCGCATCGACGGTGGCTTGGGCAACGTGGGCAACCCCGATCTGAAGCCGCTGAAATCCAGCAACTGGGACCTGGCGTTTGAGCACTACTACGCCAAGAGCAGCTACGTGGCCGCCAGCTTCTTCCAGAAGGCCATCAAGGACTACAACGAGGCGGTGATCACGCCGCAGACGGTCCCCGGCCTGACCACCCCCATCGGCGGTGCGTACTACCAGCAGGCGATCCGGGTGGGCGGCTGCCAGGCCAACGATTCGGGTTGCATCCGACAGTACATCTTCACCAACCTGGCCAACCGGCCGGGGGTGACGGTCAACCCGCCGGTGGCGGGGCAGCCGTTGACCGGCACGATCACCGGTCAACCCGGTGACCCGCTGCTGGTGTTTCAGATGGGCACCTTCCAGAACAACCAGCGCACCAGCCGCATCAACGGCATCGAGCTCAATGCGCAGCACATCTTTGGCAAGACGGGCTTCGGCGTGTCGGGCAACTACACCAAGGTGCGTTCCAACCTGAGCTACGACGTCACCAAGGCTGGCGCACAAACCGATGTGCTGGTGGGCCTGGGAGACTCCGGCAACCTGGTGGGCTTCTACGAAAACGCCGTGTTCAGCGCGCGGCTGGCCTACAACTGGCGCGGCAAGTTCCTGGTGGCCAACTTTGGCGGGGCCGAAGGTGCACAGCCCTTGTTTGTCGAACCCTATGGCCAGTTTGACCTGAGCCTGGGTTACAGCGTCAACGACAAGCTGCGGGTCCAGTTCGAGGCCATCAACCTGACCGATGCGTATGTCAGGACGCACATGCGCAACGAGAACCAGATCGGCTCGGTCACGCAGCTGGGCCGTCGGTTCATGGTCGGGGCCCGCTACAAGTTCTGAGGCCTGTGAGACAGTGCTGGGGGCGCCGTGGTGGTGCCCCCAGGGTTGACCGATTGCATGAAGCCTTCATGCAGACCCCATGGCAGGGCCGGTGCAGACCGGCCCTTCGGCGTTTCGGGTGGCGTGATCCGATGGCACGCCCAGGTTCGAGGACTGGTCCGTGAGTGAGCGTTTGCGCAGTGTGCTGGTGTTGGGAGGTGGCTCGGCCGGTTGGCTGGTGGCGGCCCTGTTGGCGGCCGAGCATCCCGAGCTGACCATCACCCTGGTGGAGTCCGACGAGGTACCCATCATCGGTGTCGGCGAGGGCACCTGGCCCTCGATGCGCGACACGCTGCGCTGCATCGGGCTGTCGGAAGCCGAGTTTGTCCGCCGCTGCCAGGTGTCGTTCAAGCAGGGCTCGCGCTTTGACCGCTGGATACGGGGCGATGCCGCCGCGGAAGGTGATCGCTACTACCACCCGTTCATGCTGCCCGTGGGCCACGGCGAAGCCGACCTTGCCGAGGCCTGGGCCGCCACGCAGGGGCATCGCCCGTTTGCCGACGTCGTCAGCCCCTCGGTGCAGATCTGCGAGGCGGGCTGTGCGCCCAAGCAGTTGCAGACGCCGGAGTTCGGCGCGGTGGCCAACTACGCCTACCACTTCGACGCCGGCTTGTTTGGCCAGATGCTGCGCGAGCACGCCACGCAGCGCCTGGGCGTTCGCCAGGTGGTGGACCATGTCGAGGGTGTGCTGTCGCAACCGGATGGCGACATCGCCGCGCTGCAGACCCGCGGGCATGGCGCACTGGCGGCCGACCTCTTTGTCGATTGCTCGGGCCTGGCCTCGCGCCTGCTGGGCCAGCACTTTGGCGTGCCGTTGAAGAGCCAGCGCCAGGTGCTGTTCAACGATGCGGCCTTGCCGGTGCAGGTGCCGTATGCGCGCGAAGGCCATCCGGTGGCCACCTGCACCATCGCCACCGCCTGGGCCAAGGGCTGGATCTGGGACATCGGCCTGCCCACGCGCCGTGGGGTGGGTTGCGTTTTTTCGAGGGCGCATGCCGATGAGGACGAAGCGCGGGCAGCGCTGCACGCCTACCTGGACGCCACCGGGGCGCCGAGCGAGCGCGCCGCGCCCCGCCTGATTCGCTACGACCCGGGCTACCGCGAACGCTTCTGGGTGAAGAACTGCGTGGCCATTGGCCTGGCGTCCGGGTTCATCGAGCCCCTGGAGGCATCAGCACTGGCCCTGGTGGAGCTCTCGGCCCAGCGCCTGTGCCAGGAGCTGCCCATGCCCCGCGCGGCCATGGCGACGGTGGCACGCCGCTTCAACGACGACTTCTCCTACCGATGGGCCCGGGTCATCGATTTCCTCAAGCTGCACTACGCGCTGAGCCAGCGCGATGACAGCGACTACTGGCGTGCCCACCGTGACCCGAGCACCTGGCCGGAGGCCTTGCGCGAATCGCTGGTGATGTGGCGTCTGCGCTCGCCGGCCCGGCATGACTTTGGTCGTATCGACGAAGTCTTCCCAGCGGCCAGTTACCACTACGTGCTGTACGGCATGGGTTTCCGCCCTGACACGCAGCCGCTGTCTGCCGCCAAACTGCAGGCCGCACGGGCCTGTTTTGATGAAGCGTCTCGCCAGGCCCGGCGATTCGTGCCGGGCCTACCCGGGCATCGCAGCCTCATTGAGCACCTCTTCAAGTCCGTCCCATGACCCGTCCCGCCTTGCTTGACAACGTCCACCACCGACACCTGCGGGTGCACACCGAGCGCTCGGCGCAGCACGGGGACGCCCGGAACTTTGCGCTGGCCCTGCCGGCCGAGTTTCGCCAGCTGCAGGCGCATTACCCCATCGTCTTCCAGCATGTCGAGGGCGACGCAGGCTTCCAGCCCATTGCCCTGTTTGGCCTCGAAGACGGGCAGAACCTGTTCCTGCGTGACGGTGGCTGGGACGCTTCCTGCATGCCGATGGCCCTGCAACGCGAGCCCTTCATGATCGGCCGCGCGGCCGACGACACGCTGCAGCTGCACATCGACCTGGACAGCCCGCGGGTGGTGCGCGCCGACGAGGGCGAGGTCGGCACGGCGCTGTTCATGCCCCACGGCGGCTTCAGCGAATACCTGGACCATGTCGTCCAGCTGATGGAGAACCTGCACAGCCACGCCCAGGGTCTGCCGGCCTTCATCGACGCCTTGATGCAGCACCAGCTGCTCGAACCCTTTGTGCTGGACCTTGAACTGGACGGCGGCGCGTCGGCCCGCGTGACGGGGTTGTTCACCATCAACGAAGAACGCGTGGCGGCCTTGCCCGGTGCGGCGCTGGAAGCGCTGGCCCAGGCGGGGCACCTGTTGCCGATCTACATGCAACTGGCCTCGCTGGCACAACTGCCGGTACTGGCCGAGCGTGCCGCCCAGCGTTGACACGGCCATGCGTGAGGTCGCTGCGTGGTCGCAGCCCTTGGATACCGAGGCCCTGCCCGACGCGCTCTTGACGTCGGTGCGGCCGTACGTCGTCCGGGGTGCCTTCGCGCACTGGCCGGTGGTGCAGGCCGCCCGGCGCTCCGACATCGATCTGGCTCGTTACCTGATGTCCTTGTACAACGGCACGCAGATCGGCCTGTTCGAGCTGCCGCCCCAGGCCGACGGCCGGGTGTTCTACGCCGACGAGCGCTTGAGCAGCTTCAACTTCAACCGGCATGTGGCGACGCTCGACCAGGTGCTCACCGGCTTGCTGGGCCTGGCCAGCGCGCCGCCAGGGCAGGCCCCGGGCTTGTATGTTGGGTCCACCACGGTAGAGGCAGTGTTGCCGGCCTTCATGGCCAGCAACCGCCTGGGCCTGGGTGCCCGCGATGCCCTTGTCAGCCTGTGGCTGGGCAACCGCACGCGCATTGCCGCGCACTATGACCTGCCGGACAACCTGGCGGTGGTGGCTGCCGGCCGGCGCCGGTTTACGCTGTTCCCGCCCGAGCAGATTCACAACCTCTACATGGGTCCGCTGGACCCGACACCCGCGGGGCAGTCCATCAGCCTGGTCGATTTCTCCGCACCGGATTTTGAGCGTTATCCACGCTTTCGCCAGGCGCTGGACGCGGGCGAGTGTGTTGACTTGGCGCCCGGCGACGCGCTGTTCATTCCCAGCATGTGGTTCCACCATGTCGAGAGCCTGGATGCGGTGAACCTTCTGATCAATGCCTGGTGGCGCGACACGCCGGCCTACATCGATTCACCGCTGAGCGCCCTGCGGCTGGCGCTTATGACCCTGAACGCACTGCCCGAGCGGGACCGGCGGACCTGGCAACACCACTTTCAGCACTTCATTTTCGGGGCCGACGAGACCACCTGGGCGCACATCCCGCCGCAGGCCCGTGGTGTGCTGGGCACCCTGGACGAACACACCGTGCGCCAGGCGCGCACCCAACTTCTCAACCAACTCAAGCGATGAACACACCCGCGAAGACCTTCCACCGCGTTGTCATTGCTGGCGGTGGCACCGCCGGCTGGATGATGGCCGCCTTGATGAGCAAGCTGTTGGGCAAGCGCCTGGACATCACCCTGGTGGAGTCCGAGGAGATCGGCACCGTGGGCGTGGGCGAAGCCACCATCCCGGCCCTGCTGACCTTCCACAGCCTGCTGGGCATCAACGAGGCCGAGTTCATGGCCGCGACCAATGCCACCTTCAAGCTGGGCATCCACTTCGAGGGCTGGAAGGCCATCGGCGAAAACTACTTCCACTCCTTTGGCTCGACGGGCAACGACCACTGGAGTGCCGGGTTTCAGCACTTCTGGCTCAAGGGGCGCGCCGAGGGCCTGGCCAGGAACTACACCGACTACAACCCCGAGACGGTGGCCGCCTTCGGCAACCGCTTTGCGCATGTGCAGCACCAGGGGCTGAACTACGCCTACCACCTGGATGCCGGGCGCTACGCCCGCTTCCTGCGCCAAATGAGCGAGGCCAACGGGGTGCGGCGCATCGAGGGAAAGATTGCCCAGGTGCTGCAGCATGGGGCCGAAGCCGGGGCGGCCCGTGCCGGTGACCTCTCCGCGCTGCGCCTGGAAGACGGCAGCCTGATCGAAGGCGACCTGTTCATCGACTGCACGGGTTTCCGCTCGCTGCTGCTCGGCCAGACCCTGGGGGTGGCCTACGAGGACTGGTCTTATTGGCTGCCTTGCGACCGCGCCGTGGCCGTGCAGACGGCGTCGGTCCGCGAAGCCTGGCCCTACACCCGCGCCATCGCCCACCCCTTCGGCTGGCAGTGGCGCATTCCCTTGCAGCACCGCGTGGGCAACGGGCTGGTCTACAGCAGCAAGGTGCTCAGCGACGCCGATGCACCCGACATGATCCGCCGCAACGTCGAAGGCGAGCTGCTGATCCAGCCGCGCCTCATCCGGTTTGTGCCCGGCCAGCGGGAGAAGGTCTGGGAACGCAACTGCGTGGCTGTCGGGCTGGCCGGCGGGTTTGTCGAGCCGCTGGAATCCACCAGCATCCACCTGATCCAGCGCCACGCCATCCGGCTGATGCAGCTGTTCCCGTCGGGTGGCATCCAGCAGGCCGACGTCGACGAGTTCAACCTGCAGTCCCGGCGCGACCTGGAACACATCCGTGACTTCATCGTGCTGCACTACCACGTCAACGCACGCACCGATTCACCGCTGTGGGCCCATGTGCGCGAAATGGAGCTGCCATCCACCTTGCGTCACCGCATCGAGCTCTTCCGCGAATCGGCGCGGGTCTTCCGGCCCAGCGATGAGCTGTTTGCCGAGAACTCCTGGATCCAGGTGATGATGGGGCAGGGCATCACCCCGCAGCGCTACCACCCGGTGGCCGACCTGATGGGCACGCAGGAGCTGCGGCAGTTCCTCGGCGACATCCAGGTCAAGGTGCAGCGCACCGTGGCCGGGCTTCCCAGCCATCAGCAGTACGTGCAGCAGCTTTGCGCGCCGTTCCGGCAGACGGCTGCGTCGGCGGCGTAGTGCAGGCGGAAAAAAGGGGCGTGGACAGCCGCTCGGCCGTCCACGCCCCATGAACACAAGTGCCCGGCATGCCCCGCAGGGCACGCCAGGCCTCAGACTCAGAACGAGTAGCGCAGGCCGGCCTTCACGCTGCGGCCGTTGATCGAGCGTGCCACGTACAGCGGGTTGTTGCTCAGGTTGCCCTGGCCTTCCGCTTCGGTGTAGCCGATGGTGTTGAACAGGTTGTTCACCCCCAGCTGCAGCTGCAGGCCGCGGGCCAGTTCGTAGGCGGCAAACAGGTTCACCACCGTGTAGCCAGGCAGCACCACCACGTTGTCGTTGTCGGCGTAGGACTTGGTGGTGCCGATGACGGTGGCGCCCAGCTCCAGGCCGCCCAGGGTGTATGACGGGGCCAGCTGGAACACCACGTCGGCCTGACGGCGCGGCTTCTTGCCGGTGGCAGCGATCTCGGCCTTGGTCAGCGTGGCACCGCCGGCCAGCTTGAAGTCGCCTGCGCGCCAGCTGAATTCGGCTTCCAGACCCTTGGCGTCGTAGGTGTCCTTCAGGTAGCGACGTGAGGTCACTTCAAAGCCGCCGTCTTCCTTGGTCTTGGCCGAGAACAGCGTCAGGAAGGTGCTCAGCGCGCCCTGGCGCATCTTCAGGCCGGCTTCGATCTGGCGCGTCTCGTTCATCGGGTAGGGCGTCGTGCCGTCGGCGACCGAGGTGTTCCAGATGATGCGGTCAGGCGAGGCCCAGGAGCCGCCTTCGCTGATGCGCGCAAACACCGCCATGTCCTTGTTCA
Organism: Rubrivivax sp.; assembly: GCA_021298085.1. Classification (GTDB taxonomy): domain Bacteria; phylum Pseudomonadota; class Gammaproteobacteria; order Burkholderiales; family Burkholderiaceae_C; genus Rubrivivax. The sequence continues at coordinate 36,543 of JAJTDE010000021.1, forward strand.
GCTGGTAGTTGCCGCCGACGGAGTAAGAGGTGTTGTCGGTGCTGTAGCTGACCTTGTTGCGGCGCGTGGCGTCCCAACCGGCGGTGCCGCCGAAAATCTGCGAGCCGCTGGCGCGCTGCTTGTCGACGCGCACGCTGGCGTCCACGCTCAGCGGGCCGGAATCCCAGGTCAGGCCCGCATAAGGCGCGGTGGCCGTCAGCTTGACGTCGATGTTTCGGTAGCAGCAGCCGCCCCAGGTGGTGGTGGCATCACCCACCGGGTTCAGCGTGACCGCACCCGCGTTGTTCAGCAGTTTGGCGCCGTTGCCGCTGAGTTCGACGTTGTAGCGGTTCCAGTACCAGGTCTGGCCCACGTTCTGCGTGCCGCTGAACAGGCCACCCGTCAGCGTCAGGCGGTCGTTGCCCGCCAGCTTCATCACCTTCTGCAGGCGCAGGTCGTTGAAGGTGTTGCCCATGTCATCCAGCGACGTGTTGAAGATGTGCGCTGAGAAGACGGGGGTGGTGCCGGTGTAGCGGTTGGTGCCGTTGGAGGCGTCGGTCGGTGCCGAGCCCGCCGGGAACAGGCCGATGAAGCGGCCGCTGATGTCGCTGACGCGGAAGCGGTTGGTGATGGTCAGGTCACCGTCCAGCTTGAACTGGGCTTCCAGGCCGAAGGAGGTGTTCTTGACCTTCAGGCCGTCGGCCGGGTTGCTGGTGACGCGGGTGCCGTCGGCGGCAACGGTGGTGTCAGCCGGGAAGTTGCTGTTGATGAAAAAGGCCGTGCGCGGGTCGACGTTGGGCAGTTCGGAGATGGTGCTGCCCGTCAGGCGCACCGGAACCGGCAGGTAGGTCGGGGTGCGGTCGTTCAGGCTCTTGACCGTGGCGCGGACGTAGCCGCCGTCGAACTCCTTGGTCAGGCTGAAGCGCACCTGGCCGCCGTTTTCGGTGGTGACGTCGGTGTTGCGCGTGCCTTCGCCGATGCGGTGGAAGCCACCCACCTGGGCATACAGCTTGCTGCCGAGGTTGGCGCCGTATTCGAAGTCCAGGCGCTGCTGGCGGTGGTCTACACCCAGGGTGTAGCCGATGCTGCCGCCACCGGCCTTGCCGGTCTTGGAGATGAAGTTGATGATGCCGCCGGGCGAGTTGGTGGCCAGGGTGCTGGCCGAGCCGCCGCGGATCACGTCGACCGAATCGGTGAAGTAGTCGGCGCGCAGGAACTGGTCGGCCGTGGCAAACGAGATGTCGCCCACCAGGATCACGGGCAGGCCATCTTCCTGCAGCTGCACGTAGCGGGAGCCGCCGGCGGAGATGGGCACGCCACGCACGGTGATGTTGGCATTGCCTTCGCCGCCGCTGGATTCAGAGCGCACACCGGGCACGGTGCGCAACAGTTCGGCGGCACTGGCGGCGCCGCTGCGTTCCAGCTGCTCGCCACCCAGGGTGCTTACCGAGACCGATTGCTGCATCTTCGTGCGGGCGACCGCGGTACCAGTGATGACGATGCGCTCCAGCTGGAGGCCGTCCTTTTCAGCGGCGGCCTTGTCCGCGGCGGCGGCGGGGGCCGCTGCGGGTGCCGGAGCGGCGGTCTGTGCGTGCACGGTGCCCAGCTGCAGGGCAGCCATGGCGGCGGCCCAGGCGACGGGGCGACGGATGAGGAAAGTTTTCATGGGCTATCTCCAAACAGTGGGAATGACAACGGGGGGCTGGGGTGAGTGCCGTGGCCTTGGCTGATTCAGGCAGGCTGGACTTCTTCTGCGCCGGGTGTGGCGCTGGTGGGCGTGGCGGCGGCAGGTGCCCCGGCACAGGCTCCCTGGCCCAGGCGGATAGCCTGGCCGTCGAGCAAGAGGGTCATGCGGCGCTGCAGCAGGTCGATGTGCAGTTCCGCGGAATGGCTGCCGGCTTGCCAGCGCAGGCCCAGCTGGGCGCCGCTGGCGGCGGTGAGTTCAAACATGCCGTCGAAGGCCGGGTGTTCATTGCGCAGACGAATCAGTTCGCACAGGCGTTGCACCACCGGCCGCTTCAGCGAGGCGTCGATGTCCGCGGGGCTGTAGTGGTGGCGGTTGATGTCGCGCCCCACCCCGGTCTTGGCCAGCAGGTCCATGTCGTTGCGGCCGGCCAGCAGGCCCACGTAGTACACCTGGGGAATGCCGGGCAGGAAGAACTGGATGGCGCGTGCGGCCAGGTAGGCGTTCTCGTCGCCGCCGAGCGCGTCGAAGAAGGTGCAGTTGACCTGGTACAGGTCGAGGTTGGAGGCGGCCGCGCCGGTGGCCTGGCGGCTCTGGCCCTGGCAGTTGTCGTGGATCCAGTCCACCAGCCGGTCAAGTTCCTCGGGCGGCACCAGCCCCGGGCTGCCCGCGCGGTCAGCCGCGTCGGCGCCGATGTCGATGATGCCGATGCCGTCGTGGGTGTCCAGCACGGTCAGGGCGTTCTGCGGGCGCATGCCGATCCAGCGGGCCAGTGCCTCGGCGCGGCCGGTCATGAAAGCGTGCAGCACCAGGGGCGGCAGCGCAAAGTCGTAGACCCAGTCGACACGCTGCGCAATCTCGCGCTGGCGCTGGTAGTACGAGTGCACCTCGACCAGGACTTCGATGCCCAGGCTGCGGGCCTCCTGGGCAAACGTTTCAATGAAGTCAAAGGTCTCCGGCATCATGAAGCAGGACTCCCCAGCCCGCTTGATGGCGTAGCCGACGGCGTCCAGCCGAACCATGCTGACCTTCGATTCGGCCAGTACCTTCAGGATGCCGCTGAGGTAGGCACGGCCCTGCGGGTTCTCGACGTCGATGTCGATCTGCTGGCCGGTAAAAGTGGTCCACAGGATGCGCCGCTCCCCGCTGGGCAGCACGCTGTAGGTGAACGGCAGGCCGGGACGGGGGCGATAGATGCGCAGCAACTGCGCTTCGTGAGCCCCCTGGGGGAAGACGCGGTCGAAGGTGAGAAACAGGCCGGCAAAGGGTGACGAAGCCCCCTTGGCGGCGAAATCCTTGAACTGGGGCGACGACGACGACATGTGGTTGACGATCACGTCGGCCATCACGTCGACGTCGTCGGCCAGCGCCTTCACATCGTCCCAGTGGCCCAGGCGAGGGTCGACCTGGCCGTGGTCGATGGGGTCGAAACCGGCGTCGGCGCCGTCGATGGGGTAGTAGAACGGCAGCAGGTGCACGCCCCCGAACAGGCCCTTCAGTGGGCCGCGGAGCAATTGGCGCAGCGCAGGCAGACCCCCGCCGCCCAGGCGGTCGGTGTAGGTGATCAGCTGGACGCGGTTCTTCATGGTGGGTCTTGGCCAGCGCCTGGAGGGGCGCGAATGTGGTCTGGTAACAGGGGCCGAATGCTAATCAGACAGAAATCGATTGCAAACGAGGGTTTTCACGGGCCGCAGGTGCTATGGAGGGTGGCCGTGAGTGGCCCATGGGCAGTGCATCTCGAGCGCATCTCGAG
>JAJTDE010000118.1 GCA_021298085.1 Rubrivivax sp.
GCCTGCACGGCAGTGACCTGGCCTTGCGCGTCGCGCGTGCAGCCCGTGCACTCGACGATAACCCCGTACTTCAGCCGCACCTTGTTGCCCGGGAACAGCCGGAAGAAGCCCTTGGGCGGCGTCTCGGTGAAGTCGTCGGCTTCGATCCACAGCGCCGGGCCCAGCGAGAACTGGCGCGTGCCGAGCTCGGGCAGCTGCGGGTGTGCGGGTGCGCTGCAGGGCTCCGTGGCCGCCGTGCCAAAGACGTCTGACCAGTTGGTCAGCTCCAGGCGCAGCGGGCGCAGCACGGCCATGGCACGGGGTGCACGGCCTTCCAGGTCGTCGCGCAGCGCGATGTCCAGCACGCTGTGGTCCAGCCAGATGTTGGTCTTGCTGGCGCCGGTGGACTCGGCCATGGCGCGGATGCTCTCGGGCGTGTAGCCGCGGCGGCGCATGCCAAAGATGGTGGGCATGCGGGGGTCGTCCCAGCCGCTGACCAGGCCTTCGTCGACCATGGCCTTGAGCTTGCGCTTGCTGGTCATCACGCCGGTGAGGTTCAGGCGCCCGAATTCGTACTGCTTGGGCAGCGGGTGCGCCAGCAGGCCCAGGCGGGCGAGGTTCTCCAGCAGCCAGTCGTAGAAGGGGCGCTGGTCTTCAAACTCCAGCGTGCAGATGCTGTGGGTGATGCGTTCCAGCGCGTCCTCGATGGGGTGCGCAAAGGTGTACATCGGGTAGATGCACCAGGTGTCGCCGGTGTTGTGATGGGTGGCGTGCTTGATGCGGTAGAGGGCCGGGTCGCGCAGGTTGATGTTGGGCGAGGCCATGTCGATCTTGGCGCGCAGCACGGCCGCGCCGTCGGGCAGGCGGCCGGATTGCATCTCGCGAAAGCGCGCCAGGTTGTCAGCAGGGCTGCGGCCCCGGAACGGGCTGTCGGTGCCGGGGGTGGTGAAGTCGCCGCGCCGGGCGCGCATTTCCTCGGCCGTTTGCTCATCGACGTACGCCAGGCCATCGGCAATCAGCGCCTCGGCCGCGCGCACCATGAAGCCGAAATAGTCGCTCGCGTAGTACAGGTGCGAGTGACCGTTGGCGTTCCAGTCGAACCCCAGCCAGCGCACGGCCTCGATGATGGCGTCAACGTACTCCTGCTCTTCCTTCTCAGGGTTGGTGTCGTCGAAGCGCAGGTGGCACACGCCGCCATGGTCGCGCGCCAGGCCGAAGTTCAGGCAGATGCTCTTGGCATGGCCCACGTGCAGGTAGCCGTTGGGCTCGGGCGGAAAACGGGTGCGGATGCGGGCCGGGTCAGGCGCGCCGGCGGCATGGTGCGCGGCGTCACCGGGGCTGCCGCCGAAGGGGCGGTTGGCGTAGGTGCCGGCCTCGATGTCGCGCTCGATGATGCTGCGCAGGAAATTGGCGGGCTTGGGTGGGGTGTCAACAGGCATGCGGGATTCTATGCAGCGGCCCAGCCGAGCACGTCGTGCCACAACCAGTGGCCCAGGAAGCGGTTGGGCAGCAGCGTGAAGGCGCCGGCCACCACGCAGGCACCCCAGAACAGCGAGCGCATGGTCTTGCTGTGGGCCTTCACCTCGCCCCGCCGTATGGCGCGGATACCGCCGAACAGGCCCACCGCGGTGATCACGGTGAGCAGGTGGATGGGGGTGTAGCCGCCCAGGTTGAGCATGCCGCGGTCCAGGATGAACACGCTGGTGACGGTGGCGCCCGCCATCAGCGACACCCACAGCCAGCCCAGCCAGCGGTGCAGGGTGGAGCCCTTGCGGCCGTTCAGCATCCAGATGCCCAGCAGCAGGGCGCCCAGCGCGCACAGTAGGTGGGCCAGGACCACGGGTTGGGTGTCGTAGAGGCGGATGAAGGTCTGCATGCGGCGCATGGTGCCGCGGGAGTGCCCCGCTGGCGCCGGTGCTGCGACTGGCTCACAGCGCAGGCGACGAAACGACAGCCAGACGGCGCGAGTGGCAACCTGCCCCGGTCGCGGCCCCCAGTCTGTGCGAAAGCCCACGGTGCGCACCCCCTCCTTGCAGGTGACGCCCCCCTTGTTCAACAGGCCGCGCCGCCCCAGGCAGTGCGGACAATTTTGGGTGACGGTTGCCGAGGCTCGCCGCTGCCATCGGCGGCGCCCGGTCGTCCCTGAAAGTCTCATGCAGAACCTGTTAGACCTGTTGCGTCGGCCCTTGTGGGTGGTGGCGGGCTTTTCAGCCATCGTCAACCTGCTGCTGCTGGTGCCTGCCATCTTCATGATGCAGGTCTTCGACCGCGTGCTGTCCAGCCAGAGCGGCGAGACCCTGGCCATGCTGGTGTTTGGCACGGCCGCTGCCTTGCTGTTGATGCTGGCGCTGGACTACCTGCGCAGCCGCCTGCAGGCCGTGGCCGGCAACCTGGCCACCGAGCTGCTGTCGCCGGCCGTGACACGTGTGGCCATCGAGCGGGCCGCCCAGCAGCTGGGCAAGCCGCCCCTGGACGCGATGCGCGACGTGACGGCCGTGCGCGCGCTGTTTTCCACGCAGGCCCTGCTGGCGCTGTTTGATGCGCCGTGGATCGTCGTCTATGTCATCGTCATTGCGCTGGCCCACCCGCTGCTGGGCATCGCCGCGCTGGTGTCGGCCCTGGTGATGCTGGGCCTGGCGCTGGCCAACGACCTGGTCACCCGCAAACCCATCGAAAACGTCCAGCGCATCGCCGGCAGCACCCAGCGTTACCTGGAGCAGTCCCTGGCCAATGCCGAGGTGGCCCAGGCCATGGGCATGGCCGACGACCTCATCAAGCACTGGCGTCGCAAGAACGACCGCGTGGTGCGCCTGCAGCGGCCCCTGGCGGCGCGCGGGGTGGCCATGGCGGCGGTGACGCGTGCCTTCCGGCAGGCGGTGCAGGTGGTGCTGCTGGCCATGGGGGCGTGGCTGGTGATCACGGGCCAGGCCACACCGGGGGTGATGATCGCCGCCACCATCCTGCTGGGCCGCGCCTTGTCGCCGGTGGAGCTGGTGGTGGGCAACTGGCGGGTGCTGGCCGAGGCGCGGGCGGCCTTGCGGCGGCTGGCCGAGCTGCTGGGCCACGCGGGCAGTGGTGCGCAGCGCATGCCGCTGCCGCCGCCGCGGGGTGATCTGCTGGCGCAGGGCCTGGTCTACCGCCCGCCGGGCAGCGAGAAGCTGCTGCTGGCGGGCATCAACCTGGCCGTGCCGGCCGGGCAGTCGCTGGCCATCATCGGGCCCAGCGGGGCGGGCAAGTCCACGCTGCTGCGGGTGCTCAGCGGCATCTGGAAACCCAGTGCGGGCACGGTTCGTCTCGACGGCGTGGACGTGGGTGGCTGGCCACGCGATGAACTGGGCCCGCACCTGGGGTACCTGCCGCAGGCGGTGGAGCTGTTTGCCGGCAGCGTGGCCGAAAACATCGCCCGCCTGGGCAAGGTGGACCCGGCGGCGGTGCTGAAGGCCGCTCAGCTGGCCGGCATCCACGAGATGATCCTGCGCCTGCCCGAGGGCTACGACACGATGATCGAGGCGCAGAGCGCGCTGCTGTCACCCGGCCAGCGCCAACGCATTGCCCTCGCGCGGGCCCTCTATGGTGACCCCAAGCTGCTGATCCTGGACGAGCCCAATGCCAACCTGGATGGCGCCGGCGAGCGGGCCCTGGCCGACACGCTCAGGGCCCTGAGAGGGCGCTGCACCGTGGTGGTGGTGACGCACCGGGCCACGCTGACGCAGCACGTGGACACCCTGATGGTGCTGGAGGCTGGCCGCGTGCTGCACGTCGGCACCCCCGACGAGGTCAGCCGGGCGATGCCGTTGGCCGCCGCACCGGCGGCGGCGCCCAGGGCATCGGGTGCCACCCCATGAAACCCAGGCCCGGTCAGCCCTACGGCGACGACACGCAGTTTGCCGCCGACAGCGCCTTTGCACCGCGCGAGGACGTCACCCAGGAAGACGTGCTGAAAGGCCATGTGCGGGAGGCCGGCCGGCTGATGCGCTGGGGTGGCCTCGTCCTGGGGCTGGGCCTGCTGCCCTTGCTGGCCTGGCTGATCTGGGCACCGCTCTCAGCGGCGGTGGTGGCCACGGCCTTTGTCAAGGTGGACCTGGACAAGCGCCCGGTGCAGCACGCCGAAGGCGGCACCGTGCGTGAGGTGCTGGTGCGCGATGGCCAGCGCGTGAAGGCCGGAGACACGCTGCTGGTGCTGGGCGACGTGGCGGTGGCCGCCGATGTCAACCGTGTCGACTTTCGGGTGATGACGGAGCAGGCGGGTTTTGCGCGCCTGGAAGCCGAGCAGCTGGGCGCGCCCAGCATCCGGTTCTCGCAGGCCCTGCTGGACGCCGCAGCCAGCGACCCTCGGCTGGCCGAGCAGCTCACCAAGGAGCGTGCGCTGTTCGCCGCCCGCCGCGAAGCCCTGACGGGCCAGGTGGAGCTCATGCGCGCGCAGCAGGCACAGATTCGCCGCGAGATCGAGCTCTTGACGCGCCAGGTGAGCCAGGCCAGCGAGGCCCTGCGGCTGCAGCGCCAGGACCTGGACAACCAGCGCAACCTGCAGAAGGAAGGTTTTGTGTCGGTGCAGCGCATCACGCAGACCGAAGCCGCGGTGGCCGACTACGCGGTCAAGCTGTCGGAGAAGGAATCTGACGTGGCGCGTGCCGCGCAGCGGGTGGTGGAGCTGGACCTGCGCATCAAGACGCTGGAAGGTGAATACCGCCAGCAGGCCAGCGACCTGCTCAAGGTCAATGGGACCCGGCTGGCCGAGCTGCAGCAGGAGCAGCGCAAGACCACCGACGCGGCGAAGCGCCAGACCATCACCGCGCCGGTCGACGGTGACGTGGTCAACCTGCGCTTCACCTCACCCGGGGCCATGGTGTCGCCGCGCGAGCCGATTGCCGACATCGTCCCGGCCAATCCGCGCCTGGTGATCGAGGCGCATGTGCGGCCGGAGGACATCGGGCAGGTGACGCAGGGCCAGCGGGCCGACATCCGCTTCACGGCCTTCCAGTACCGCAGCACGCCGCTGGTGCAGGGCACGGTGATCTACAAGGCGCCTGACCGCACCGTGGACCGCAACACCGGGCTGCCGTTTTTTGTCGTGCTGATCGAGGCACCGGCGCAGGCCGTCAAGGCGGCGGGCGACATCACGCTCCAGCCGGGTATGCCTGCCGAGGTGTACATCCGTGGGGTGGAGCGCCGTGCCATCCAGTACCTCGTCGAGCCGATCACCCAGGTGCTGCGTCGGGCTGGGCGCGAGCCCTGACCGCGTGTTGTTGTCGGTCACCGCGGCTGGCTGGTGGGCCTCACATGCCCTTGAACAGGTGCGCGTAGAGCCGGCTCACCGTCAGGGTTTCTGGCCGGCCTTTCAGGCTGAGGAAGGCGCGGCCTGAGTCATCGCGCCGCGCCTGGGTGATGCAGCGCGCCTGCACCACGGTGCCGCGGTGCACTTGCCAGAAGCGCTGGGCGTCGAGCTGCGGAAGCAGTTCCTTCAGCGACAGCCTGATCAGGTGTTCCCGTTCGGCGGTGACCACGCGGATGTACTTGTCGGCGGCCTCGAAGTAGATGACCTCGTCGATGGGCACCAGGTGCACGGTGCTGCCCACGCCCGCCTGGATGACCTCCAGCCGGTGGGCAGCGGCCGGCACGGGCGGGATAGCCGCACCCAGCAGGTGGCGCAGCTGCGCCAGCGTGGCCTCCCGCGGCTGGCCGTCACGGCGCTCTGAGAGGCGCTGCTGCAGCCGCTGCACGCAGCTCTGCAGGCGCACCTTCTGGGCCGGCTTGACGATGTAGTCCACGGCCTGCGCGTCGAAGGCTTCCAGCGCGTACTGGTCGTAGGCCGTCACAAACACCATCAGCGGAAAGGGGGTGGCATCGGGCCAGTCGTCGGCCAGGTCGCGGGCCACTTCCAGGCCGCTGCGGCCGGGCATGCGGATGTCCAGGAACAGCACGTCGGGCTTCAGCGCCAATGCCTGTTGCCAGGCGCTGTCGCCATCGGCCACCTGCGCCACCCATTGAAGGCTGGGCCACAGCTGGCGGATGTCGGCGGCCAGGGCCTGGGCCAGCAGGGGTTCGTCTTCGGCGAGCAGGGCGCGGGGGTGTGCGGCAGGGTTCATCGCGTGTCCAGTGGCAAGGTGAGGGTGGCCAAGGCGCCTGTCCCGTCGACGCCGGCTTGCAGCAGGAGGCTGGCCCGGGTGCCATAGAGCGTGCTCAGGCGAGAGCGCACCTGCTCCAGCCCGAACTGTGTCCCCTGGGAGGGCGGTGCACTGCCCAGGCCGACGCCAGTGTCGGCGACCTCCAGCCGCAGCTGCCCGTGGTCCACCTGGGCACGGATGGTGAGTTCCCCGCCACTGACCTTGGGTTCCAGCCCATGTTGGATGCTGTTTTCCACCAGTGGCTGCAGGATCAGCGGGGGTACTGGGACTTCAGCACACGCCGTGGGAAGGTGGATGTGCACACGCAGACGCGGCCCCATGCGCACCTGCATCAGTTCCAGGTAGTCCGACAGCCGGGCAAACTCGTCGCGCAGCGGGTGCCGTTCTCGGCGCGACGCCTGCAGGGTGGCGCGCAAGTAGGCGATGAGCCGGTCCAGCATCTGCTGTGCACGCTCGGCGTCCAGGCCGATGAGCACCCGAAGGTTGGCCAGCGTGTTGAAGAGCATGTGCGGCTCCAGCTGCGACTGCAGCAGCCTGAGCTGGGCTTCAGTCTGCGCACGGCGGGCGGCCTCGGCCTGGGCACGGGCGCTGGCCACCCGTTCCTGCAGCCAGATGACGGTGACCGAGATCGCGGTGGCCAGCACGGTGATGAACAGGGTCACGCGGCTGACGGGCGAAGCCCAGTGCCACAGCGGCGGCGAGGTGGCGCCCAGCAGCGCATCGGCCAGGCGCACGCCCAGCGCAGGCCCCGCCGCCACGCCGATCAGCACGACAGGCATAAAGGCCAGCCAACGGATGGCCATCGGGTCATCGGCCAGGGGCAGGCCCCGGTGGTGGCGCCAGAGCTGCCAGCCCGCAGCACCGGCCATGCGCACACCGTCGATCAGGAGCCAGCAGGTGAAACCGATGCAGGTGGAATACACGAGCTTGGGCAGGAAGCCCTTGCCAGCGTCCATCACCGTCAGCAGCAGGGCGATGCCCAGCGTCAGCACCACCATGAACAGCAGGCCGCGGCGCACACGGGGTGCGGCTTGCTGCCACAGGGCCCGGCCCGGTGACACGGTGACAGGGGAGGCGGCGGTGGCGTTCATCGGGCGGTGTGCTGGCTGGACGTGTCATTGTGAGCGTGCCCGTGAACGGGATCACGAAAGCCGCGACCAACGGTGGCCTGGTGGCGTGAAAGCCCGCCAAGCCGGTGCCGTCTGCGCAGAAAGTGGCGCTGCCTGCCGGGCTGTGCTCAAGAGCCGCGTCAGAGCACCGAAACAAGGAGTTCCTGCGCCCATGGTGCTGGCATGCCCCTGCTCCCGTCAACCTCGAACCCCTCCTCGCCCCCCGCTGCAACCGCCAACCCGCGGCCGCGGCTCGCGGCATGGCCGGGTGCACCGCACGGTGGCCTGGCGCGCAGGCTGGCCTCGGCGGTGCTGGTGGCCACCGTCCTGCCCCTGGTTCTGTATGCGGTGCTGGGCTACTACTGGCTGCAACGCGAGGAGCAGCAACGCCAGGACATGCAGCTGAGCTCCCAGAACCGCTATTGGGGTGCCTTGCTGCACCAGCGGGTGCTGGCGGCCCAAGCCTTGCTGCAGACGCTGGCGGAAGCCGCACCAGCGGGTGCGACATTGCCGCCGACGGCCGATGGGCGAACGGCCCTTCGCGCGCTCGTGATGGTCGACGACAATGGCGAGCTGCTGGCCGGGCAGGCGGCGACCTGGCAGGCCTGGCAGCAGGCACCGTCCGCCGAGGCGCGTGATGGGACCAAGGCCGCGGGCAGCCTGCTGCGCTGGACAGGTGCCGAAGGGTCAGCCGTCCAGGGCCGCGTCTGGCTGATGGCGCGCACACCCGGGCGCAACTGGGTGGCTGAAGTGGACGGTGCCTACCTCTGGGCGACACCGGCCTCCGGTAGCGCGGGTGCCAAACCCTGCATCACCGACACCCGCGGGCGTCGGCTGCACTGTGCCGCCAGCGAGTTCTTGCCTCTGGCCAACGCGACGGCGGGCGAGCCATCACCCGTCGCGTCTCAGCGGCGCACCTTGTACTGGCCTGACCCGCTGGGCGGCGGCCAGTGGTGGATCACCAGCTACGTGCCCGATGCAACGGCGAGCCTGGCTCAGCAGGACGACATGCAGCTGCTGCTGCGCTGGTCGCTGGCCGGGGCGGCGGTCACGCTGGTGATGAGTATGTTGATGGGCTGGCTGCAGTGGCGCGGCACGGCGGCGTCGCTGAACCGCCTCATCGCCGGTACGCAGCGCTGGGCCGAACAGGACTGGGAAGCGCGAGTCCACCTGCGCGCGGGTGACACCTTTGCCAGGCTGTCGCTGGCGCTGAACCACATGGCCCAGCGCATCGGTGAGCAGGTTGGCGCGATCCGCGTCCAGTCGGCCATCGACCGCGAGATCCTCGGCGGCCTGGACACCGCCCGCATCATGACCCTGGTGACCACGCGCCTGACCACCCTGGCACCCCAGGCCCAGGTGGCCGTGGTGGTGCTCGGCCCTCCCGGTGAGCCTTGGACGGTGCATCGCCCCGGCCAGGGCGCGCGTCACATCGTGGCCAGCCCGAGCCTGCCCCTGTTGCCCGAAGGCCAGTGGATGGGCAGCAGCCGCGGGCAGGGCCCTGCACCCTGGATGCGACAGGCCATCCCGGCGACGGCCGAGGGCCTGTGGCACCTGTGCTGGATACCGGCGCACTGGCAGGGCCAGGTCATGGCTCTGATGCTGCTGTGCAGCCGCAGCGAACTGGTGTTTGACCCGGAAGTCGAGCGAGAGCTGGGTGAGCTGCGCGACCGTATCGCGGTGACGCTGACGGCCGCCGCCCGGGAGACGGCCCTGCTCGAGCGGGCCGTCAACGATGGTCTTACCGGCCTGCTCAACCGCAATGGCCTGCACGACGCCATCGACACCTGGACAGCCTGGGGACACCCCTTCACCCTGGTGCTGGTCGACCTGGACCGTTTCAAGGAAGTCAACGACACCCTGGGTCACCAGGCCGGCGACGAACTGCTGTGTGCGGTGGCCGAGCGGCTGCGGGCCTGCGTGTCACCGCAGTCACAGCTTGCCCGCCCGGGTGGTGACGAGTTTGTGCTGCTGCTGCCCGGTTCGTCCAATGAGGCCTCCAGCGCCGCCATGGCGATCTGCGCCGAGCTCCGGCGCCCCTTTGCCTTGCGGGGTGTCAGCCAGCAGATCGGCGGCAGCCTGGGCCTGGCGGCCTTCCCGCAGCATGCGCAGTCCCGGGGTGAACTCATGCGCCGCGCCGACCTGGCCATGTATGTCTCCAAGGCCGACGGACGCGGCCGGTTCAGCTGGTACGCCACGGCGATGGACGAGCGGGTGGCTCGGCGCAGCTGGATGGCCACCGAGCTGCGGCAGGCCGTAGACCGTGCCGACTTCGAGCTGTGGTTCCAGCCGCGGGTGAGTGCGTTTGAAGGCCGCGTGGTCTGCGCCGAAGCCTTGCTGCGCTGGCCGCATGCCGAACGGGGCTACATCCCGCCCGCCGACTTTGTACCCAGCGCCGAGGAGACCGGTCTGATTGACCGCCTGGGCCAGTGGGTGCTGGCCTCGGCATTCGAGCAGATGCGCCGTTGGCGGGCGATGGGTCTGCCCATCCACCGCATCGCGGTGAACGTGTCGCCGCGCCAGCTGAAGGCGGCTGGCTTCAGCGAAATGGTGCTGGACTTGCTGGTCCGCTACGGTCTGCAGCCCACCGATGTGGAGCTGGAACTCACCGAGAGCCTGTTTGCCGGTGATGTGGACGCGGTCTGCGCCGTGCTGGAGCCACTGCGCCAGCGGGGGATCCTGCTGGCGCTGGATGACTTTGGTACCGGCTATTCATCGCTGTCATCGCTCTACCGGTTGCCGGTGGACGTGATCAAGATCGACCACAGCTTTGTGCGCGACCTGGGTCACCGGCCGTCCGCAGAAATCATGGCGCGCTCCATCGTGGCACTGGCCAAGGCGCTGCGCAAGCGGGTGGTGGCCGAGGGTGTGGAGACCCGCGGCCAGCGCGACCACCTGCTGCGCCTGGACTGCGACGAACTGCAGGGCTACCTCTACGGGCAGCCGATGCGCGCGGTGGACCTGGAGCGGCTGCTGCGTCAGGCCTCAGCGCCGGCGTGAGCCACCCAGCAGTGAGCCCAGCACGCCGCGGATGATCTCGCGTCCGACGGCCGAGCCCACACTGCGCACCGCACTCTTGGCCGCTGTCTGCACCAGGCCTTCGTGCTTGCCGCCGCGCGGGCCGGTACTGCCAAAGAGCAGGTCGCTCAGGCCACCCATCAGCCCGCCGCCGGCCTGGCCGGCAGCGTCTTGCGCGGCGCCGCCGGCGCCCTGCACCGTGGCCTGACCGGCCGTCTTGGCCATCTCCTGCGCCAGGCCCACGCCCTGCTCGGCGCGGCCCTTGAGCAGCTCATAGGCCGATTCGCGGTCGACCACCTTTTCGTACGCGCCGGCCACCAGGCTGCCGGCGATCAGGGCGCGGCGTTGCTCGGGTGTGATCGGGCCGATCTGGCTGCCCGGCGGCAGCACGTACACCCGCTCGGTGACGCTGGGGCGACCCTTCTCATCCAGGAAGCTGACCAGTGCCTCGCCCACCGCCAGCTCAGTGATGGCCGTGGCCACATCCAGCTTGGGGTTGGCGCGCATGGTGCTGGCGGCCGATTGCACGGCCTTCTGGTCGCGTGGCGTGAAGGCACGCAGCGCGTGCTGGACCCGGTTGCCCAGCTGCGCCAGCACGCTGTCCGGGATGTCCAGCGGGTTCTGGGTGACAAAGTAGACGCCCACGCCCTTGGAGCGCACCAGCCTGACGACCAATTCAATGCGCTCGATCAACACCTTGGGTGCGTCGTTGAACAACAGGTGCGCCTCGTCGAAGAAGAACACCAGCTTGGGTTTGTCCAGGTCGCCCACTTCGGGCAGCGTCTCGAACAGCTCCGAGAGCATCCACAGCAGGAAGGTGGCGTACAGCCGCGGTGAGGTCAGCAGCTTGTCGGCGGTGAGGATGTTGATGACACCCTTGCCGTCGACCGTCTGCATGAAGTCGCTGATGTCGAGCATGGGCTCGCCGAAGAACTTGTCGCCGCCCTGTTCCTCGATCTGCAGCAGGCCGCGCTGGATGGCACCGATGCTGGCGGCGCTGACGTTGCCGTACTCGGTGGTGAACTGCTTGCCGTTGTCGCCCACGTACTGCAGCATGGCGCGCAGGTCTTTCAGGTCCAGCAGTGCCAGTCCGTTGTCGTCGGCGATCTTGAAGACGATGCTCAGCACACCCGTCTGCGTTTCGTTCAGGGCCAGCATGCGCGCCAGCAGCAGCGGGCCCATGTCGCTGACGGTGGCACGCACCGGGTGGCCCTGCTCGCCAAAGACGTCCCACAAGGTGGCCGGGCATTGCAGCGGTTCAGGTTCGGTCAGGCCGCGCTCGGCCAGGATCTTCTTGACCTTGTCGGGCAGCTTGCCGGCCTGGGTGATGCCGGTCAGGTCGCCCTTCACGTCGGCCATGAAGACCGGCACGCCGAGCTTGCTGAAGTTTTCGGCCAGGGTCTGCAGCGTGATGGTCTTGCCGGTGCCGGTGGCCCCGGTGACCAGGCCATGGCGGTTGGCCAGTGCGGGCAGCAGGTGGCATTCGATGGCGCCGTGCTTGGCAACGAGGATGGGTTCGGCCATGGTGGTGCAGCCGCATGCGCGGTGGTGATTGGACAAGGCGCGGGCAGTCTAGCCCGTCTTCTTCACCATTGCCTCCCCGGGAACACTCGGTGTGGCAGCAGACTCTACGTCAGCGTCTGCGCCAGGAAGGCCCGCAGGCGCTCGCTCTGCGGGCGGCTCAGCACGTCCTGTGGCGGCCCCTGTTCGGCGATGCGGCCCTGGTGCAGGAAGACCACCTCGCGGCTGACTTCACGCGCAAAGCCCATCTCGTGCGTGACCACCACCATGGTGCGCCCTTCCTCGGCCACGCTGCGCATCACGCGCAGCACCTCGCCCACCAGTTCCGGGTCCAGCGCCGAGGTGGGTTCGTCGAAGAGCATCAACTGCGGCTCCATGGCCAGCGCACGGGCGATGGCCACGCGCTGTTGCTCACCCCCCGACAGATGCGCCGGGTAGGCGTGGCGGCGGTGGTGCACACCCACGCGCTGCAGGTAGGCCTCGGCCCGCTCCACCGCCTCGGCGCGCGACAGGCCCAGCACCTGCTGTGGTGCCTCGGTGACGTTGTCCAGCGCCGTCATGTGCGACCAGAGGTTGAAGTGCTGGAAGACCATGGCCACACGGGTGCGCAGCCGCTGCAGCTGAGCCG
>JAJTDE010000286.1 GCA_021298085.1 Rubrivivax sp.
ATGTCTACAAAATGGACGATGGTTTGCTGTTTTCCGACCATTCGGAGTGTGGCGCTGACATGACGGTGGCCTGCCCGCAGGAACCTCTGGCCAATGCCAGCGAACTGGGCCTGATGACGGTGAACGCGCAAGACCGCATCGTTGCCTTCGAATAAAGACCGCTTCGACCCACCCCGCTGCCCGACAAGCCCGACCGCGCGCTGGCCAGCATGGGCATCTTTGCCTTCGACGCTGATTTCCTGATTGAGCAACTCGAGCGCGACGCCGAGGACGCGACCTCCAGCCACGACTTCGGCAAGGACCTGATCCCCAACCTCATCCACAGCGTCCACGTGCATGCGCACCGCTTCGAGGGGAGTTGCGTCAACATGGTGGGTGACCGGCCGTACTGGCGTGACGTGGGCACGCCCGGTGCCTACCGGTAGGCCAACCTCGACCTGACCCATGTGGTGCCCGAACTGAACCTGTACGACGAGTCTTGGCCGATGCTGGGACGCCAGCCGCACCGCCCGCCGGACAAGTTTGTCGTCGACGATGCCGGCCGCCACGGCATCGCGTTAGATTCGCTGGTTTCCGACGGCTGCATCGTCAGCGGTGCGGAGGTGCGCGCTCGATCCTGTTCCACAGCGCGCGCGTCGGCAAGGGCAGCCTGGTGGAAGATTGCGTGGTCTTGCCCGACGCGCAGATCGGACGCGGGGTACGCTTGTGGCGGGTGATCGTCGACAAGCGTTGCGTCTTGCCCGACGGCACGCGCATCGGCTTCGATGCGGCCAGCGACAGCCAGCGCTACCACGTCACCGAGCGCGGCATCGTGCTGGTGGCGCCGGACATGCTGGGCCACACAGGGTTGCTGGATCCGCGGTGATTCGAAAAGCTCAGCGTCCTTTGCCAGCGATGCGACGACGTAACGCGAGCGCTGCAAGTCCCAGGCCCATCAGTGCATAAGTCGAGGGCTCGGGTATCGGCGCGATGGGATTCGCGCGGTCCCAGCCGATCACGTCCATGGCGATCAGGTCATTCTCACGGATCTCCAACAGCTGACCGTAACCAACATTGGGGTCCATGATGCCCAGAAGCGGCGACCGGTCTTTCCAGTGGCTGGCCTGGTTGCCATCTCCAAAGTACATGCCGGTAGAGAACTGAGGTCCTGTCAGGCGGTCGCTACCATCTATCGAAAAGAACTTGTCGCGCTCATCAGCGGTGAGGTCAATGACGTCCTTGGTCTTGCTCAACGCGGAATAGCGAAACAGGTCCAGAGACAGAGCATGGATTCTGCCCCCATCGAGAAAAGTGCCGGTATTCGCCTTGATGTCAAGCGTGTCAACGCTGCTAATGAAGCCGAGCGCATGGCCGATCTCATGCGTGGCGATACCGATGAAGTCAAGCTGGTTGGCGTTGATGCCATCGGCTCGGTTGTAATCGTAGGCATAGGACGAATTGAAGGCAATGCTGCTTTCGCAAGCCGCCTCGCAGTTGCCCACCGGAAAACTGGAAGTGCCCAATCCACCCAGGGCTTTTGCGTTGGCAAGCGTGAGCCCGACGGTTTCATTGCTCTCAAGCTTATAGGGTTCCGCTGATCCAGCGCCAAATTCGCTGTTGGCGGTTCGATTGACGAGCATCCCGAAAGAAACTCCTGCTGAAGGCATGCGCTGCAGGCTACCAAGTCGCCCCTGCAAAACCTCTGGAACCCGCATGAACATTGGCTTTGCGGGGTGAACGCCAATGGCGGGAACTCTCGAATTCCATTCCAATGACGATCAGTTCCTGGGAGTTTTTGAGGTCCACCCGATGGCAACCGACGACTTCTTCCGCGCCCGCCTGGACACGATGATCGATCTGCGCCACCCGCTGGTGGTGCTGGCCGGGCGGCTGCCGTGGCCGGCGATCGAAGCAGCGCTGTCGATGAAGTTCGCGCACCAGGATCTGCCGGCGAAGTCCGAAGCGCTGGACGGCCTGTTCGGCGTGGAGACAGTCGAGTTCGGCGGTGGCATCAGCCGCGCCGGCCGACCCCGGCTGCCAATCCGGCTGATGGCCGGACTGCTGTACCTGAAGAACAGCTTCAACCTCAGCGACGAGGAACTCGTCCAGCGCTGGAGTGAGAACGTCTACTTCCAGTACTTCTGCGGTCTGGCGTACTTCGAGCCGCGGCTGCCTTGCGACGCCACGCAGATCGGCCGCTTCCGCCGGGCCATCGGTGAAGAGGGGCTGGAGCTGCTGCTGAAGGCCACCATCGACACGGCGGTGCAGACCAAGGTCATCAAGCCGCAGGAACTCGAGCGCGTGATCGTGGACTCCACGGTTCAGGAGAAGGCCATTGCGCATCCCACCGACAGCCGGCTGCTGGAGATCGCCAGACACAAGGTGGTCGGTGCGGCCAAGCGGATGGGACTGCAGCTGAAGCAGACGTTCGTGCACGAGGGCAAGGAATTGCGCCACCGCGCCGGGCGGTACGCCCACGCCAAGCAGTTCAAGCGGCTCAAGAAGGTCCTCAAGCGTCAGCGCACGATCCTGGGCATCGTGATGCGTGAGGTCAGGCGCAAGCTGGACCTGAGACTGCAACCGGCACATGACGTCGAAGCGCCCGATGCGCTGACGCTGATGGCGTTGAACACGGTGCTGCAGCGTGCCGAACGGATCCGAGTGCAGCGGCCCAAGGACAAGAACAAGCTGTACGCCATGCACGCGCCGGAGGCGGAGTGCATCTCCAAGGGGAAGGCACACCGCCCGTACGAGTTCGGTGTGAAGGTGGGCCTGGCCGTCACGCACAAGAGCGGGCTGATGGTGGGCGCGCGCAGCTTCACCGGCAACCCATATGACGGCCACACGCTGGCCGAGCAGCTCGAGCAGGTGCGCAACCTCTGCCAGGACACCGGCGTACAGCCCAAGACGGTGGTGGTGGACCTGGGCTACCGCGGCGTAGATGCACAGAACCCTGGCGTACAGATCATCCACCGAGGGAAGTTCAAGAGCCTGACGACGCTGCAGCGGCGCTGGCTGAAGAGGCGACAGGCGATCGAGCCGGCGATCGGGCACACGAAGGCTGACCACCGAATGGATCGCTGCTGGTTGCAAGGGCAGACGGGCGACGCATTGCATGCCCTGAGCTGTGCGCTGGGCTACAACATCCGCTGGTTGATGAGGGCGATGCAGGCCAAGGTCCGGCAGGCCTTGTCGTGGCTGCTTCAAATGGTCGATGTGGGTGCCAAACAGGCAGCCATCGGCCTGGTTGAACGCACTGGGCGACTACTCGGATCGGTCATGCGGTGGGTTGGCGGCTTGGGAATGGCACGGCCGCCGCGACTGCCCTTGTTGGCTGGCGTGTGAAACGGAATTTGCAGGTCCGACCAATGCGGCGAAAAAGGTCGAATAGGCGACAGACACTGTCGGGGTCGTGGCTTCGCCGACTTGCCCGTCAGCGAGTTTCGATAACCCGACGGTCATGTTCAGCTTGACGTCGTCGATTAGCAAGGAAGACCAAGACGCAGCGGCCGTGTTGAAGGCGTCTTTTGCCTGTTGGCTGGTGTCCGGCAAGAACGTGAAGTTGAAACTGAGTGCGCTGGCCGCACCACTAAGAGACAGCAGCGCAGTGACGCAAAGCGATTTGATGCGGGACTTCATGGATACCTCGAGCTGTTGTTCAAAGGTTAGATGGACACGATGCCGCCACGGTCGGGAGCCGGTTGGAACTCGCGCGCTTTCGGGCGATAGCGGCAATCATCCCCAGACCAGCAAGCAGCATGGTCCAGGTCTGAGGCTCCGGGATGGGCGCAGTCGGCGTCACGAAGTAGCCCAGATCCTCGAACGCAGCCAAGGTGGTGCGGCTCACCCAGTAGTCAAAGGGCCCGGGACCATCTAAGCTGCTTGTGAAGTACGACGCCATCAATTCGAAGCTGAAGTCGCGTCCGAAAGGGTCCTGGATGCCGCTGATGGGTCGGCCAATGGGGTCCAGCAAGCCGCCTGGTGGCTGCCCGCCGGACTTGTCCCAGTGCCTGGCAAAGCTGATGCCGTCCGTGGACTGTTCAATGGCGAGTTCGGGCGGAGCGGCCCCGCGGAAACTGAACTCCTGCCAATACATGTTTCTTGCCGCCTCGCCGGTATATTGCAGACGGCCATCCGCGTCGCGAACAACGAGGTTGTTGGCCTCCCACAAATGCCCGAATCCCATGGCATGCGAGATTTCGTGCAAGGCGACCGTGTAAATCCAACTCCATCGCAAGGTGTCCGGCACATCTGCCTCATCGATCCGGATGGAAGCTTCACTGGTATATATCGGACTGATCAGCTTGGTCGGGTCTTGAGGATCTGTAAACCAGATGAAGCCAGTTATCTGAGTCTTGGCCAAGCCTTGATATGGGCCGTCCAGCGCACCGAAAGAAACCTTAATGTCGGTATGGTCCAGTCCGGACCAGGCATAAGGGCCCTCCTGATTAGTGAGGAAGCTCAGCCGGTGTCTCACGCCTTGAGACACCGGGCCCATAACCTTGCTGCATCCGACCACAGGAGCAGCCCTCA
>JAJTDE010000004.1 GCA_021298085.1 Rubrivivax sp.
AGGATGTGGCTCGGTGGCTGCCGCCTGCACCCAAACCCGCTGCCTCGCCAGCGCTCTGAAGGATTTCCTATGTGCGGCATCGTTGGCGTCATCTCGAGTGCCCCGGCCAACCAGCTGATCTACGACGCCTTGCTGCTGCTGCAGCACCGCGGCCAGGACGCCGCTGGCATTGTCACCATGCAAGGCACCAAGTGCTACATGCACAAGGCCCGCGGCATGGTCAGGGACGTCTTCCGCACCCGCAACATGCGTGCGCTGCCGGGCACGGTGGGCCTGGGCCAGGTGCGCTACCCGACGGCCGGCAATGCCTACAGCGAGGAAGAGGCCCAGCCCTTCTACGTCAATGCGCCGTTTGGCATCGTACTGGTGCACAACGGCAACCTCACCAACGCGCAGGCCCTGAAGGCCGAGCTGTTTGACATCGACCGCCGCCACATCAACACCGAGAGTGACACCGAGGTGCTGATCAACATCCTGGCCCATGAGCTGGGCCGTGCGGCCCACGAGCTGCCGCTGACACCCGAGGCAGTGTTTCACGCAGTCAGCGCGGTGCACCGGCGGGTGCGCGGCTCCTACGCCGTGATCGCGCTGATTGCCGGCCATGGCCTGCTGGCTTTCCGTGACCCGTTCGGCATTCGCCCGCTGTGCTACGGCGAAAACACGCAGGGCGGCCGGCGCGAGGTGATGGTGGCCAGCGAGAGTGTGGCCCTGGAGGGCACGGGCCACCAGCTGGTGCGGGATGTGGCCCCCGGGGAGGCCTTGTTCATCGACATGCAAGGCAACGTGCATGCCCAGCAGTGCGCCCAGTCGCCCCGGCTGTACCCCTGCATGTTCGAGTATGTCTATCTGGCGCGGCCTGACTCGGTGATGGACGGTGTCTCCGTCTACCAGGCGCGCCTGAACCTGGGCGAAACGCTGGCCCAGCGTGTGATCTCCACGATGCCGCCCAGCGACATCGACGTGGTCATCCCCATTCCCGAATCCAGCCGCCCCAGTGCCATGCAGCTGGCGCACCGCATCGGCAAGCCGTACCGGGAAGGCTTTGTGAAGAACCGCTATGTCGGCCGCACCTTCATCATGCCGGGGCACGCGGTTCGCAAGCGCAGCGTGCGCCAGAAGCTCAATGCCATCGGCATGGAGTTCAAGGACCGCAACGTGCTGTTGGTGGACGATTCCATCGTGCGCGGCACCACCAGCAAGGAAATCGTGCAGATGGCCCGGGAGGCGGGTGCACGGCGGGTCTACATGGCTTCGGCCGCGCCGCCGGTGCGCTTTCCCAATGTCTACGGCATCGACATGCCCACGCGCGAGGAGCTGATTGCCCACCAGCGCAGCCTGGAAGACATACGCGCCTACATCGGCGCTGATGCGCTGATCTACCAGGATGTCGACGCGATGAAGCGGGTGGTCAAGGCCTTGAACCCGGCGCTTGATGGCTTCGAGGCCAGTTGCTTCGATGGCCACTACATCACCGGCGACATCAGCATTGACGAGTTCCGCATGCTGGAGGCCCAACGCCGCAGCCAAGGTGACGAAGAAGACGACAGCCAGCGCAGCCGCCTGGCGCTGGCCTCAGCCGATGGGAGCCGATCATGAACCAGCCGCCACGAGGTATTCCACGGGTTGCCCTGCCGGACGAGGCCGGTCTGCAGACACGGGCCATCCGTGAGGGCCTGCCGGCCTCACCCTGGGGCGAGAACTCCGAGGCGCTGTACCTGACCAGCTGCTTCACCCACCCTGATGCGGCCACCGCCGCACGGCGCTTTGCCAACGAGGAAGACGCGTTCATCTACAGCCGCTTCTCCAACCCGAGCGTGACGATCCTGGAACGTCGGCTGGCCGCGCTGGAAGGCACCGAGGCCTGCATCGCCACCAGCAGCGGCATGGGCGCCATCCTGCTGCTGTTCATGAGCCTCTTGAAGGCCGGTGACCATGTGGTCTGTTCGCAGAGCGTGTTTGGGTCGACGATCAAGCTGCTGCAGTCGGAGCTGGGCAAGTTCGGGGTTGAATCCAGCTTCGTGAGCCAGACCGATGTCTCGGCCTGGAAGGCGGCCATCCGCCCCAGCACGCGCCTGCTGTTTGCCGAAACGCCGACCAACCCGATGACCGAGGTCTGCGACATCCAGGCCCTGGCCGACCTGGCGCACAACGCTGGCGCCCTGCTGGTGGTGGACAACTGCCTGTGCTCGCCGGCGTTGCAGCAGCCGGTGAAGTTTGGTGCCGACATCGTCATGCATTCCGGCACCAAGTTTCTGGATGGCCAGGGGCGGGTGATTGCCGGTGCGCTGTGCGCCAGCGAGCAGCTGGTGACTGAGAAGTTTGTGCCCTTCATGCGCAGTGCGGGCGTCAACCTGTCGCCCTTCAACGCCTGGGTGGTGGCCAAGGGCCTGGAGACGCTCAGCCTGCGGGTGAAGGCCCAGAGCGAACAAGCCCTGGCGCTGGCGCGCTGGCTGGAGCAGCACCCCGCCGTGGCACGGGTGCTGCACCCGGGCCTGCCGTCTCACCCACAGCACGCACTGGCCATGCGCCAGCAGAACGGGCAGGGCGGCGCGGTGGTCACCTTCGACGTGAAGGGTGGCCGCGAGGAGGCCTTCAGCGTCATCGACGCCACGCAACTGTGCAGCATCGCCGCCAACTTTGGCGACGTGCGCAGCATCATCACCCACCCGGCCTCGACCACCCATGGGCGGCTGACCGAAGCCCAGCGCCAAGCCGCCGGCATCGGCCAGGGCATGATCCGCCTTGGCGTGGGCCTGGAAGACTTGGCCGATATCCAGGCCGACCTGGCGCGCGGGCTGGACCTGCTGGCCGCCTGAAGACCCCACACCATGAGCCAACGCCCGACCATCCGCACCCGCATCGCCCCGTCGCCCACCGGCTTCCTGCACCTGGGCACCGCGCGCACCGCGCTGTATTCCTGGGCCTACGCCCGCCACCATGGTGGGCAGTTTGTGCTGCGCATCGAAGACACCGATGTCGCCCGGTCCACCCAGGATTCCGTCGACCAGATCCTCGCGTCCATGCGCTGGCTGGGGCTGGACTACGACGAAGGCCCCATCTACCAGATGCAGCGCCTGGCCCGCTACCACGCGGTGGTGCAGCAGATGATCGCGCAGGGCCACGCCTACCCGTGCTGGTGTACGCCGCAGGAGCTGGATGCCATGCGCGAAGCCCAGCGCGAACGGGGAGAGAAGACCCACTACGACGGCCGCTGGCGCCCCGAACCGGGCAAGGTGCTGCCAGCGCCACCGGCGGGCGTGAAGCCGGTGGTGCGCTTTTGCAACCCGGCCGACGGCGAGGTGGTCTGGGACGACCTGGTCAAGGGGCCGATCAGCATCGCCAACCGCGAGATCGACGACCTGATCATCCTGCGGCCCGCACCCGAGGGCCTGGAAGGCGAAGCCGCTGAGCAGGCCGCGGCCTTCGGCGTGCCCACCTACAACTTTGCCGTGGTGGTGGACGATTGGGACATGGCCATCACGCATGTCTTCCGTGGTGACGAACACATCAACAACACCCCCTGGCAGATCAACATCTACCGCGCGCTGGGGGCACCGCTGCCGCAGTTCGGGCATTGCCCGGTGATTCTGGACGACACCGGCCAGAAGCTGTCCAAGCGGCGCGGTGCCGTGAGCGTGACCGCCTATGAAGAAGCGGGTTATCTGCCGGAGGCGATGCTCAATTACCTGGCGCGCCTGGGCTGGAGCCACGGTGATGCCGAGCTGTTCTCGCGCGAGCAGATGGTGGCCTGGTTCGACGGCAGCCACCTGTCCAGGAGCCCCGCACAGTGGGACAAGGCCAAGCTGTCTTGGGTCAATGCCCAATACCTGAAACAAGCTGACGACACGCGCCTGGCAGGCCTGGTGGCCGAGCAGATGGCTCGCCGCGGCCAGCCGGCCCTGGACGCAGCGCGTCTGCAAGCGGGCTGCGCGCTCTTCAAGGACCGCTGCACCACCACGCTGGAACTGGCCGACTGGTTGGGCATGCTGGTGGTGCCTGTGCAGCCCTCCGCGGATGACCTGGCCGCCCATGTGACCCACGCCGTCCGGCCGGCGCTGCAGACGCTGCGTGACCGGCTCGCTGAACTGGCCGTCTGGGACAAGGCGTCGATTGCCGCGGCCATGAAGGAAACCCTGGCCGCCCACCAGCTGAAGATGCCGCAGCTGGCGCCGGCCCTGCGGGTGCTGGTGTGCGGGCGTGTGCAGACGCCGTCCATCGACGCCGTGCTGGCGCTCTTCGAGCGCGACACCGTGCTGCAGCGGATGGCTTCGGCATGAGCACGGTGTCGGCCGACGCCCCAGCCCGATCAATCTGCGCGACGCTGCCGATGCGCGAAGACGCAGAAATATTGAGTTGGCAGCGCTTTTTTGAACACGCCCGCAAAAAGCTGCATATAATGCGAGGCTCTACTGAACGGCGCTAGCCCACAGTTGAACAGCCAAACTTCGGTTCTGGTGTTCGTCAATGGGGGTATAGCTCAGCTGGGAGAGCGCTTGCATGGCATGCAAGAGGTCAGCGGTTCGATCCCGCTTACCTCCACCAAAGGCCAGCGCCGTTTAGGAGGCGATGATTCCTGTCCCCATCGTCTAGAGGCCTAGGACACGACCCTTTCACGGTTGTAACAGGGGTTCGAATCCCCTTGGGGACGCCAAGTTTCGGCGGCACTTGAAGCTCGCAAGAGCCCACAAGCCACCGGCCACGCGGAGTGGTAGTTCAGTTGGTTAGAATACCGGCCTGTCACGCCGGGGGTCGCGGGTTCGAGCCCCGTCCACTCCGCCAAGCATCATCTGCAACGCCCGAGCTTGTCTCGGGCGTTGTTCTTTGTGCTCCAGCTTTCGCAACCCCGGCGCGTGCAGGTGAGGCTTCCGGGTCATCACGCTTGCCAGCATCGGCCTCAGGCTGCACCATCGGCACATGGCCCAGCTGCACCCCGACGAAGTTGCCCATTACCAGCGCGAAGGCTGGGTGGTACCGGCCTGGCAACTGCCGGCCGCCCGTGTGCAAGCGCTGCAGCAGTCACTCGAAGAGTTGCTCAGGCGCAACCCGGGTGTGCGGCCGGAAAAACTGGTGTCGGCCCACGTGGAGCGTGCCGCCGGCGCCGACGACAACGGCGAGGGTGTGCGCGGGGTGGCCGACTTTCTCGCGTTGGCCCAAGACCCCGACATCGTCGACCTGGTCAGTGCGGTGATCGGCCACGATGTCATCCTGTGGGGCTGCCATGTCTTCTGCAAGCCGGCCAGCGGCGGCTACGAAACCCCGTGGCACCAGGACGGCCACTACTGGCCCATCCGGCCGCTGGCCACCTGCACCGCGTGGGTGGCGCTGGAGCCCTCGACACGGGACAACGGCTGCCTGCGCGTGATCCCGCGTTCACATGCCGCGCGCCAGCTGCACGAACACCTTCACGAGGACCGCAGCAACCTCACGCTGAACCTGCGCATGGCCGATGGCACCTTCGACGAAGCGACCGCCCACGACATCGAGCTGGAGCCGGGCCAGATGTCGCTTCACGACATCTACATGATCCACGGTGCGGCCGCCAACCACTCGACACAACGCCGCACCGGGGTGGCGCTGCGCTACATGCCGGCGACGTCGCACTTCGACCGCAGTCTGCGGCCGGTGGAGGGGCGCTCGGGTGTGCCGGTGGACTTTTCCCGCCGCCCGCTGTGGCTGCTTCGGGGAGTGGATCGCAGCGGACGCAACGACTTCAGCGTCGGTCACCCGGACCGTCAGGGCCTCTGAGCGGCGCGGCCGCCGCCAGCGCCGGGCGGCGCGGTCCAATCACCCCCGTCACCAGGCCGGTTCCCAGCAGGATGCCGCCGCAGGCCAGCGCCATCACCGGTGTCACCGCCTCGCCCAGGAATGCCGCGCCCCAGGCCATCGCAAAGGCTGGCACCAGGAAGGTGACGGTCACGGCCTTGGTGGGCCCGGCGTGCGCCACCAGCCTGAAAAACAGCACATAGGCGGCGGCGGTGCACAGCAGGCCCAGCAGCAGCACCGACAGCAGTGCGGGTGTCGAAGGCCAGGCTTGCGGCCACGACAAGGCGGCGGGCCCGAGCAGGGCCAGGCTGGCCGCCGCCTGGCTGCCCGCGGCCATCGCCAGCGGCGGCACCCCGGAGAGGTAGCGCTGGGTGTGGTTGGCGGCCAGCCCGTAGCAGAAGGTGGCGCCCACGCAGGCCAGCACCGCCCAGGTGGTGCTGTCCACTGGGGCACCGGGCTTGATGCCCGCCTTGTTCCAGGCCAGCCACAGCACCCCTGTAAAGCCGACGGCCAGGCCCAGCGCCCGGCGCGGGCTGGGCTTGTCGCGCAGCCAGACCCAGGCGATGACGGCGCCCCACAGCGGCGTGGTGGCGTTGAAGATGGACAGCAGGCCGGCCGTGATGCTCTGGGCGGCATACGCATAGGCCAGGAACGGCAAGGCCGAGTTGATCAGCCCCACCCAGCCGATGGCGCCCGCGTGCTGCCCCAGATGGTGCAGCTGGCCATGCCAGGCCAGCAAGGGCAGCAGCACGGCCGACGCCAGCGCCACCCGCAGGAACGCAACCGCCGCCGGCGAGATTTCCGGCGCCGCCACACGCATGAACAGGAAGGAGCCGCCCCAGATGGCGGCCAGCAGCATCAGTTCCAGCCGGTCACGGGCACTCATCGTGGCAGCACACCCTCATGCCGCAGCAACTGCTGCTTGATGGCCAGGCCGCTGGCATAGCCGGTGAGGGCGCCGTCGGCCCCCACCACGCGGTGGCATGGCACCAGTACCGCCAGCGGGTTGCGCCCGATGGCGCCGCCGGTGGCGCGTGGCGCAGACGGCGGTTGCAGCCGCGCCGCCAGGTCACCGTAGCTGCAGGTCTGGCCGAATGGGATGCCCAGCAGCGCGCGCCACACGGCGGCCTGGAAGGCCGTGCCTTGCCAGTCGAGGTGCAGGCCTGTCCAGGAGGGGTTGCCGCCTTCCCAGTAGCGCGCCAGCCACTGCCGTGCAGCCTGCAGGTGCGGGTGGCCGGGGGTGTCGGGCACGGCCTCGTGGTGATCAGGGTGGTGGCGGTCGCCCTTGAACAGCAGCGCGCTCAGGCCGCGTTCCGTGGCCAGGGCCGTCATCGGGCCGGCCGGGGTAGGGATGACGCAGCGCGCCACCAACGGGGCACGTGCCAAGGGGTCAGGCATCGGTTTTCTCCAGGGTCTGCCACCAGCGGATCACGGCATAGGCGCGCCAGGGGCGCCAGGCGTCGGCCGCCCGGTCAACGGCACGCACATCGCGGGTGCCCATCGCGTTGAGCAGCCCGATGTCGGTGGTGGGAAAGGCATCCGGCCAGTGCAGCACCCGCAGGGCCACCAGCTGGGCTGTCCATTCGCCAATGCCGGGCAGTGCCCGCAGCCGCTCCAGCGTGGGCAGCAGCGGCGCAGTGGGCTCCAGCACCACCGAGCCGTCGCAGACAGCGCTGGCCAGCGCCTGCAGCGCACCGACGCGCTGCCGCACGATGCCCAGCCGCCCGATGGATTCCGGGCTGGCCTGCGCGATGCGGGCGGCATCGGGAAAGACACGCGCAAGCCTGGCCTGCGGGGGCGCGTCCTCGGCGCTGAAGGCCTCGCCAAAGTGCTCGACCAGCCGGCTGGCCAGCGTGCGTGCCGCAGCCACGCTCACCTGCTGGCCCAGGATGATGCGCACCGCCGTTTCCCAGCCGTCCAGTGCACCGGGCAGGCGCAGGCCAGGGCAGGGCGGAAGGCCCAGGCGCTCGATCACCGGGTCCACGCGCGCGGGGTCGGCGTCCAGGTCCAGCGCGTCACGGTGGCGCTGGATGACCAAGCCCAGCGCGGGCAGCAAGCCTGCGCTGACGCGCAGCTCGACCTGGCAACGCGCGGCGTCGAAGCGCACCTGCGTCCAGCCGGTCAGTGGTGCGCCCTCATGGGGCAGGCGCCAGCTGCGGGTCAGCACCAATTGGTCAACTTCACCCTCGGTGTGTTCGATGCCGGGCAGCGCGCGGACGGCCCAGAAGCGCCGCATCCCGGCGATGTCGTAGGGCGGGCGCCAGCTCAGGCGCAGCGTCAGGGGTGACGCGTCGCCCGCTGGTTCGCCCGTGCGGTGTTGACGCAGTTGGCTCGGGTTCAGGCGGTAGCGCTCGGCAAAGGCGGCGTGGAAGCGCCGCAGGCTCGCGAAGCCGCAGGCCAGTGCCACCTGGGTCACCGGCCAGTCGGTGTCGGTGAGCAGCTGCTTGGCGCGCAGCAGGCGCCGTGTCGTGAGGTAGTCCAGCGGAGCCACACCGTAGGTGGCGCCGAAGATGCGGCGCAGGTGGCGGTCGGTCACGCCCAGGCGCTGGGCCAGCGCGGGCATGCTGAGGCTGTGGCCCAGCGCGGCCGCGGCGTCCAGCTGACGTGCCGCATCGTGGGCCAGGGCCGCGGGTGAGTCGATCAGCGACAGGCCTGGCGCCAGCTCCGGGCGGCAGCGCAGGCAGGGCCGGAAGCCAGACGCCTCCGCACCGGCGGCGTGGCCAAAGAACCGGCAGTTGCGCAGCAGCGGCGCACGCACACGGCAGACGGGCCGGCAGTAGATGCCGGTGCTGGTGACCCCGACAAAGAAACGGCCGTCGAAGCGGGCGTCGCGCGCCAGCAGGGCCGCATACCACTGTGCGCTGGGCGCTTC
This sequence comes from Rubrivivax sp., assembly GCA_021298085.1. Classification (GTDB taxonomy): domain Bacteria; phylum Pseudomonadota; class Gammaproteobacteria; order Burkholderiales; family Burkholderiaceae_C; genus Rubrivivax. The sequence goes on from JAJTDE010000004.1 coordinate 8,636, forward strand.
GCCGTCAGGCCACAGCAGCCCCGGCGCGGGCGCCGGATCCGCCAAAGCCGTGTGAATGTCCGTGTGCATGAACCCATGATAGGGGCGCCCCTCGGTGCGGGCTCGCCGTTTTCGGACCTGTCCCTGCGCGGCTACATGGTCTTGAACTGGTGCACGTAGGCGCGGCTGACGGGCAGCTCGCGCGGGTGCTGGCGGATGCGCACAAAGAGCCGGCTGTTCTCGTCACGCCGGGTACCGGCCAGGTGCGCCAGGTTGACGATCGTGGAGCGGTGGACCTGCAGGAACTGCTGCGCGTCGAGCTGCTGCACCAGCTCGGCAATCGGTGTCCTGATGAGGTGCTCGGCCTGGGAGGTGATGACACACGTGTACTTGTCGTCGGCCTGGAAGTAGAGGACATCGCCTACGGCGATCTGGTGCGTCACGTCACCGGCACTGGCCCTGATCCAGCGCAGTGGCCCGCCGGTGCCCGGTGCAGGGCCCAGCTGACGCAAGGCCTGCATCAGGCCTGTGTCGGCCGGAGCCTCGTCGGGGTATGGACGCTCACGCCCAACCTGGAGCGTGCGCTGCAGCCTTTGCACCGTCTGCTGAAGCCGTTGGTTGGATACGGGCTTCAGCAGGTAGTCCAGGGCGGCTTGCTCGAAGGCCTGTACGGCAAACTCGTCGTAGGCCGTGACAAAGACGACGCGCGTGTCGCCCTCGATGCCTTGGGCGACTTCCAGCCCCGTCAAGCCAGGCATCTGGATGTCCAGGAAGGCCAGGTCGGGCTGCTCGGCGGCGATGCGCTGGGCCGCCTCCGCGCCGTTGCGCGCTGGCTCGAGCACCTGCAGCTGCGGCCACAGTGACAGCAGCTGTGCCGCCAAGGCACGGGCCAGGTGCGGCTCATCGTCGGCGATGAGTGCGGTGATGGGTGGGCTGACGGTGCTCATCGGGATGACGCCTGGAGGTTCAGCGGCAGTGTCACACGCGCCAGTGTGCCGACATCCTGTTCCAGCAACTCCAGCCGTGCCTCGTCGCCGTACAGGCCACGCAGTCGTTCGCGCAGGTTCTGCAGCGCCATCCGCGCGCCCTTGCGGGGCGGGGCGCGCAGTCCGCGACCGTCGTCCTGCACCTCCAGGCGCAACTGGCCTCCTTCGGCCAGTGCCCGAACACTGACGCGGCCGCCGTTGAGCTGCGGCTCCAGGCCGTGGTGGATGGCGTTTTCCACCAAGGGCTGCAGGATCATCGGGGGCAGGTTGGCCAGCCGCACGTCGGGCGCGGCGTCGATGCTGAAACGCAGACGCTCGTCCATGCGTGTCTGCTGGACCTGCAGGTAAGCCTCGGCCAAGGCGAGTTCATCGCTCAGCGGGGCCTCGTGGCGCCGCAGGCCACCCAGTGACGCGCGCAGGTAGTCGGTGAACGAGCCCAGCATGGCCTTGGCACGTGCGGGTTCGTGGTCGATCAGGGCATGCACATTGGCCAGGGTGTTGAACAGGAAGTGCGGCTCCATCTGGCCCTGCAGCAGTCGCAGCTGGGCTTCGGTGACGCGCTTCTCGGCCTCGATCTGCCGCGCCTTGGCCTGGAAGTGCTTGTAGAAGATGAACGTCACCAGCACGGCCAGCAGGAAGGCGCCGACGACGGTCTCGGCGTTCCTGAAGGGGAACCAGCGCTTCTCCAGGATCAGGTTCGACGCGACGAACGCGCCCATCGGCCAGCCGAGGGCCAGCCCTGCCAGTGGCACACCGGCAAAGAACAGGCTCTGCCCGCGCCGGCTGAAGGCCCGGATGCGCTCTGCACCCAGCAGCGGGACGAGCACGGCAAACAGGCCATGGATGCACGCACCGATGATCCAGGAGACCACGAGATTGGCCAGCAACCACTGGCCCGCGCCCGCCCAGCTGGGCAGCCGGCCCGACCCTGTCGCCAGCGTGGCCAACCCCAGCACAAAGAAGCAAAGCCCCACGACGCTGCTGAAGACAAAGGTCCACAGCAGCTGCAACCATCCAGGGCCTACGGCCCGCAGGTCATTGGCGTACCAGGAGCGCCAGGAGGCGCGCAACATGTCTTTGTCGATCTTCATGGCCTGGCAGTGTAGAAACCGGCACCCACCCCGGCCACTGGGTGCCGACGAATCGACAGCTGGCGCGACGCCTGGACAGCGCGCTGCGCCAACGAGAGGACGGTCGCCGCTGCAGCCCTGGCACCTGCACACACTCTGAGCCTCCAGGGCCGCACGTGCCCTGCAGCGGGCGCTGCAGGTGTGAACGGTTGTTGCCAAAGGCGGCATCGCCCCCTCGTCCACAGGGGCGCTTGTCAAGGTCCCTGCCTACAATCGCTGCCTTCGCTTTGCCGTACTCAGGGTTTTGCAGCCAAAGCCTTGCGTCACGCAGCGCGCTCCTGCGGCACCCACCCGGCTTCGACCTGGCACCGACCTGGCACCCACCTCCATGAACGTCACCGCTTCCATCTTCAAGGCCTACGACATCCGCGGCATCGTCGGCAAGACCATCGACGAAACCTTCGCCGAGCACCTGGGCCGCGCCTTTGGCACCGAGGCCGTCCTGGCCGGTGAAAAGGCCGTGGTGGTGGGCCGCGACGGCCGCCTGTCAGGCCCGGGTCTGGCCGCTGCGCTCATTCGTGGCCTGGCCTCGACGGGGCTGGACGTGGTGGACCTGGGCCCGGTCACCACCCCGATGCTCTACTACGTGGCCGCCACGCGTGGCCAGTACGGCTGCCACAGCGGCATCCAGGTCACGGGCAGCCACAACCCGAAGGACTACAACGGCTTCAAGATGGTGCTGGCCGGCCGTGCCATCTACGGCGAGGACATCCAGGGTCTGCGTCGCCGCATCGAGGCCGAACGCTACTTCCAGGGGCCCGGCCGCACGGCGCCGATGAACATCCTGGCCGAGTACACCCAGCGCGTGGCAGGTGACTGCACGCTGGCCCGCCCGATGAAGATCGTCGTGGATTCCGGCAACGGCATTCCCGGTGCGTCGTCACCCGGCGTGCTGCGCGCCTTGGGCTGCGAGGTCACCGAGCTGTACTCCGAGGTCGACGGCGACTTCCCCAACCACCACCCTGATCCGAGCAAGCCCGAGAACCTGGCCGACCTGATCGCCGCCGTGCGCGACAGTGACGCGGAACTCGGCCTGGCTTTCGACGGCGACGGTGACCGCCTGGGCATCGTCACCAAGGACGGCCAGATCATCTACCCCGACCGGCAGATCATGCTGCTCGCACGTGACGTGCTGTCGCGCAACCCGGGTGCGTCCATCATCTACGACGTCAAGTGCAGCCAGCGGCTGGCCCCGGTCATCCGCGAGGCCGGCGGCCAGCCCATGATGTACAAGACCGGGCATTCGCTGATCAAGGCCAAGCTGAAGGAAACCGGCGCACCGTTTGCCGGCGAGATGAGCGGCCACATCTTCTTTGCCGAACGCTGGTACGGCTTCGACGACGCCACCTACACGGCCGCACGTGTGTTGGAGATCCTCTCGCGCAGTGATGACCCCAGTGCGGTGCTCAACGGCCTGCCCACCAGCTACAACACGCCCGAGCTGAATGTGCCCTGTGCCGAAGGCGAGCCGGCGCGGGTGGTGGCTGAACTCCAGCGTTCGGCCAAGTTTCCGGGGGCTGAGCTGTGCACCATCGACGGCTTGCGCGCCGATTACCCCGATGGCTTTGGCCTGATTCGCGCTTCCAACACCACACCGGTGCTGGTGATGCGATTCGAGGGACACACCCCCGAGGCCCTGCAGCGCATCGAAAAGCACTTCATGGCGGCCCTGAGGGCCGTCAAGCCTGACGCGCAGTTTGCCGCGCCGGCACACTGAACGGCGCCCCCCTTGACTTGCCGCACCCACTTCCCGAGCTGACGCCCGCGTGATTCGCCTGCTGTATTCGGCCATGCTCTGGCTGGCCACGCCGCTCTATGTGCTGCGCCTGCTGTGGCGCAGCCTGGCCGAGCCGCTGTACCGCGTGAACATCGCCGGCCGCTTCGGGTGGGGCGGGCAACCCGCGCGGCCCGACTGTGTCTGGGTGCATGCGGTGTCCCTGGGTGAGGCTCGTGCGGCCGAACCCATGATCGCGGCCATGCGTCAGCTCGACCCGAAGGTTTCGGTATTGCTGACGCACAGCACGGCCACGGGCTGCCAGGCCGGCCGCAGCCTCCTGCGTCCGGGCGACATCCAGGCCTGGTTTCCCTATGACACACCCGGTGCGGTGAAGCGCTTCCTGCGGCGTCACCGGCCCAGCCTGTGCGTGCTGATGGAAACTGAGGTCTGGCCCAACGTGATTCACTACGCCGGCCGACACAAGGTGCCCGTGGTGCTGGCCAATGCGCGCCTCAGTGAACGCAGCCTGGCCAAAGCTGAACGTTTTGCCTGGCTGCTCAAGCCGGCGCTCGCGGGTCTGGCACAGGCCCTGGCACAGACCGAAGACGACGCCTACCGCCTGCGCAAGGCGGGTGCCCGCCAGGTGCGTGTCATCGGCAACCTGAAGTTTGACATGACACCGCCGCCCAAGGTGCTGGCGCGCGGGCTGGATTGGCGCCAACGGCTGACCCGCTATGTGGTGCTGGCGGCCAGCACCCGCAATGGCGAGGAGTGGCCCCTGCTGGAAGCCTGGGTCAACCTGCCTGCCCCGCGTCCGCTGCTGCTGCTGGTTCCGCGCCATCCGCAGCGCTTCGACGACGTGGCGCAGCTGGTGGTCAAGAGCGGCTTGCGCCTGCGCCGGCGCAGCGAGTTTGGCGACGCAGCCCCCCCTGGGGCTGAACAGGCGGACGTCTGGCTGGGTGACACCGTCGGCGAGATGCCCATGTACTACGGCATGTCGGACGTGGCCCTGCTGGGGGGCAGCTTCGCGCCGCTGGGTGGTCAGAACCTGATCGAGGCTGCGGCCTGTGGCTGCCCGCTGGTGATGGGCCCGCACACCTTCAACTTTGCGCATGCGGCGCAGATGGCCAAGGCTGCCGGGGCCGCCATGCGGGTGCAGACGCTGCCCGAGGGTGTACTGGCCGCGGTGCGCCTGGCCCGCGACCCCGAACGCAACGCCTGGGTCGAGCGCGCCCTGGGGTTTGCGGCGTCCCATCGTGGCGCCGCCAAGCGGATGGGTGAAGCGGCACTGCGCGCGCGCAACGCCGGCCTGGACCACGGCTGGCGCTGAACCCGCTGAGCGGGCCTGTGTCAGCCCCGCAGCAGGTCCATCGGTGCGACGGCGCTGCTGCCCGGAAACACCTCGTTGTCCAGGCGCTGCCGGGTCAGCCCGAACTGCTGCACCAGCAGCCCCTTCATGGCCGCGCGGATGTCCAGCGTGATGCGCAGGTCGCGTCCTTCGTGGCGCTGGGCCTTGGCCAGCCCCGGCCAATCGGCGATGACCCGGCCCCCGCGCACCGCGCCGCCCAGCAGGAAGGCGGCCGAGCCGGTGCCGTGGTCCGTGCCCTGGGTGCCATTGATGGCCACTTCGCGGCCAAACTCGGTGACCACCAGCACGGCAGTGCGGCGCCAGGTGTCAGCGCCCAGCGGGCCGCCTTGCAAGCCGTCCTTGAGCGCCTGCAGGCCAGCATCCAGCACCTGCAGGTTCCCGCCCAGGCCACCCTGCAGGCTGGCCTGGCCGGCATGGGTGTCCCAGCCGCCCATCTCCAGCACCAGGGCCTGAGGCCCGGTGGGTTGAGCGGCAAACTCCGCCGCCTTGCGAAACAGGTCGATGACGCCCTGGCGTCCGGCCGCCGGGCTGCGCGGCTCGCCCATGCCCGCCATGGCCGGGTCTTCGCGGAGGCCACGCGCGCGCGTCAGTGCGCGCGCCAGGTCGGGGTCGCGGGTGTAGAGCTGCGCCAGCCGGCTCACCAGGTCCTGCGAAGGCTCCGGCAGGGCCGACGGTGCCCAGGTGTCGGTCAGGCCGGACCCCCGCAGCAGCAGCGGCACGGCGGTGCTCATGGCCATCGTGCGGCGTTGATCAGCCCCCAAGGCCCGCGCGAGCCAGCCGGTGGTGAGTTCGTAAGGACGGCTCCCACCCGATTCCAGCACCTGCTGGGCGTCGAAGTGCGAACGCTCGCGGTAGGGCAGGCCGGTGGCGTGCATCACCAGCGCCTCGCCGCCCTGGTACATGGCATGGAACTGGGCCAGGCTGGGGTGCAGGGCAAAGATGCCATCCAGGGCCAGCACGGGCGATGCGGTGACGGCCAGCGCGCCGCGCGCCTCGGCAAAGGCGGGGTCACCGGGTGCCTGCACGGCCGCCAGCCCGTCCAGGCCGCCGCGCAGCAACACCACCACCAGGCGCTGGCCGTCCGGCCGAGCGGGCGCTGCCCAGCCGCTCACGGCGGCCCAGGGGGCCGTACCGGCCACGGCGCAACGGGCGACAAACGCACGGCGTCCGGGTGAGAAGGTCGGTGGGGTGCCGGTGGGTGTGGGGCGCAGGCGCATGGTTCGGTCTCCGGTCAAGGAAGGGTTCAGCGGCGCTGGAATTCGGGTGCGAGCAGCAGCAGCGCCAGCGCCTGTGGGCCATCGGCGGCCCGATCGATCTGGCGTGCCGTGGCCTCGCTCAAGGCCGGGCCCAGGGCGCGCCTGGCCAAGGCGCGGGCATCCAGCCGTTGGCCGGCGCGGTCGGCCAGGCGGGTGGCCCATTCGACGCGTCGCCAGACCGCCTCCGGCCCCAGCCAGTCTTCCTGACGATCAGGCCACCCAGCAGGTGACGGGGCTGCGTGCAGCCGCTGGCCCAGGCTGCTCACGCCACCGTCGGGTTGACGCGCCAGCACCTCGGTGCCAGCACCCACCAGGCGGTAGGCGGACACCACAAACTCCTGGGGTGTCTTGAGCTTGGTCGGTGTCGGGTCCCAGGCCTCGGGCGATTCGATCAAGGCCTGGTAGACGGCGCTCAGCTGGCCCTGGCTGGCGCTGTAGCGTTCGGCCAGCCGCCGCACCAGGCTGGCTGGCGGGTCATCGGCCACAAAGTGCCGCGCCAGCTTGGTGGCCAGCCAGTGCGCCGTCGCAGGGTGCTGCGCCAGGTGCTCCAGCACACGCTCCAGACCCGAGGGCCCTTCGGGCACCTGCAGGCCCAGCAGCGCCTTGCTGCCGGGCTCGTGCCAGGCGGCATCAAAACCCGCGATGGCTGCACCGGGCGCCAGGTTGGCGGCGTCGGCAGGCCGATAGACCAGCCGCCAGCCGGTGAGCACGGCGGCAAAGGCTGTCACGTCGGCTTGTGTGTAGGCCTTGGACGCGGCACCCAGGGTGTGCAGTTCCAGCACTTCACGGGCCAGGTTTTCGTTCAGGCCGGAAGGGGCCGGGCGCATGTCGCCAGGCATGCTCGCCATGCGCTCCTGGCGTGCCAGGCGTGCCTGGCGGGCCATCGCAGCGCGTGAGCGTGGGCCCATCGAGCGTTCGTTGTCGAGGTAGCGCAGCATCGCGCCGTGGGTGGCTGCGGCGCGCAGCATGTCCAGGAAACGGCCGGCGATGTGGGGCCGGATGGCCTCGCGCTCGAAGGCGCCACACAGCCCGCGCATGGTGCCCTTGGTGGTGGCCACGGTGAAGTGGTTGCTCCAGAAGGCCACGAGCCGCTCGGCAAGGGGCTGGCGGGTGGTGATGCCGCTGGCCATCACCGCGCGGACGTCGCCCTGGACGATCTGGCGCAGGTTCTCTCCGTAGGCGGCCTCGGTGGCGGCAGCGCTGCTGGCCGCCTGCTGGGCTGCCTGGAAGCGGGCCTGAGCCCTTACACCGTCGACCAGTGTTGCCAGGCCCTGGCCGGGGGGCATCTCCGCGGGGCCGATCTGCTGCATCAGCCACTGCGCCGGGTCTGCACCGGTGACCGCGAGATCAGGTTCACCCAGGCCAAACCGGTGCGCGGCAACCCAGGCCTTGGTCAATGTACTTGGCGCCATCGTGGCCCCTTTGCTGACGATGGATGTCAGTGTGCCCGGGACGCGGGGTTCGCTGATGGCTGCCGCACGGACGCGGCGTAAAGATCTGTGAAGCCTGACCTCAGCGCATCAGCATCGCGTTCAGGGGGCGCAGGTCGTTGGCCTGCAGCACGCCAGAGGCCTGGCGCAACCGCAGGTTGGCCAGCAGCACCTCGTAGCGGGCGCGGGCGAGGTCTCGCTGGGTGGTGAACAGCTGCGTCTGCGCGTTCAGCACGTCCAGGTTGACCCGCACGCCCACGCGGTAGCCGAGCTGCGTGGCTTCCAGGGCCAGTTGGCTGGACGCCTCGGCCGCTTCCAGGGCCTTGACCTGCGCCATGCCCGACTGCAGCCCGAAGAAGGCTTGCCGCGTCGCCTGCGACACCGCACGGCGTGCGGCCTCCAGATCGTTGCGGGACTTCTCTTCCAGCGCCACGGTTTCCTTCAGGCGGTTCTCGACAGCGCCTCCGGTGTAGAGCGGCCAGTTCAGCTGCACGCCCACCGAGACGCTCTTGCTGGTGCCGGGGCTGTTGGCCAGGCGGCCGCTGGCATCGGTGGCGCCCACCGAGCCGACGGCATCCACCGTGGGCAGCTTGCCCGCGCGGGCCTTGTCAACTTCCAGCTGCGCCACTTCCAGGCCCAGCCGGGCCCGGTTGATGGCCGGATGGGCCGATTCGCTCTGGTTGACCCAGGGCAGTACGTCAGCGGGCTGCACTGCCGGCAGTGCGACGGGCTTGGCCAGCCCCTTGGGCGCCACGTTGTTGCGGCCGACGATCTGGTCGAGCGCGATGCGCTTGGTGCGCAGGTCGTTCTCCGCGGCCAGTTCCTGGGCGGTGGCGAGGTCGAAACGCGCCTGGGCTTCGCGGGTGTCCGTGATGGTGGCGGTGCCGACCTCGAAGTTGCGCTTGGCCGAGGCCAGCTGCTCGGTGATGGCCGCCTTGCTGGCCTTGGAGGTGGCCAGCGCGTCCTGGGCGGCCAGCACGTCGAAATACGCCTGACTGACCCGAATGATCAGGTCCTGTTCGGCGCTGGTCAGATCAGACTGCGCCAGCGTCAGGGCCTTCTGGGCCTGGGCCTGTGTGACCGAGTTGGCCCGGTTGAACAAGGGATAGCGCGTGCCCAGGTTGACGCCCACCGAGTTGGAGTTGCCGTCGACGCTGGGGAGGTCCAACCGCGTGAGGGTGGCACTGGATGTCAGGCTCGCCGACGGGCGGCTCAAGGCGCCAGCCTGGGCGGCGCGAAACTCGGCCGACTTGGCCTGCGCCTGTGCCGCCAGGAAGCTGGCGTCGTAGGCGCGGGCAGCGTCATAGAGTTCCTGCAGGTTCTGGGCGAACGCTGCCGGTGCCACGGACGCCAGGGCCAGTGTCAGCACGGCCATCAGCCTGGTTCGTGGGTAGCGCATGGGTTGTGTCCTTGGTGATGGCAGTGCCAGGGTGGCCGCCGTTGAACAGGTGTAGGGGACTCTGGCGTCAGAACCGGAAGGTGCTGGGTTCAGGAAAGCCCTGCAGGCGCGGGGCCACGGTGTCGAAGATCTCCGCCTGCGACCAGGCGGTGTCGCTCACGCGGGTGGCGACGATCGCCCGCATGATGGGCTTGCTGCCCACCACAGCAGCCAACCGTCCGCCAGGCTTGAGCTGCAGCAGCAGGGCCTGCGGCATCTCAGCCACCGAACCCGACAGCAGGATCACGTCCCAGGGCCCTTGAACCGGCAGCGTTCCGGCACCATCGCCCTGAACCACCTTCACGCGTCCCAGGCCGGCGTGCTGCAGGTTCTGCCGGGCTCGGTCGGCCAGCTCGGGCACCGATTCGACGGTGGTGACCGACTGTGCACGGTGGGCCAGCAGCGCTGCCATGAACCCCGAGCCGGTGCCGATCTCCAGCACACGGTCACTGTGCTGTACCCGCAGCTCCTGCAGAAGCCGCGCCTCCACCTTGGGTTCGAGCATGCAAGGGCCGTCGGGGTCGTCCAGCAGCGGCACCTGGGTGTCCACAAAGGCCAGCGCCTGGTGCTTCTGGGGCACGAAGTCCTCACGCTTGACGGCCGCCAGCAAGGCGAGCACGGCCGGATCCAGCACCTGCCAGGGGCGGATCTGCTGCTCAATCATGTTGAAGCGGGCCAGTTCGGTATTCATGTTCACACTCTCACAAAACTGTAGGCGTGGAAGGCGAGCTGGAAAGGGGGAAATAGCCCGCCTGCTGACGGCTTCTTTACCCCGAGGCCCCACGCGCTGCGGCGGATGACACGCAGGAAAACCCGACATTCTAGGCAGCCCCCTTGGTGGTGGCTGACGGGCCGGCCGGTGGCGGGTTGTGCGTCTCGGGCCTGCCCAGAAGCCGGCGCAGCCAGCGCTGGAAATCGTCCAGGTAGAGCACGATCACCGGCACCACCACCAGCGTCAGCAGTGACGAGGTGATGACGCCGCCGATCACCGCCTGACCCATCGGCGCGCGCTGCTCGCTGCCCTCGGTCAGGGCAAAGGCCAGCGGCACCATGCCAAAGACCATGGCCAGCGTGGTCATCAGGATCGGCCGCAGGCGAACCCTTGCCGCTTCGAGCAAGGCCTGGTCCAGTGCCATGCCGTCGTCACGGGCCCGGTTGGCAAAGTCCACGAGCAGGATGGCGTTCTTGGTGACCAGCCCCATCAGCATGATCACACCGATGATCGAGAACATGTTCAAGGTGCTGCGCCACACCAGCAACGCCAGCACCACGCCGATCAGCGTCAGCGGCAGTGAGCTCATCAGGGCCACCGGCTGCAGGAAGCTGCGGAACTGCGAAGCCAGGATCATGTAGATGAAGATGATGGCCATGGCCAACGCCTGAATGGCGTAGACAAAGCTCTCCTGCATGTCCTTGGTCGCGCCGCCGAAACGCACGCTGTAGCCGGGCGGCAGCGGTATTTCCGCCAGCACGCGGTTGATGTCGGCCGACACTTCACCCAGCGAGCGGCCGGCGGTGTTGGCGGTGAACTCCACTTCACGGTTCAGGTCCCGCCGGTTGATCTGGTTGGGCCCCAGGCCGGGCCGCAGCTCCACCAGCTGCGTCAGCCGCGTGACGCGGGTGCTGCCGTCGGCCTGGGTGCCGGAGACGAGGCCCAGCCCTTGCAGGTCCTGCACACTGTCGCGGTATTCGGGGGCCAGGCGCAGCTTGATGTCATGCGTCTCCTCGCTGCTGCTGCGCCACTGCCCCACGGTCTCACCGGCCAGCAGCACGCGCAGCGCAGTGGTCAGGCTGCCGACTGAGAAGCCCTGGTCGGCGGCCGCATCGCGCTTGACCTCGACCCGCAGGACGGGCTTGTTGGGTTTGAGGCTGGAGTCCAGGTCGGTCAGGCCGGGGATGGCACGCAGCTTGGGTTCCAGCGAGCGGGTGATGCGTTCCAGCTCGGCCAGGTCAGCACCCTGCACCGACAGCGACAAGGGCTTGTTGGCTGCCACGGCATCGAGCAGGCCCACGTGGGTGACGGTGATGCCCGGTACGGCCGCCAGGCGCTCGCGCAGCGGGCCGGAGAGCTGGTCGACGCTGCGCGAGCGGTCCTTGCGGTCTACCAGGCGAACATAGACGCTGGCCTGGTTGCGCCCCTGGGCGTTGCCGGTGTTGATGGTGCTGACGGTGTAGCGCACCTCGGGCAGCTCGCGCAGGATGGTGTCTACCTGACGGGCACGGGCTTCAGTGGTCTCCAGCGATGAGCCGACCGGGGTGTAGAAGGTGACGCTGGTCTCGGAGAAGTCGGCCTTGGGCACAAACTCCGTCCCCACCCAGCGGATCAGGCCGAGGCTGGCCACCATCGTGGCCAGGGCCACGAGCAGCGTCAATGCCCGGTGCCGGATCGACCACCCCAGCAGCGCCACATAGCGGTTGGCCAGCGTGTGCTGGAAGCGGTCCATCGCATGGGTCAGGCGGCCCAGGGTGTGGTCGTACAGGTTCTTGGGCTCGAAGGGCTTGCCTTCGCGGTCGATGGCCGGGTCGTGCCAGACGGCGCTGAGCATCGGGTCCAGCGTGAAGCTGACAAACATCGAGATCAGCACCGCCGCCACGATGGTGATGCCAAACTCGTGAAAGAAGCGGCCAATGATCCCGCCCATGAAGCCGATGGGCGCAAACACTGCCACGATCGACAGTGTGGTGGCCAGCACCGCCAGCCCGATCTCCTGCGTGCCCAGCAGTGAGGCCTCGCGCGCCGAGCGACCCATCTGCACGTGGCGAACGATGTTCTCGCGCACCACGATGGCGTCGTCGATCAGCAGGCCCACGCAGAGGCTGAGCGCCATCAGCGTGATCATGTTGATCGTGAAGCCGAAGACGTGCATGAACAGGAAGGTGCCGATCAGGCTGATGGGCAGGGTCAGGCCGGTGATGACGGTCGAGCGCCAGGAGTTCAGGAACAGGAAGACGATGGCTACCGTCAGCAGCGCGCCTTCAACCAGCGTTCGCTGCACATTGGCCACGGCCACGCGGATGGGCCGTGAGCCATCGCGAACCACGTCCAGCGCCATGCCGGCCGGCAGCAGCGGTTGCAGGTCAGCCACCGCGCGGTTCAGGCCGTCCACCACGTCGATGGTGTTGTCGCCCTGGCTCTTCTGCACGTCCATCGCCAGCGTGCGCTGGCCGTTGTAGAGCGCCAGCGTCTCTGCTTCTTCAGGGCCGTCCACCACCTCGGCCACCTGACCGAGCCGCACCGGTTGCAAGCTGGCGCCGCGACGAGCGACGACGATCTGCCGCAGCTGCTCGGGCCGCTGCACGGCACCGTCGATCTGCACCACCCGTTCCGATTCACGCGAGCGCAAGGCGCCGGCAGGGAGATCGCGGTTCTCGGTGCGCAGCGCCTGCAGCACCTGGTCAACGGCCACGCCGTAGGCGTCCATCGCAGCCGGCTTCAGGTAGACGTTGATCTCCCGCTTGCGCGCGCCCACCAGGGTGACGGAGCCCACGCCGCGCACGTTTTCAAGCCGCCGCTTGATGACCTGATCGGCAAAGCTGCTGAGCTCCACCGGCGTGCGCGAGCCATCGGTGGCCGTCAGTGCGACGGTCCAGATGGGCCGTGATGACGGGTCGAAGCGCTGGACACGCGGCTCCTTGACCTCCGCGCGCAGCAGCGGGCGCACCAGCGCGAGCTTTTCGCGGATGTCCTCGGCGGCCCGCCGACCGTCCATCTCCAGGTTGAACTGGACGATGACGACCGAGGCACCCTCGTAGCTGCGGGAGAAGATCTGGTTGATGCCGGCCACCGTGTTGGCGGCCTCTTCCACCTTGCGTGTCAGCTCGAGCTCGACCACCTCGGGCGACGCGCCGGGGTATTCGGTGGTGACCACCACAAAGGGAAACTCGATGTTGGGGAACTGGTCAACCTTCAGCCGTTGCACGGCAAACAGGCCCAGCACCACAAAGGCGAGCATCACCATCACGGCCATGACCGGGTTGCCGATGGAGACGCGTGTGAACCACATGACAGGTCAGCCCGATTGCTTTCAGCGGCGCCCTCAGGGCGCAGGCTTCCAGCGTGCGCCGTCGCTCAGCGCGCCCAGCGTGCCGCTGAGCAGGCGTGCGCCGTCGGTGACGCCGCTGTCCAGCGCCTGCGCGTCGGGCACGCCCGCTGCCTGCCCCCGGGGGCCCAGCACCACCAGGCGTTCGCGCACGGTGTCGCCGTCCAGCAGCCAGACATAGGGTTTGCTGCGGTCCAGGCGCACTGCGCTGGCGGGCACCAGCAGCGCGGACTGCTCCTCGAGCAGGATCTCGCCTTGCGCAAACAGGCCGTGGCGCAGGGCGGGGTGGGGGTCCAGCGCCAGGTACACCGACACGGTTCGCGAACCTGGTTGGGCACTGGGGCTGATGCGGGCCACCCGGGCGCTCACGGTGTCGGTCAAGCCCTCGGCCCGCACACGCGCCCGCTGCCCGATGCGTACCTTCGCGGCATCCTGCGGAGCCAGCGCCGCTTCCAGCTCCAACCGGGAGAGGTCAACGATCTCGACCACCCGTGCATCCACCCCCAGGCGTTCGCCCGGCTGGGCAAAGCGTTGCGACACCACACCCGGGATCGGGGCCGTCAGGCGCGCATCGTTGCGTGACTTTCGGGAGAGCTCGAGCGCTGCCAGTGCGGCCTGAAGCGTCGCCTGGCTGGCGGCCTCGTTGCTGGCCGAACTCTCCAGGGCTGTGGGTGAGATGAAACCCTGCGCGACCAGCGCGCGGTTGTTGGCCAGCGTGCGTTGTGCGATGTCCCACTGTGCCCGTGCCGCCTGCGCCTGCTGGTCAGCCTGGCGGATGCGCCAGTCGAATTCGGTGGGATCCTGGTCGCCGATGGCCTGGCCCGCCTTGACGCTGTCGCCCTCGCGAACGGTGAGGCGCGTCAGCTCGGCAGCCACCTTGGCCTTGACCACGGCGGTCTGCGTGGCCCTGATGCTGCCGGACATGGGCTGAACCTGGGTCAGGGCGGCCCGGCGAACGGTGACGATCTCGTCGGCCGGGATTTCCAGCGGGGGCTTGGCCGCCGGTGCGGGGCGCTGTACGGCGGTGCTCGGCGTGCCCGGTTGGGCATTGGGTGCGCCAAGCCGCGCACTGCGGTACCAGAAGGCGGTGGCGGCCAGCGCCAGGGCCAGCAGGGCCACCAGGGCCAGCGTCCATCGGCGGCGGCTCATCGAGCTGTCTCCCCAGGTGGCCGCGTGCCAGCGGCGGGTGTGCGGTCGCCGTCAGCGCGCAGGCCGTCCAGCAGCAGGTCCATCTGCACGCGGATGGCCTCGTCGTCGTCCTTGGGCAGCTCGCTGCAGACCTCGCAGGCACCCACCGAGTGCTGGTGCATGGCCATCAGCAGCGCAGGTGCAATGAGTGCCGGCACGGCGGCATCCACATTGGCCATCGGCCTGAACTCTCCGCGCGCAATGCCCCGCGCCAGGGTCCCGGCCAGCAGGCGGTGGGTGGGCTCGATCACCTCGCTGACGTAGAACTGGGCGATTTCGGGGAAGTTGCGTGCCTCGGCCATGATCACCTTGCAGATGCTGCCAGCCGGCGTCTTGCCGACTTGCGCCCACACCATGCCAATCAACGTGCGAAGCAGTTCGGCGGTAGGCCCTTCGTAGCGCTCGGCCAGTGCCGTGCACTCGGCGATGGGAACCGTCAGGTGCGTTCGGATGACGGCCTTGAACAGGTCTTCCTTGCTGGGAAAGTACAGGTACAACGTGCCCTTGGACACCCCTGCGCGCTGCGCCACCTCTTCGCTGCGGGTGCCCGCGAAGCCTCGCTCCACAAAGAGCGACAGCGCGGCTTCCAGCAGCTCTGAGGGCCGCGCTTCCTTGCGGCGCTTGCGCGCCGAGACAGTGTCAGGGGTCACAGGGCAGGTGGTGATGAGGCAGAAGGTGGTGAGGGCGGTCATGCGTTGTTACTGACTGACCAGTCAGTAGTATGCCCAAACCCTGGGGGTGTCGTCAAAAGGAGGTCGGGGTTCGCCCCTATCATGCGGCGCTTTGCGCAAGCCCCAGGGTGGTGAATGTGGATCTGTTGATACTCGTCAAGGCGGCGATCATGGGCGTCGTCGAGGGGCTCACCGAGTTCCTGCCGATCTCATCCACGGGGCATTTGATCCTCACGGCCTCGCTGCTGAACTTTACCGGCGAGACGGTCAAGGTCTTCGACATTGCCATCCAGAGCGGCGCGATGCTGGCGGTCATCTGGGAGTACCGGCGAAAGCTCGCCCACACCATCACCGGTGTCGGGCACGACCCGGTGGCCAGGCGCTTCTTGCTGAATGTGCTGATCGCGTTCCTGCCGGCGGCCGTGATGGGCCTGCTGTTCGGCAAGTGGGTCAAGGAACACCTGTTCCACCCGGTGCCGGTGGCGATGGCCTTTGTGGTCGGCGGCCTGATCATCCTCTGGGTGGAGGCCCGCCACCGCCGGCTCTACGGGGCGGCCGACATGCAGGGCGCGCGCCGGGCGCGGGTGGAGACCGTCGACGACATGACACCGATGGATGCACTCAAGGTGGGCCTGTTCCAGTGCGTGGCGCTGATACCGGGCACCAGCCGCTCTGGCGCCACCATCATCGGGTCCATCCTGCTGGGCTTTTCGCGCAAGGCCGCCACCGAGTTCAGCTTCTTCCTCGGCATTCCCACGCTGATGGGCGCTGGCGCCTACACCCTGCTGAAGAACCGTGATCTGCTTCGGGTCGAGGACATCCCGATGTTTGCCGTGGGCACGGTGGTCTCCTTCTTCAGCGCGCTGGTGTGCATCCGCTGGTTGATCCGCTACGTGAGCACGCACGACTTTGTGCCGTTTGCCTGGTACCGCATCATCTTTGGCGGCGTCGTGCTGCTCACCGCCTACACGGGCTGGGTCACCTGGGCTGCCTGAACGGGCCGCCTGAAGAGCAAGTCCCAGACTCCGTGGCCCAGGCGCAGGCCACGGTGCTCAAACTTGGTGTCAGGCCGCCACGCCGGGCGGGGGGCGAAGCCGTCTGCGGTGTTGCTGAGCAGCGGCTCGGCTGACAGCACCGCCAGCATCTGGTCGGCATAAGGCTGCCAGTCGGTGGCGCAGTGCAGGTAACCCCCGGGCTGCAGCCGTTCCGCCAGCAGGCGCACCAGCGGCGGCTGGATCAGCCGCCGCTTGTGGTGGCGCTTCTTGTGCCAGGGGTCCGGAAAGTACACGTGGACGCCGGCCAGACTGCCGGGCTTCACCATGTGCTCCAGCACTTCCACGGCGTCGTGCTGCAGGATGCGCAGGTTCGCCAGGCCCAGGCTGTCGATGCGTTGCAGCAGCGCGCCCACACCAGGTGGGTGGACCTCCACACCGATGAAGTGGGTCTCGGGCTGCTGCTGCGCGATCAACGCGGTCGCCTGCCCCATGCCGAAGCCGATCTCCAGCACCAGTGGCGCGGGTGCGCCGAAGTGGGCAGCCCAATCGGCGGGCTGCGGCGTGAATGGCAGGCACCAGCGTGGCGCCAGTTCACTGAGCGCGCGGATCTGCCCCGTGCCCATGCGCCCGGCGCGGACGACAAAGGTGCGCACCCGCCGCTGGGGCTTGTCTTCCGCCGTGGCGGTGTTCAGGTGGCCTGGGTCGGGCGGTGCATCGGTCATGGCGGAGTCAGACGCTGAAAACGAGTTGAGGTATGCTTCGCAGGCCCTGCAGGCGCAGGGTTTTGCGGGTGTAGTTCAATGGTAGAACGGCAGCTTCCCAAGCTTCATACGAGGGTTCGATTCCCTTCACCCGCTCCAACGCATGGCCACCGGGGGTGCGCGCGCGGGGGCTGAGGCCCCTGGGTGCGTTGTCATGAATGAGTCGTTCTCGGCCCTGTGGGTCGCTGAAGGGGCCGAGCCACCTGTGCTTCCCGGTGTCACCTGGCTGGCATCGCCGCCCGATCATGTCGATGGCGCGGTGGTGGCCGAGGTCTGGTGGCAGTTGTCGCCAGTAGCCTTGGAAGAACGTCTGTTCCAGCCCACCTGGGACACCCATCTGCTGACAACCGCCATCGTGATGGTCGCGCCCGATGCTGCGCTCGAGCAGCGCTGTCTCTGGCTGGGGCGCGGCGTACAAGATGTGCTGGCCGACGCCCACCCGTCTGCCTTGTTCCGTGCCATGGCCCATGCTGTGGCACGCAAGCGTCGCGAAGTGGCCAGTCGGCTGGCCTACGCCACCGACCTTGCCACTGGCTTGCCGCACCAACTGCAGCTGATCGAGCACATCAACCACCTGCTCGCCCTGCGTGAGCGGGAGCCAGCCCCCATGGTGCTGATTGCCTTGCGGCTGCAGGGGCTGGAACGCGCCGCCGAACGGCTGGGCGACGACGCGGCGTCGGTTTTGCGCCGCAAGTTGGCCGTTCGGCTGCGCAGCGGGCTGCGAGCCGGTGATGTGGTGGCGTCCATGGGTTCTGACAGCTTTGGCGTTCTGCTCAGCCATGTCGAGGCCGCTGCCGATGGCGAGCAGGTGATGGGCAAGCTGGTGCGCACGCTGGAAGCGCCCATCCAGGTGGCTGGCCAGCCTTTTGGGCTGCAGGTGTCCGCCGGGCTGGCGTGTTACCCACAGCATGGCCGGCAGGCAGGCGAACTGCTGCAGCGCGCGCAGGCCCAGGCGCAGAACTGGGCCGCCATGGGCCGTGATGGTGTCGGGCGCATGGTGCAGCACACGGGCCAGACGCCTGCCAACGACCCCGACGGCGCCTGACTCAGCCCGCGCGGCCGTTCACTTCAGCACGTCACCCAGGCACAGGTACTTGGCCTCGACGTATTCGTCGATGCCCTGGCGTGCACCCTCACGGCCCAGCCCCGACTGCTTCACGCCGCCGAACGGCACTTCGCAGGTGGAGATGAGCCCGGTGTTGATGCCCACCATCCCGTAGTCCAGCGCTTCGGCGACGCGAAAGATGCGGCCGATGTCCCGGCTGTAGAAGTAGCTGGCCAGCCCGAACTCGGTGGCGTTGGCTGCGGCAATGACCTCGGCTTCGGTCTCGAAGCGGAACACCGGCGCCACCGGTCCGAAGGTTTCCTCTCGGGCACACAGCATCTCGGCGGTGACATCGGCCAGCACCGTCGGCGTGAAGAAGCGGTCGCCCATGCGGGTGCCACCCACCACCACCCGCGCGCCCTTGGCCAGCGCATCGGCCACGTGGGCCTCGACCTTGCCGATGGCCTGGTCGTCGATCAGCGGACCCTGCTGCACACCGGGCTCGAAGCCGTTGCCGACCACGATGCCCTGCGAACGCTGGGCGAGCTTCTCCACGAAGCGGTCGTAGACGCTGCTCTGCACATACAGCCGGTTGGCGCAGACGCAGGTCTGGCCGGCATTGCGGTACTTGCTGATCATGGCGCCGTCGACCGCGCTGTCGATGTCGGCGTCGTCAAAGACGATGAAGGGTGCGTTGCCGCCCAGTTCCAGGCTGAGTTTCTTGATGCTCGGGGCGCATTGCGCGGCGAGGATGCGCCCGACCTCGGTGGACCCCGTGAACGACAGGTGCCGCACCACATCGCTGCGGCACAGCACCTGGCCCAGCGCCACCGAGCCCTCGGCGTCGGCCGTCAGCACGTTGAGCACACCGGGCGGCATGCCGGCGCGCTGCGCCAGTTCGGCCACGGCCAGCGCGGAGAGCGGCGTGGCTTCCGCCGGCTTGATCACCACCGTGCAGCCCGCGGCCAGTGCCGGCGCCACCTTGCGCGTGATCATCGCGATGGGGAAGTTCCACGGGGTGATGGCGGCGCACACGCCGATGGGCTGCTTGATGACGAGGAACCGCTTGCCGGCATCGGTGCTGGGCACGGTCTCGCCGTAGACACGCCGGGCCTCTTCGGCAAACCACTCCACGAAGCTCGCCGCGTAGCCCACCTCGCCGCGGGCCTCGGCCAGGGGCTTGCCCTGCTCGGCCGTCATGATGCGGGCCAGGTCGTCGGCGTGGGCGTGCAGGAGGTGAAACCACTTCATCAATATCGCGTGGCGTTCCTTGGCGGGCTTGAGCTTCCAGGACGCAAAGGCCTGCTCGGCGGCGCTCACCGCCGCGGTGGCGGCCGCCGGGGCGCACAGGGCCACGTCGGCCAGCACCGCGTTGGTGGCCGGGTCGGTCACGGCAAACCGCTGGCCGCTGGCGACCCACTCGCCGTTGATCAATGCATCGGTCTTCAGCAGGGAGTGGTCCTTCAAGAGGCTCAGCGGGGAGGTGCTCATGGCGCGGTGGCTTCCTGGGGCGGGTGTGAGGGGTTTGGCGGCACGGGCTTGACAGCAGCGGCGCAGCCCGTTGGTGTGGGGCGCCGTGGTGGACAGCGGCGCGTCATGATAGGCGGCCGTCGGCACCCCCTACCTATAATCAAAAGTTCTGCCGAATCAGGCACTTGGGGGAGGCTACAACAACGCCCCTCAGGGCGTGTGCAGGGCGGGTCTGGGGCCCCCTGGCCCGCTGCCCAGCCAGGCGTTGTTCACGCCACCCCAGAGCTCCACAACCGGAAACCACAAAGGCCCGCGATGAAAGCCGCCGATATCCGCTCCACGTTCTTGTCCTTCTTCGAGAGCAAGGGCCACCAGGTCGTGGCCTCCAGCCCCGTGGTGCCCGGTGACGACCCGACTCTGCTGTTCACCAACGCCGGGATGAACCAGTTCAAGGACGTCTTCCTCGGCTTTGACAAGCGCCCCTACAGCCGGGCCGCCACCAGCCAGAAGTGCATCCGCGCCGGCGGCAAGCACAACGACCTGGAAAACGTCGGCTACACCGCGCGCCACCACACCTTCTTCGAGATGCTGGGCAACTTCAGCTTCGGCGACTACTTCAAGCGCGATGCGCTGATGTTTGCCTGGGAGCTGCTGACCGAACACTTCAAGCTGCCCAAGGACAAGCTCTGGGCCACCGTCTACGCCGAAGACGACGAGGCCTATGCCATCTGGCGCGATGTCATCGGCATGCCCACCGAGCGCATCGTGCGCATCGGCGACAACAAGGGCGGACGCTACATGTCCGACAATTTCTGGATGATGGGCGACACCGGCCCCTGCGGCCCCTGCTCGGAGATCTTCTTCGACCATGGGCCCGAGGTGGCGGGCGGGCCCCCCGGCTCTGCCGAACAGGACGGCGACCGCTACATCGAGATCTGGAACAACGTCTTCATGCAGTTCAACCGCACCGAAGACGGTGTGATGCACCCCCTGCCCAAGCCGAGTGTGGACACGGGCATGGGCCTGGAGCGCCTGGCGGCCGTGCTGCAGCACGTGCACAGCAACTACGAGATCGACACCTTTGTGCGCCTGCTGGCTGCGGCCAAGAATGCGGTGGACTACGCCGCCGGCATGGCCCCGGGTGCAGCCGCCGCCGCAGGCTGCGACAAGGACAGCCCCAGCCTGAAGGTCATCGCCGACCACATCCGCGCCTGCACCTTCACCATCGTGGACGGTGTCATTCCCGGCAACGAAGGCCGGGGCTATGTGCTGCGCCGCATTGCGCGCCGGGCCATCCGCCACGGCTACAAGCTCGGTGCCCGCAAGCCCTTCTTCCACACCCTGGTGGCACCCCTGGCCGCCGAGATGGGTGCGGCCTACCCCGAGCTGCAGCGTGACATGGTGCGCGCCACCGAGGTGCTGAAGACGGAAGAAGAGCGCTTCTTTCAGACGATTGCCCACGGCATGGAGATTCTTGAATCGGCGCTGGCCGGTGGGGCGCAGGTCATCGATGGCGACACCGCCTTCAAGCTGCACGACACCTTCGGCTTCCCGCTCGACCTGACCGCCGATGTCTGCCGCGAACGCGGTGTGGCCGTGGACGAAGCCGGCTTCAATGCGGCCATGGGCCGCCAGCGTGAACAGGCTCGTGCCTCGGCCAAGTTCAAGATGGCCGCCGGGCTGGAGTACACCGGCGCCGCCACGGCCTTCCATGGTTATGAGCACCTGGTGTGTGAACACAGCCGCGTCACGGCGCTGTATGTCGATGGCAGCTCGGTGGCCAGTGTCAAGGCCGGTGACGACGCCATCGTCGTGCTGGACCACACCCCGTTCTACGCCGAGAGCGGCGGCCAGGTGGGCGACACCGGCGAACTGCGCAATGCGCAGGCCCGCGCGGTGGTGGAAGACACCGTCAAGGTGCAGGCGGCCGTGTTCGGCCACCAGGTGCGCGTGCTCGAAGGGCAGATCGCCCTGGGTGACACGATGGTGGCCCGCGTGGATGCCGAGCAGCGTGCACGCACCGTGCGCAACCACAGCGCCACGCACCTGATGCACAAGGCCCTGCGCGAGGTGCTGGGCAGCCACGTCCAGCAGAAGGGCTCGCTGGTCAACGGCGAACGCACGCGCTTTGACTTTGCGCACAACGCGCCGGTGACGGCCGCGCAGATGGCCCGCGTCGAAGCGATCGTCAACGCGGAAGTGCTGGCCAACGCGGCCACGCAGGCCCGGGTCATGGCCATCGACGACGCGCAGAAGGCCGGCGCGATGATGCTGTTCGGCGAAAAGTACGGCGACGAGGTCCGCGTGCTGGACATCGGCAGCAGCCGCGAGCTGTGCGGTGGCACCCATGTGCAGCGCACCGGTGACATCGGGCTGTTCAAGATCGTGGCAGAAAGCGGTGTGGCCGCCGGTATCCGCCGGGTTGAGGCCGTCACCGGCGCCAACGCGCTGGCTTATGTGCAGCAGCTGGAAGGCACGCTCGGCAGCGTGGCCAGCGCGCTGCGTGTGGGCCCGGCCGAAGTGCCCTCGCGCGTGGGCGCCGTCATGGAACAGGTGCGCAGCCTCGAGAAGGAACTGGCGTCGCTGAAGGGCCGGCTGGCGTCGGCACAGGGCGACGAACTGCTGGCCCAGGCGGTGGACGTCAAGGGTGTCAAGGTGCTCGCGGCCAACCTGCAGGGGGCCGATGCCAAGGCCTTGCGCGAGACCATGGACAAGCTCAAGGACAAGCTCAAGCACGCCGTCATCGTGCTGGCCGCCGTCGACGGTGGCAAGGTGCAGCTGGCCGCTGGTGTCACCGCCGAGTTGACGGGCAAGGTCAAGGCCGGTGAACTCGTCAATGCCGTGGCCCAACAGGTGGGTGGCAAGGGCGGTGGCAAGCCCGACATGGCCATGGCCGGTGGCACCGACGCGTCGGCGCTGCCCCAGGCACTGGCCAGCGTGGCCGCCTGGGTGGGTGAACGGGTGTGACGGTCGACGGCGTCGAGGGCCTGCCGCGACGTGCGGGCCTGGAAGCGCTGCAGATGCGGCGCGTCAGGCCCGATGACGCCGAGGCCTTTGTCGCCATGATGAACGACCCGGCCGTCTATCCGGGAACTCTGCAGCTGCCGTTCACCGAGGCGCAGGCCTGGCGCGAGCGCCTCGCCAGCAACACGGGGGGGTCAACCCAGTCGGAGATCCACCTCGGTGTGTTTGCGGAAGGCCGGCTCGTGGCCTCGGCCGGGCTGCACCCGGCCAGCCCGGCCGTCCGCCGGCGCCATGTGATGAGCCTGGGTATCACCGTCTCGGCCGCCTGGCAGGGCCGGGGTGTGGGCGATTGGCTGATGGCCACACTGTGCCATGTGGCTGACCGTTGGCTGGGCGTGCTGCGCGTCGAGCTCTACGTCTACGCCGACAACCAGCGCGCCATCCGCCTGTACGAGCGCCATGGCTTTGCCACCGAAGGCTGCCACCGCGCCTATTCGCTGCGCAACGGCCAGTATGTGGACACGCTGGCCATGGCCCGCCTGAACCCGCAGCCCCCGGCATGGCCCGCGCCGTGAGCGCCACGTCTGGACACCTCCTTGCCTCACCACTGGACACTGCCGTGAACCCCGCGACCGAACCCCACCCAGCGCCCGACGAGGGTACCGAGCACCCGCTGCTGTCCACGCCGGAGTTCGAGCGTTTCGAGGCCGCGTGCCGGACGCTGTCCGGTTTTGCCGAGGAGCCCACCGACCCGTCGTTTGTCGACGGCTACCTGTGTGCCGTGGCGGCGTCGCGGCGCCGTATCGACACCGCCGACGCCGTTCTGCTGATGGCCGGCGATGCCTTCGACAGGGCCTTTGCCGACCCCGAGGCGGCCGCTGGCGCCATGGAGGCCTTTGGCGGCTGGCTGGCGTTGCGCCGCCGCGAACTCGACCCCGAGACCCTGCTCGACGACCCCGACTTGCCCCGCCTGACACCCTTGTTCGACACGTGGGAAGACGACGACCGGGCGCAAGCGGCGGCCTCCGCGGCTGAGCGAGGCCTGGTGGAGACCGACGCGATCGAGACGCTGCAGACGGGCTGCCTCTGGGCCAGCGGCTTTCTCACCGCTGTTGAGGACTTTGCCGACGACTGGCCTGGCCCGGAAGCCTCCGACGACAGCGCCGAGGCCGAGCTCTACCGCACGATGACGCAGCTCATCGCCTGCCTGACCTTGTCGCCGCGCGACCCGGAATACCTCGCCTTTTTGGCCACGCAGTGGAGCGGCAGCACACCGACACGCGACGAGCTGCTCGACGAGACCATCTTCACCGTCCAGGACCTTCGCCTGTACTGGCTGCAGCACGGTGAGAAGCCGGCCCAGCGCATCGTCGAGGTCAAGACCGGGCGCAACGATCCGTGTCCGTGTGGCAGCGGCAAGAAGTTCAAGAAGTGCCACGGCGCCTGAGCCGCCACGGCTGACCCCAGACCCCAGCCCTCAGCCCCCACGCAAGGTCTCTTCCCATGCAAAGACTCGATCTGCAGAGCCGCCACATCGTCCTGGGCATGAGCGGGGGTGTGGCCTGCTACAAGGCGGCCGAACTCACCCGCGAGCTGGTCAAGGCCGGCGCCACCGTGCAGGTGGTGATGACCGAGGCCGCCCAGCAGTTCATCACGCCGGTGACGATGCAGGCGCTCAGCGGCCGCCCGGTGGTGACCAGCCAGTGGGACGCGCGGGCGCCGGCCAACATGGCGCACATCGACCTCTCCCGCGAGGCCGATGCCATCCTCGTGGCCCCCGCCAGTGCCGATTTCATCGCCCAGCTGGCCCAGGGCCGGGCCTCAGAACTGCTGGCCCTGCTGTGCCTGGCGCGGCCCATCGAGCGTTGCCCGCTGCTGGTGGCGCCCGCGATGAACCGCGAGATGTGGGCGCACCCGGCCACCCAGCGCAATGTGGCGCAGATCGTGGCCGATGGCGCACAGCTGCTGGGCCCGGGCCACGGTGACCAGGCCTGTGGCGAGACGGGCGACGGCCGCATGCTCGAAGCCGTCGAGCTGCGCGACGAGCTCATCGCCGCGTTCCAGCCCAAGGTGCTGACGGGCCGTCGGGTGCTGATCACCGCCGGCCCGACCTTCGAAGCCCTTGACCCGGTGCGCGGCATCACCAACCACTCCAGCGGCAAGATGGGTTTTGCCATGGCACGCGCTGCCGCCGAGGCCGGCGCCGTGGTGACCCTGGTGGCCGGGCCCGTGCACCTGCCCACGCCGCGCGGTGTGCACCGCATCGACGTGCAGAGCGCGCTGCAGATGCACGCCGCGGTGCTGCCGCTGGCGCCGTCGCATGACGTCTTCATTGCCACGGCCGCGGTGGCCGACTGGCGCCCGGTGCAGGCGGCCAACCACAAGATCAAGAAGGACGCGACCGGCCAGGTGCCCAGTTTCGGCCTGACGGAAAACCCCGACATCCTGGCCGAGGTGGCCAGGCTGCCTGAAGCCCAGCGCCCCTACTGCGTGGGTTTTGCCGCCGAGACACATGACGTCGTCCAGCATGCGCGTGACAAGCTCCGGCGCAAGGGGGTGCCCTTGATCGTCGCCAACCATGGCCCGGCGGCCTTTGGTCGCGACGACAACGCGCTGATGGTCATCGACGAACACAGCGTCACGGAAACACCGCGCACCGACAAGCTCAGCCTGGCGCGTGCGCTGGTGGCGGCGGTGGCGCAGCGCTTGCCCAAACCTTCCCGTTGAGACACCCACCATGACACGCATTGACCTGAAGGTGCTGGACGCCCGCATGCGCGAGCACCTGCCGCACTACGCCACACCGGGCAGCGCCGGGCTGGACTTGCGCGCCTGCCTGGACGCACCGCTGACCCTGCAGCCGGGACAGGCGCAGTTTGTGCCCACGGGCCTGGCCATCCACATCGCCGACCCCGGGCTGGCCGCGATGGTGTTGCCCCGCTCAGGCCTGGGCACCAAGCACGGCATCGTGCTGGGCAACCTGGTGGGGCTGATCGACAGCGACTACCAGGGCCAGTTGATGGTCAGCTGCTGGAACCGCAGCGACACGGCCTTCACCATCCAGCCGATGGAGCGCATCGCCCAGATGGTGATCGTGCCCGTGGTTCAGGCCAGCTTCCGCGTCGTCGATGGCTTCGAAGCCTCGGCGCGGGGCGAGGGTGGTTTTGGGTCGACCGGGACTGCCTGAACGGCGTGCCAGGCCTGCGGGCCTGGCCTCACCTCAGTGCAGGTGCCCCGTCGGGTGATCGACGTTGTCCACCTGCAGAAGCGGCGCCGAGCCCACAGAGCCTTCCTCCTCTTCCTCGGCCGTGGCCTCGCGGACATCGGCCACGCGGATGCTCAAACGAAGCGCCAGCCCGGCCAGCGGGTGGTTGCCGTCCAGCACGACGTGGGACGGGTAGACCTCGGTGACGGTGTAGATCACGTCCGACGGCATGCCGGCGGTCTTGGCGCCCTCGGGCAGCCCCTCGAAGCGCATGCCCGGCTCCAGGCTGTCCGGGAACAGCTGGCGTTCCTCGAAGCAGACCAGCTGCGGGTTGTAGTCGCCGAAGGCGTGCTCGGGTTCGAGCTGCACATGCACCTCGTCGCCAGCCTCATGGCCTTCCAGGGCCTCTTCCACACGCTCCAGCAGGTCGTCGCCGCCGTAGAAGAACTCGGTGGGCTGCTGCAGCTCGTCGATGGGGTTGTTCTGGGCGTCTCTGAGTGTCCAGCTCAGCGAGACAACACACGGTTTGCTGATCGTCATCGGGCAATGTTCGCACACGCCTGAAAATCAGCGCCATGCACACCACGGACATCGACGCCCCCTCGGCCTTGCTGGGGGGCCTCTCACCCCGGCGCTTCATGCGCCAGCATTGGCAGAAGAAGCCGCTGCTCATCCGCCAGGCCTGGCCGGGCGTTCAACCGCCGGCCACGCGCGCTGAGTTGCTTGAACTCGCCGCACGCGACGATGTCGAGAGCCGCCTGGTCGTGCACCACGGGTCCGGCTTGGCCGATTGGCGCCTCAAGCGCGGGCCGCTCAGCCGCCGCCAGCTGCCGCCACTGAAGCAGCCCGGCTGGACGCTGCTGGTGCAGGGCCTTGACACCCATCTGGTGGCTGCGCGCGCGATGCTGGAGCGTTTCCGCTTTGTGCCCGATGCCCGGCTGGACGATCTGATGATGTCCTGGGCCAGCGAGGGTGGTGGCGTGGGGCCCCACGTCGACAGTTACGACGTCTTCCTGCTGCAGGTGGCAGGCCGGCGCCGCTGGCGCATCGCCCCGCCTGGCGACAGCGGCTTTGTGCCCGGCCTGCCCTTGCGCATCCTTCAGCAGTTCGAGCCTGAGCAGGAGTGGCTCCTGGAGGCGGGTGACATGCTCTACCTGCCGCCGATGTGGGCGCATGACGGTGTGGCCGAGGGTCCTGACTGCATGACCTGCTCCATGGGCTTCCGGGTACCAGCCAGGGATGCGTTGGCCGCCGATGTGCTGCAGAGCCTGGCCGATGCCGACGAACCGGGCCCGCTCTATCGCGACCCTTCCCAGCCGGCCACCGCCAACCCGGGGCGTATTCCGGAGGGGTTGCAGCGTTTTGCGCTGGATGCGGTGCGTCGCCGCCTGAGCCGCGAAGCCTCGGTGCATCGGGCGCTGGGTGAGGTGTTGACCGAACCCAAGGCCAACACCTGGTTTCCGGCCGGAGCGGAGTGGCGTGCTGGCGAGGGTGTTGCGCTCGACCAGCGCAGCCGCATGATGTATGACGATGAGCACGTCTACATCAACGGTGAATCGGTGCTGGCGCGGGGTGTTGACGGGCGTTTGGCGCGCCAGTTGGCGGATCGGCGCGAACTCTCACCCCAGGCGTGCCGTCGCTTCAGCCCAGCGGCTTGGGCGTTGGTGGCGGAGTGGGTGAGCGATGGCTGGGCGCACCCCAAGGGCTGATCCCTGCCGTGAGTGCCGGCCCAGGCGAATGCCTGACTCTGACGCGCCACTGCAACACTTGGTGCAGGGTGAGCGCGGATTTGGGCACGTCCGCTAGGGTTACTCCTAGGACAGGCTATACTCGCGGGCTGGGCCAAAAACGGTTTCGCACTGTTTGACGCGGTCAGGCAAGCTTTTCAGGGCTTGCCGCGGCAGCGACGACAAGTCAGTGTGATGTTGTGGCCTGTCCAACGGGTTTCATCAGAAAGTGGAGCACGGCTTGACAGTCGGGTCAATGGCCCAGACAGCATGCGGTGCAACACCTGCTGAATGCCTTCAGATCTTGAATCTTTTTCAGACCACACGAATAGAGGACACACATGACCAAGTCGATCCTGCTGGCCCTGGTTGCCGCCGCTGCCCTGGCCGCTTGCGGCAAGAAGCCTGAAGAGGCGCCTGCTGCTCCCGCTCCCGCCGCTGCCCCGGCTCCCGCCCCCGTGGCCGCCGCCGCTTCCGCCGCTGTCAGCGCCGCCTCTGGTGCCGCCACCGCTGCTGCTGGCGCTGCCTCCGCTGCTGTTGGCGCCGCCGCTGACGCCGCCAAGGACGCCGCTGGCAAGGCCGTTGACGCCGCCAAGGACGCTGCTGCCAAGGCCGTCGAAGGCGCCAAGAAGTAATCGCCTGGCGCTCTCGCAGCGCCGTCGCTTTACGCTGAACGAAAAGCCGCCTCACAGCGGCTTTTCTGCTTTCTGGCGCTGCCGGGGTGGCGTGCCAAACCCATAATCCTGGCCGATGCCCGGGTGGCGAAGCAGGTAGACGCAGCGGACTTAAACTCCGCCGCTTCCCGAAAGGGGGCGTGCCGGTTCGATCCCGGTCCCGGGCACCACTGCCCCCACGCATGAAAGCACCGCATGGGCCTGTTTGCACAGGAATCGCTCAACGAAGGTGTGCGCAAGCGCGAAGTCTTCGGCTGGGCCATGTACGACTTCGCCAACTCGGGCTACACCACGGTGGTCCTGACGGCGGTGTTCAACGCCTACTTCGTGGGTGTCATCGCAGGCAATGCCGATTGGGCCACGTTTGCCTGGACGGCCACCCTTGCGTTTTCCAGTCTGCTGGTCATGGTGACCATGCCCACGCTGGGTGCCTACGCCGACCTCAAGGCCGCCAAGAAGCGGCTGCTGGTGCTGACGACCATCGGCTGTGTGCTGTCCACCGCGGCGCTGGCGCTGGCAGGCCCCGGTGACCTGGCGCTGGCCATCGTGGCCGTGGTGCTGTCCAACCTGTTCTTTGCCTACGGCGAATCGCTGAACTCGGCGTTCCTGCCGGAACTGGCCCGGCGTGATGCGATGGGCCGGGTGTCCGGCTGGGGCTGGAGCTTTGGTTACTTTGGCGGGATGTTGACCCTCGGCCTGAGCCTGGGTTATGTCATCTATGCCCAGGGTGCCGGTCAGAAGGCCGAGCAGTTTGTTCCCATCACCATGCTGATCACGGCAGCGGTGTACGCACTGGCGTCGTGGGTGACGTTTGCGCTGCTGCGCGAGCGGGCGCAGCCCCAACCGGTGGCCATGCAGGATGCGGGCCTGGTGGCGTCGCTGGTACGGCTGCGGCAGACCTTCCGCGAGGCCAGCCGCTTCGAGGACTTTGTGCGGCTGATGGCCTGCGCCGTGGCCTATCAGGCGGGTATCGCGGTGGTCATCGCACTGGCAGCGATCTACGCCGAGCAAGTGCTGGGCTTCCAGCAAACCCAGACGATGATGCTGGTATTCCTGGTCAACATTGCGTCGGCTGCCGGCGCATTCGCCTTTGGCTACTGGCAGGACCGCATCGGGCACCGAAGTGCACTGGCCGTGACCTTGGTGGGCTGGATCGTGATGACGCTGCTGGCCGTGGCGGCGACCTCGCCCGGGCTGTTCTGGGTGGCGGCGGTGATCGCCGGCCTGTGCATGGGTTCCAGCCAGTCGGCTGGCCGTGCCATGGCGGGGTTGCTGGCGCCGGCGTCGCGACGGGCTGAGTTCTACGGCCTGTGGACCTTTGCCGTCCGTCTGTCGGCCATCGTGGGGCCCTTGACCTATGGCCTGGTCACCTGGGTCACCTCCGGCAACCACCGGCTGGCCATCTTCACCACCGGCATCTTCTTTGTCGCCGGCCTGTGGATTCTTCGGCAGGTGGACATGCCCCGGGGTGAGCGGGCTGCCGCGGAGGCCGAAGCGCGACTAAAATAGAACGATCGTTCTATTTTGACGCCCGCCGGGCCCTGGCGCCGTATTCGCGTCCCTAGAATCGGGCATTCCATCGGCATTGCCCACGAACACACACGTCTGTCCGCCAAGGAGCTGATTCATGAAGGTACTGGTGCCCGTCAAGCGGGTCGTCGACTACAACGTCAAGGTGCGCGTCAAGAGTGACGGTACCGGCGTTGACCTGGCCAACGTCAAGATGAGCATGAACCCCTTCGACGAGATTGCCGTCGAAGAGGCCGTGCGGCTGAAGGAGAAGGGCGCCGCCACCGAAATCATCGCGGTCTCGTGTGGCGTCACCCAGTGCCAGGAGACGCTGCGCACGGCCATGGCCATCGGGGCTGACCGCGCCATCCTGGTCGATATCCCCGCCGATGTCGAGCTGCAGCCACTGGCCGTCGCCAAGCTGCTGAAGGCACTGGTCGACAAGGAGCAGCCCGGCCTGGTGATCCTCGGCAAGCAGGCCATCGATGATGACTGCAACCAGACCGGCCAGATGCTCGCTGCCCTGGCCGGCTTGGCGCAGGCCACGTTTGCCAGCAAGGTCGAGGTCGCCGATGGCGCCGCGTCCGTCACCCGCGAGATTGATGGCGGCCTGGAGACGGTCAAGCTGGGGCTGCCCGCGGTCATCACGACCGACCTGCGCCTGAACGAGCCACGTTATGTGACGCTGCCGAACATCATGAAGGCCAAGAAGAAGCCGCTGGACATCGTCAAGCCGGCTGATCTGGGCGTGGATGTCAGCCCGCGCATCAAGACCCTGCGCGTGGCCGAGCCGGCCAAGCGCGGTGCCGGGCAGAAGGTGGCCGACGTGGCCACGCTGGTGAACAAGCTGAAGAACGAAGCGAAGGTGATCTGACCATGGCCGCACTTGTCATTGCCGAACACGACAACCACAGCCTGAAGGGCGCCACGCTGAATACCGTCACCGCAGCCGCGGCCTGCGGTGGCGAGGTGCATGTCCTGGTGGCCGGCGCCGGCTGTGCCGCCGTGGCCCAGGCGGCCGCCCAGGTGGCCGGGGTGTCCAAGGTGCTGCATGCCGACGATGCGTCGCTGGCACACGGCCTGGCCGAGAACCTCGCCGCGCAGGTGCTGGCGCTGGCCAGCGGCTACAGCCACATCCTGTTCCCCGCCACGGCCAGTGGCAAGAACGCCGCACCCCGTGTCGCGGCCCTGCTGGACGTGGCGCAGATCAGCGACGCCACCAAGGTGATCAGCCCCGACACCTTCGAGCGCCCCATCTACGCCGGCAACGCCATCGCCACCGTGCAGAGCAGCGACGCCGTCAAGGTCATCACTGTGCGCACCACGGGTTTTGATGCCGCCGCTGCCGGTGGCAGCGCAGCCATCGAGATCGTCGCGGCCGTGGCCGACAGCGGCAAGAGCCAGTGGGTGGGCAGCGAGATCGCCGCCAACGACCGCCCCGAGCTGACGGCGGCCAAGATCATCGTCAGCGGTGGCCGCGCGATGGGCAGCAACGACAAGTTCATGGAAGTGCTGACGCCCCTGGCCGACAAGCTGGGCGCTGCCCTGGGCGCCAGCCGCGCCGCGGTGGACGCCGGTTATGCCCCGAACGATTGGCAGGTGGGCCAGACGGGCAAGATCGTCGCCCCGCAGCTGTATGTGGCCTGTGGCATCAGCGGTGCCATCCAGCACCTGGCCGGCATGAAGGACAGCAAGGTCATCGTGGCCATCAACAAGGACCCCGAGGCCCCGATCTTCAGCGTGGCCGACTACGGCCTCGAGGCCGATTTGTTCACGGCGGTGCCCGAGCTGGTGCGCAGCCTCTGACGTGCTGACCGACGAGGCGCCGGGCCCCCTGGCGCCTCCTTTCCTTTTTTCAATGGATGCTGGGCGGCCTCGCGGCCCTGTGGAGCTTCGACCATGACCTACCGTGCGCCTGTGAAGGACATGCTGTTTGTGATGAAGGAACTGGCCGGCATCGACGCCGTGGCCCAGTTGCCGGGGCATGAGGATGCTGGCTACGAGACAGCCGCCGCGGTGCTGGAAGAGTGCGCGCGGTTCACCGAAGACGTCGTGGCACCCCTGAACTGGGAAGGCGACAAGAACCCGTCGTACTTCAGGGATGGGCAGGTGTTCACCACGCCGGGTTTCAAGGAAGCCTTCAAGCGCTACGCCGAAGGGGGCTGGCAGGGGCTGCAGCACCCAGCCGACTTTGGCGGCCAGGGCCTGCCCAAGCTGATTCACTCCGCCTGCAGCGAAATGGTCAACAGCGCCAACATGAGTTTTGCGCTGTGCCCGCTGCTGACCGACGGCGCCGTGGAGGCGCTGCTGACGGCCGGCACCGAGGACCAGCAGCAGACCTACATCCCCAAGATGCTCGACGGCACCTGGACAGGGTCGATGAACCTGACCGAACCGCAGGCAGGTTCTGACCTGAGCCTGGTGCGCACCCGCGCCGAGCCGCAGCCCGACGGCACCTACCGCCTGTTTGGCACCAAGATCTTCATCACCTACGGTGAACACGACATGGCCGAGAACATCGTCCACCTCGTGCTGGCCCGGGTGATCGGCGCGCCTGAAGGCGTCAAGGGCATCTCGCTGTTCATCTGCCCGAAGGTGCTGGCAGACGGCACCCGCAACGACGTCCACTGCGTCAGCATCGAACACAAGATGGGCATCAAGGCCAGCCCCACCGCCGTGCTGCAGTACGGCGACAACGGCGGTGCGGTGGCCACACTCATCGGCCAGGAAAACCGCGGCCTCGAGTACATGTTCATCATGATGAACGCCGCCCGCTACGGCGTGGGCATCCAGGGCATCGGGCTGGCCGAGCGGGCGTACCAGAAGGCCGTGGGTTATGCCCGGGACCGCGTCCAGAGCCGGCCGGTGGACGGCAGCCTGAACAAGGCCGCGCCCATCATCCACCACCCCGATGTGCGGCGCATGCTGATGACCATGCGTGCCTGGACCGAGGGTTGCCGCGCGATGGCCTACGTGGGCGCATCGGCCTTCGACGCCGCCCACCAGCACCCTGACGCCGAGGTGCGCGCGCAGAACCAGGCCTTCTACGAGTTCCTGGTGCCGCTGATCAAGGGCCTGTCCACCGAGATGAGCCTGGAGGTGGCCAGCCTGGGTGTGCAGGTGCACGGCGGCATGGGCTTCATCGAGGAAACGGGCGCGGCGCAGCACCTGCGCGACGCCAAGATCCTGACCATCTACGAAGGCACCACCGCCATCCAGGCCAATGACCTCGTCGGCCGCAAGACGGCCCGCGACGGCGGCCGCACGGCCCAGGCCATCGCGGCGCAGATCGAGGCCACCGAAGGTGAACTCAAGGCCCGCCCCAGTGCGGCCTGCCAGGCACTGGCCGCTCGCCTGGCCGCGGCCCGCAAGGCCTGGCTGGACAGCGTGTCCTTTGTGGTGGGGCAGAGCAAGGGCAGCCCCAACGCCGTCTTTGCCGGCAGCGTGCCTTACCTGATGCTCAGCGGCACCGTGGTGGCCGGCTGGCAGATGGCGCGTGCGCTCATCAAGGCCGAAGACGCGCTGGCGCGTGGCGAGGACGCTGATTTCATGCGCGCCAAGATCACCACCGCGCGTTTCTTCGCAGACCACATCCTGGTGCGTGCCGTGTCCTGGCGCGACAGCATCGTCGACGGCGCCGACAGCGTCACTGAACTGGCCCTGGAGGCTTTCTGATGGCTCTCACCCCTCACTTCAACCGTGTGCGCCTGCCGGTCATCGGCTCGCCGCTGTTCATCATCAGCAACCCCAAGCTGGTCATCGCCCAGTGCCAGGCCGGCATCGTCGGCTCCATGCCCGCGCTGAATGCCCGCCCGGCGTCGCAGGTTGACGAATGGCTGCACGAGATCACCGAGACCCTGGCCGCCTACGACCGCGCCCACCCCGAGGCACCCAGCGCCCCGTACGCCATCAACCAGATCGTGCACAAGACGAACGACCGTCTGGAGCACGACATGCAGGTCTGCGCCAAGTACAAGGTGCCCATCATCATCACCTCGCTGGGCGCCCGCACCGACATCAACGAGGCCGTGCACACCTGGGGCGGAGTGGTGCTGCACGACATCATCAACAACGCCTTTGCCCACAAGGCGATCGAGAAGGGCGCCGATGGCCTGATCGCCGTGGCCGCCGGTGCGGGTGGCCATGCGGGCACCAAGAGCCCCTTTGCGCTGATCCAGGAGATCCGCGAGTGGTTCAACGGCCCGCTGGCGCTGAGCGGCTCGATCGCCACCGGCGGCGCGGTGCTGGCGGCCCAGGCGATGGGTGCTGACCTCGCCTACATCGGCTCGGCCTTCATCGCCACCGAAGAGGCGCGCGCGTCAGACGACTACAAGCAGTGCATCGTCGATTCCAACAGCGATGACATCGTCTATTCCAATCTGTTCACCGGTGTGCATGGCAACTACCTGAAGCCCAGCATCCGCAATGCGGGCATGGACCCTGACCACCTGCCCGAGAGTGACCCGAGCAAGATGAACTTTGGCGGCGCCGATGGTGCCAAGAAGGCCTGGAAGGACATCTGGGGCTGTGGCCAGGGCATCTCGGCCGTCAAGGCGGTGGTGCCGGCCGCCGAGATGGTGGCGCGCCTCAACCGTGAATACCAGGCCGCCAAGGCAGCCCTGGGCTGAGCTGCCACTGTCCCTGCGCTGACCCTGCCGCGCGGGGTCAGCCCCGCCCGCCCTGGCGGGCGGCCGCCTCCCGCAGCTTGTCCTTGCGGCTCTTGCGAGCCCCCTTGATGCCGCCCGCAGCCCTTTCGGGTGCAACTGCCTCAGCGGTTTCCGCAGCGTCACTGGCCGCCACCGGCCGGGGCTCGAAGCCCTGGCACTGTTCACGGGGCACCCGCCGGCCCTGGCGCTTTTCGATCAACCGGAAGTGGGCTTCGGTGCTGCTGCTGACAAAGCTGATGGCCACACCATGGCTGCCGGCGCGCGCGGTGCGTCCGATGCGGTGGGTGTAGTCAACGGCCGAGCGCGGCAGGTCGTAGTTCACCACCGCCGGCAAGCCTGCGATGTGCAGGCCGCGCGCGGCCATGTCGGTGGCCAGCAGCACCTGAATCGCGCCCGCGCCGAAGGCCGCCAGGGTGTCGGTGCGCGCGCCTTGGCTCATGTCGCCATGAAACGCAGCGGCCGACACACCCGCCCGCCGCAATTTTTCGGCGACGTGTTCGCAGCCGTGGCGCGTTGCTGCAAACACCAGCACCCGAGGCCACGCCTCCTGCCGCACCAGGTGCCGCAGCAGCGCGGTGCGCCGGTCGGTATCCACCACGATGGCCCGCTGTTCGATGCGGGGCGTGCCTGCGAGACCAGCGGCCGCGCGCCCACGCGCGTCGCTTGCTGTGCTGCCGTCGGGTGAGGTGTCCACCGGGTCAGCCAGGTCGATGCGCACGGCCTGGTGCAGCCAGGTGGCCGCCAGGGCGTCCACCGCGGCCGGGAAGGTGGCCGAAAAGAACAAGGTCTGGCGCCGGGCCGGCAGCAGTGACTTCACCTGGGCCAGCTCGTCGGCAAAACCTTCGTCCAGCAGGCGGTCGGCCTCGTCCAGCACCAGCAGCTGCACCTGGCCCAGCTTCACGGCGTTGCGCTCGGCGAGGTCCAGCAGCCGGCCGGGTGTGGCCACCAGCACGTCGGCCGCGCCGCGCAGGCTCAGCATCTGCGGGTTGATGGACACCCCCCCGAAGACTGCCACCACCTTGATCGGGCTGCGCAACCCGCGCGACAGTGACTGCAGGGCATCGGCCACCTGCAGCGCCAGCTCGCGCGTGGGCACCACCACCAGGGCGTGTGTCTGCCGTTGGCCAGGCAGGCGCCACTGAATGATCCGGTGCAGCAGGGCCAGCCCATAGGCGCCCGTCTTGCCCGAGCCCGTGCTGGCCAGGCCCAGGACATCCTGCCCTTTCAGCGCCGGCGGAATGGCCGCCGCCTGGATCGGCGTGGGCCAACGAAAGCCGAGGTCAGTGGCGGTGTGCACGAGCGCGCTGGCCAGGCCCAGCGCGGCGAATGAGGTGGGCGTGCTGGCGTCTGACATTGGCGACGGCTGCGCAGGGGCGGGCAGGGGCATGACGCCTTCTGGATGGAGCGGGCTCACAGGCGCCTGACCTTGACCGAACGGCCTTTGACCTTGCCGGCGTTCAGCCCGCGCAGGGCCTTGTCGGCCACTGATCGCTCCACGGCGACATAGGTGGAGAACTCGTTGACGCTGATCTTGCCGATGGCGCTGGCGGGCAGCCCCAGGTCCTTCGTGAGCGCACCCAGCACGTCACCGGCGCGGATCTTCTCCTTGCGGCCGCCGGCGATCTGCAGCGTCACCATGGCGGGGCGCAGCGGCTCGGCCCCGGCGGGGCTCACCAGGCTTGCCAGCGTGCACCACTCGCTCTCGCGGCCCTGCAGGGCCTCGATGCGGCCGATGCGCCCCATCTCGTCGGGGCTCACCAGGCTGAAGACCAGCCCGCTGGCACTCGCCCGGCCGGTGCGGCCGATGCGGTGGGTATGCACCTGGGCATCGGGTGAGATGTCCACGTTGATGACCGCCGCCAGCTGCGCGATGTCCAGCCCACGGGCGGCCACGTCGGTGGCCACCAGCACGCTGCAGCTGCGGTTGCTGAACTGCACCAGCACCTGGTCACGCTCGCGCTGGTCCAGGTCGCCGTGCAGTTCCATGGCCGACAGGCCCTCGGCCTGCAACACGGCCACGAGGTCGTGGCACTGCTGCTTGGTGTTGCAGAAGGCCAGGGTGCTTTCCGGTCGAAAGTGGTTCAGCAGCCGGCCCACCGCATGCAGACGCTGTTCCTCGGTGACCTCATAGCGGCGCTCGTGGAGCTGTTCAGCGGTGTGCTCTTCGGCCACCGTCACGGTGACTGGGTCTCGCAGCAGCCGGGCGGCGATGGCCGCCACGTTCTCCGGGTAGGTGGCTGAAAACAGCAGCGTCTGGCGGCGCGAGCCGTCACCGCAGTGGCGGGCCATGGCGGCCAGGTCTTCGGCAAACCCCATGTCGAGCATGCGGTCGGCTTCGTCCAGCACCCAGCAGGTCAGCCCCGACAGCGCCAGCGTCTGACGGTTCAGGTGGTCCAGCACCCGGCCTGGTGTGCCCACGACCACCTGCACACCGTGGGCCAGGCTGGCCGTCTGGCCGCGCAGCGGCACGCCACCGCACAGGGTCAGCACCTTGAGGTTGCCCTCGGCGCGGGCAAGACGACGCAGTTCCAGGGCCACCTGGTCGGCCAATTCGCGCGTGGGGCACAGCACCAGGCCCTGGGTGGCCAGGCTCGCCGAGTCCACCCGTGCCAGCAAGGGCAGGCCAAACGCGGCGGTCTTGCCACTGCCCGTCTTGGCACGTGCGATCACGTCCTTGCCCGCCAGAGACAGCGGCAGGCTGCGGGCCTGGACGGGCGTCATGGACGTGTAGCCAAGGCTGTCGAGGTTGGCGAGTACCGCGCTCGGCAAGGGCAAGGTCGAGAACCTCGGGCCTGAGGGCTGGGCGGCAGGCGTGGGTTCGGCGCGGGGTGGTGACATGCCCCCATTGTCGACGCCCGTCGGCCATGCCTTGCTGTCAGTGTGGTGGCCGCGCTGCCGCCCGCTGTGGCAGCGGTCTCTGAAGATCAGTCCGGCAAGGGAAGGCTTGCGTCTGGCGATGCCGTGGCCGCTTGCCACTCCAGGCTGGCGTCGCAACCCTTGCCGGCTCCGATCCAGCGGGCTATCAGGCGCTGGGCAGAAGGTCCGCTGGCGGCGGCCTTCTTCAGCAGGCCGCAGTGGTACCGCTGCTCGGCTTCAGCCCATTCCAGCGCGACGCAGGCGCCACTGCGCCGACGGCTGATGACCATGCCGATGGGGCAGGGCTCTGTCGCACAACACATCCCGCATCCATTGCAGGTTTCGCCCAGGGCTGGCTTGGCCGGCGCCTCGCGGGACAGGTGGATGACCTGGGGTTTCATCAGGCTGGAATCTGCCGGAAGACGACTTCGGCAGTCGGTTGATCAATGCCGGCGGCACCCTCCAGATGAACGTTTCATGTCAGGCGCCGGTGATAGAGTGGTCGGTGATTCAATAACTAAGGTAGTGGTCCTTCCACGTCCCCTTGCTGGCTGAGGCAACAGCAAGGCGGGTCGCAATCCGCCTACCGGTGAAGCCGGGTCGCGGAAGGTTTCTGTTAACCCATCGAAGCCCTGGAAACCAGGGTGAAAGGTGAGCGAAAGATGATGCAGCAATACAGGTCCAACTCGTACCTGTTCGGGGGCAATGCGCCCTACGTCGAAGAGTTGTATGAGGCCTACCTCCTGAACCCGGGCAGCGTGCCCGACAACTGGCGCACCTACTTCGACAACCTCCAGCACGTCCCCGCCGTTGACGGCACGGACAGCCGCGACGTCGCGCACGCCCCTGTCGTTGAAAGCTTTGCGCAGCGCGCCAAGGCCAATGCCTTTGCCCTGAAGGCCAGTGAGGCCGATCTCGCCGTGGCCCGCAAGCAGGTGCACGTGCAGAGCCTGATCGCCGCCTACCGCTTCCTGGGCAGCCGCTGGGCCGATCTCGACCCCCTCAAGCGCACTGAGCGCCCCAAGATTCCGGAATTGGAGCCGGCGTTCTACGACCTGACCGAGAGTGACATGGACATCACGTTCTCGGCGGCCAACACCTACTTCTCCAAGGCCGAGAACATGAGCCTGCGGGAGATTCTGCAGGCACTGCGTGACACCTACTGCGGCACGGTGGGCGCGGAGTTCATGCACTGCACCGACCCGACGGAAAAGCGCTGGTGGCAGGAGCGGCTGGAGTCCAGCCGCAGCAAGCCCGCCTTCACCATCGAGAAGAAGAAGCACATCCTCGACCGCCTCACGGCCGCTGAAGGCCTGGAGCGCTACCTCCACACCAAGTATGTGGGCCAGAAGCGCTTCTCGCTCGAGGGTGGCGAAAGCTTCATCGCCAGCATGGACGAAGTGGTCCAGCGCGCCGGCGAGAACGGCGTGCAGGAGATTGTCATTGGCATGGCCCACCGCGGCCGTTTGAATGTGCTGGTCAATACCTTGGGCAAGATGCCCAAGGACCTGTTCGCCGAGT
The DNA here is from genome assembly GCA_021298085.1 of Rubrivivax sp. GTDB lineage: Bacteria > Pseudomonadota > Gammaproteobacteria > Burkholderiales > Burkholderiaceae_C > Rubrivivax. Next base: position 47,234 of record JAJTDE010000004.1, read on the forward strand.
TTGACCACACGGCCCCCGAGGAACTGCCCGCCGGTGACGTCAAGTATCACCAGGGTTTCTCCAGCGACATCTCCACCAAGGGCGGCCCCGTCCACCTGAGCCTGGCCTTCAACCCCAGCCACCTGGAAATCGTCAACCCGGTGGTCGAGGGCTCGGTCAAGGCCCGCATGGAGCGCCGTGGCGACAAGGTCGGCACGCAGGTGCTGCCGGTGCAGGTGCACGGCGACGCCGCCTTTGCCGGCCAGGGCGTCGTGATGGAGACGCTGGCGCTGGCGCAGACTCGCGGCTACTACACCGGCGGTACGGTGCACCTGGTGATCAACAACCAGATCGGCTTCACCACCAGTGACCCGCGCGATAGCCGTTCCACCCTGTACTGCTCCGACGTCGTCAAGATGATCGAAGCCCCGGTGCTGCACGTGAATGGCGACGACCCGGAGGCCGTGGTCTTCTGCACGCAGCTGGCCATGGACTACCGCCAGCAGTTCAACAAGGATGTGGTGGTCGACATCATCTGCTTCCGCAAGCTGGGCCACAACGAGCAGGACACCCCCGCGCTGACCCAGCCGCTGATGTACAAGAAGATCGGCCAGCACCCGGGCACCCGCCGCCTCTATGGTGAAAAGTTGGTGGCCCAGAACGTGCTGCCGGCTGATGGCCCCGACCAGATGGTCAAGGACTTCCGCGCCGCCATGGACGCTGGCAAGCACACGTCGGACCCGGTGCTGACCAACTTCAAGAGCAAGTACGCGGTGGATTGGTCGCCCTTCCTGGGCCGCAAGTGGACGGACTCCGCTGACACTGCGCTGCCCCTGACGGAAGTCAAGCGCCTGGCCGAACGCCTGACGACCCTGCCCAAGAACTTCAAGGCGCACCCGCTGGTGGAAAAGGTCATCGCCGACCGCGCCGCCATGGGCCGTGGCGAGATCAACGTCGACTGGGGCATGGGCGAAACGCTCGCCTACGCGTCGCTGGTGGCCAGCGGCTATGCCGTTCGCCTGTCGGGCGAAGATTGCGGCCGCGGCACCTTTGTGCACCGCCATGCCGTGCTGCACGACCAGAACCGTGAGCGCTGGGACGAAGGCACGTACGTTCCGCTGCAGCACGTGGCCGAAGGCCAGGCCCCGTTTGTCGTGATCGACTCCATCCTCTCGGAAGAGGCGGTCCTGGGCTTCGAGTACGGCTACGCCAGCGCTGAACCCAACACGCTGACGATCTGGGAAGCCCAGTTTGGCGACTTTGCCAACGGTGCCCAGGTGGTGATCGACCAGTTCATCGCCTCGGGCGAGGTGAAGTGGGGGCGTGCCAACGGCCTGACGCTGCTGCTGCCCCATGGCTATGAAGGCCAGGGCCCGGAGCACAGCTCGGCGCGCCTGGAGCGCTTCATGCAGCTGGCCGCGGACAACAACATGCAGATCTGCCAGCCCACCAGTGCCAGCCAGATCTTCCACCTGTTGCGCCGCCAGATGGTGCGCCCGTTCCGCAAGCCACTGATCATCTTTTCGCCCAAGAGCCTGCTGCGCAACAAGGACGCCACCAGCCCGCTGACCGAGTTTGTGAAGGGTGAGTTCAAGACGGTCATCAGTTCGCAGCGCGAGGAAGTGGTGCCGGAGAAGGTCAAGCGCATCATCTGCTGCTCGGGCAAGGTCGCCTACGACCTCATCCGCAAGCGCGAGGAAAAGAAGGCCTGGGATGTGGCCATCCTGCGTGTGGAACAGCTCTATCCGTTCCCGCACAAGGCATTCGCTGCCGAGATGAAGCGCTTCCCCAACGCCACCGAGGTGGTGTGGTGCCAGGATGAACCGCAGAACCAGGGTGCCTGGTTCTTCATCCAGCACCAGATCCACGAAAACATGCTGGACGGCCAGCGGCTCGGTTATGCCGGCCGCCCCGCCAGCGCGTCGCCCGCCGTGGGCTACAGCCACCTCCACCAGGATCAGCAGAAGTCCTTGCTCGACCAGGCCTTCGCCAAGATCAAGGGCTTTGTCCTCACCAAGTAACGCCAACCCGGTTGCTTCGCGCCGGGTTGCCTGGCCTGCACAGCACCTGTCCTCGGGCCGCGCCCGAGGCACCGGGTGCCTGCATGCCGGGTTGGCGCGGGGCCTCAAACCCCTCACCTCATCGTAACTATCATGGCAATCGTAGACGTCAAGGTTCCGCAGCTTTCCGAATCCGTGGCTGAAGCCACCCTGCTGCAGTGGAAGAAAAAGCCCGGTGAAGCCGTGGCCATCGATGAAATCCTCATCGAGATCGAGACCGACAAGGTCGTGCTGGAAGTACCGGCACCGGCTGCCGGTGTGATGGCCGCGCACGTCGTGGCCGACGGCGGTACCGTCGTGTCTGACCAGGTTATCGCCACCATCGACACCGAAGGCAAGGCGGGTGCTGCGGCGCCTGCACCCGCAGCCGCTGCAGCGGTCGCCCCCGCGCCGGCTGCTTCCGCCGTACCGGCTTCGGGTGGCGCCAAGTCCGACGTGGTCATGCCCGCGGCCGCCAAGCTGATGGCCGACAACCAGCTCGCCCCGGGCTCCGTGGCCGGCACTGGCCGCGATGGCCGGGTGACCAAGGGCGACGTCCTGGGTGCGGTGGCCGCTGGCACGGCATCCCCCAAGCCGGCGGCTGCTCCGGCGGTGGCCGTGGCCGCCCCGCCGGCCGTGGCCAAGCCGCTGCCCGCCGTCGCCGCCCCCGCTGCGCAGCACCTGGGTGACCGCCCTGAACAGCGCGTGCCGATGTCGCGTCTGCGCGCCCGGGTGGCCGAACGCCTGCTGCAGAGCCAGGCCACCAACGCCATCCTGACCACCTTCAACGAGGTCAACATGGCCCCGCTGATGGAGATGCGCAAGAAGTTCCAGGAGAAGTTTGAGAAGGAGCACGGCGTCAAGCTCGGCTTCATGAGCTTCTTTGTCAAGGCGGCGGTGGCCGCGTTGAAGAAGTACCCGGTGCTCAACGCCAGCGTGGACGGCAACGACATCGTCTACCACGGCTACTTCGACATCGGCATCGCGGTGGGTTCGCCGCGCGGCCTGGTGGTGCCCATCCTGCGCAACGCCGATCAGATGAGCTTTGCCGACATCGAGAAGAAGATCGCCGAATATGGCGTGAAGGCCCGTGACGGCAAGCTGTCGATGGATGAACTGTCCGGTGGCACCTTCTCGATCAGCAATGGCGGTGTCTTCGGCTCGATGTTGTCGACCCCCATCATCAACCCGCCGCAGTCGGCCATCCTCGGCGTGCACGCCACCAAGGACCGTGCCGTGGTGGAGAACGGTCAGGTGGTTGTCCGCCCGATCAACTACCTGGCCATGTCCTATGACCACCGCATCATCGACGGCCGTGAGGCCGTGCTGGGCCTGGTCACGATGAAGGAAGCGCTGGAAGACCCGGCTCGCCTGCTGTTCGACATCTGAGAAAGCTGACGACTGACACCATGAGCAAGACATTCGACGTCATCGTCATCGGCGGCGGGCCCGGTGGCTACATCGCCGCCATCCGCGCGGCGCAGCTGGGATTCAACACCGCCTGCATCGACGAGTGGAAGAACAGCAAGGGCGGCCCAGCACCGGGCGGCACCTGCACCAACGTGGGCTGCATCCCGAGCAAGGCGCTGCTGCAGAGCAGTGAGCACTTCGAGCACGCCGGCCATGCCTTTGCCGACCACGGTATCGGCCTGAAGGACCTCAGCATCGACGTGCCGAAGATGCTGGCCCGCAAGGACACCGTCGTGAAGCAGAACAACGACGGCATCCTCTACCTGTTCAAGAAGAACAAGGTGAGCTTCTTCCACGGCCGGGGTTCCTTCGTGAAGGCCGTCGACGGCGGCTATGAAGTCCAGGTGGCCGGTGCCACCGCCGAGACCCTGGTGGCCAAGCAGGTCATCGTGGCCACGGGTTCCAACGCACGGGCCTTGCCCGGCACGCCGTTTGACGAGGAGAACATCCTCAGCAACGACGGCGCGCTGCGGGTGGGCGCGGTGCCGAAGAAGCTGGGTCTCATCGGTTCAGGCGTCATTGGTCTGGAGATGGGTTCAGTCTGGCGCCGCCTCGGCGCCGAGGTCACCATCCTGGAAGGCCTGCCGACCTTCCTCGGTGCCGTGGACGAGCAGATTGCCAAGGAGGCTCACAAGGCCTTCACCAAGCAGGGCCTGAAGATCGAGCTGGGCGTGAAGGTGGGCGAGATCAAGGTCGGCAAGAAGGGTGTCAGCGTGGCGTTCACCAACGCCAAGGGCGATGCCCAGACGCTGGATGTTGACAAGCTCATCGTCTCCATCGGCCGCGTGCCCAATACCGTGGGCCTCAATGCCGAGGCGGTTGGCCTGGCGCTCGATGAGCGCGGGGCCATCGTGGTGGACGCCGAGTGCCGCACCAACCTGCCCGGTGTCTGGGCGGTGGGTGACGTGGTGCGGGGCCCCATGCTCGCGCACAAGGCCGAGGAAGAAGGTGTGGCGGTGGCTGAACGCATTGCCGGCCAGCACGGGCACGTCAACTTCAACACCATTCCCTGGGTGATCTACACCAGCCCGGAAATCGCCTGGGTGGGCGAGACCGAGCAGCAGCTGAAGGCCCGCGGTGCCGCCTACAAGTCCGGCAGCTTTCCGTTCATGGCCAATGGCCGCGCACGGGCGCTGGGCGACACCACCGGCATGGTCAAGATGCTGGCCGACGCCAAGACCGACGAGATCCTCGGGGTTCACATCGTCGGCCCGATGGCCAGCGAACTGATCGCCGAAGCCGTGGTGGCGATGGAATTCAAGGCCAGCAGCGAGGACATCGCCCGCATCTGCCACGCCCACCCGTCGCTCAGCGAGAGCACCAAGGAAGCGGCGCTGGCGGTCGACAAGCGCACCTTGAACTTCTGAGGCCTGGGGCGGGTCGTGCAGCCTGGGCACCCCGCGGTCAACGCAGAACCGGGCGCGCTGGCCGCCGCCCGGGACGCCTTCGCGTCCAATCGCCTTGGCGACTGCGTCGCCATCCGTTCCTTTGATTGGTCGGGTGCCTCGCCGGCCTGATGCCTCGGAGTGCGGTGTCCTGATGTCCCATGTGCGCCAGTTGTACGAAGCCACCCTGGCCGAGCGCGGCTACCGCAGCGACGCTGCGCAGCTGCGGGCGATTGAAGCCCTGGAGCGCTGCGAGCGTGAGTGGGCCGAGTACAAGTCGCGCCGCAGCAATGCGCTGGCCAAGCTGATCAGCCGTCCACCCATCCCCAAGGGCGTGTACATGTACGGCGGGGTAGGGCGGGGCAAGAGCTTCCTCATGGACTGCTTCTTCCAGTCCGTTCCGCTGACCCGCAAGACACGCCTGCACTTCCATGAATTCATGCGCGAGGTGCACCGTGAACTGCAGGAGCTCAAGGGCCAGCAGAACCCACTGGATGAACTGGGCAAGCGCATCGCTCGGCGCTTCCGTCTGATCTGCTTTGACGAGTTCCACGTGGCCGACGTGACCGACGCGATGATCCTGCACCGCCTGCTGGACTCGATGTTTGCCAACCGCGTCAGCATCGTCACGACCTCCAACTTTCACCCTGATGCGCTGTACCCCAACGGCCTGCACCGCGACCGCATCCTGCCGGCGATCGAACTGCTCAAGCAGAAGCTGGAGGTCATCAATGTCGACGCCGGCACCGACTACCGCCAGCGCACCCTGGAGCAGCTTCAGCTGTACCACAGCCCGCTGGGCGAGCAGGCCGAGCAGGCCATGGAAGCTGCCTTCGACGAGCTGACCGAAGCCAAGGACGAAGACCGCGTGCTGCGCATCGAGCACCGCGAGCTGCGCACCGTGCGCCGTGCCGGCGGGGTGGTGTGGTTCGATTTCAAAACCCTCTGCGGCGGGCCTCGCTCCCAGAACGACTACCTGGAGCTGGCGTCCCGGTTTCACACGGTGCTGCTGTCCAACGTGCCGCAGATGCCACCCCGCATGGCCAGCGAGGCGCGGCGCTTCACCTGGCTGGTGGATGTGCTGTACGACAGGAATGTCAAATTGGTGATGTCAGCAGCCACGGCGCCCGAGCTGCTCTACACCGAAGGGCCGTTGTCGCACGAGTTTCCGCGCACAGTGTCCCGGTTGACGGAGATGCAGTCGGCGGAATACCTGTCACGCCAGCGCCGGGTGGTGGACACCTCGCTGACATGACACGCCACTGGGTGGCTCAGGCCAGGCTTTCCAACCGAACGATCGCCAGGGAGATGTTGTCGCCGCCCCCCCGCGCCCGTTGCCGCGCCTTGGACACCAGCATTTCGCCGGCCTCGCGGGGCGGCAGGGCCTGCACGATGGCCCCCAGCTCGCGTGAGCTGAAGTAGTGCCACAGGCCATCGCTGCAAGCCACCAGGGCATCCTGTGGCTGGACGGAATCGATGCGCCAGAGCGCCAGCGGAGGGTCCTGCTCGGTGCCGAGGCAGCCTGTCAGCAGGTTGCTCTGGGGGTGGACGGCGGCCTCGTCCTCGGTGAGCTTCCCGTCGTCGATCAGCCGCTGCACAAAGGAATGGTCGCTGGTGCGCCGCAGCAGTTCAGTGCCGCGGAAGTGGTAGACGCGTGAATCGCCCGCATGCACCACATGCGCGCTGCGATCAGGCATCAGCAGGAAGGCCGCCACGGTGCTGTGCGGCTCTTCTTCTGAAGAAATGGCCGTCAGTTTGATCATCAGGTGCGACTCCATGACCAGGCGCGTCAGCATTTCAGCGGGGTCGTCCAGCGACGGCACGAAGCGGTCGTAGGTCTGGCGTGCCGTCAGCTGCACCTGGTCGGCCGCCTTTCGGCCACCGCTCTTGCCACCCATGCCGTCGGCTACCACGGCCAGTACGCAGCCCGGTTCGCGCGGGTGCGGCAGGATGACCACCTGGTCCTGCTGGTAGGCACGGTCACCCTTGTGCAGTGCCGTGCTGGCGGTCAATCGGTGCGCGGGCTGCTTGGTGGCCATGGTGGGGGACTATAAACTTGCAGGTCACTGCCAGCGCGCACCAACATCGGCTCCCTTCCTTGGACAACAACCTGCATTCACCCGCTCGTCGACTGATCGAGTTGCGCATCGAGCATGCCGATCTCGACAGCCTGATCGACCGCGCCGCGGGTGAGCAGCCACTGGACGACCTGATGCTCAGGCGGCTGAAGAAGCGCCGGCTCGCCCTGCGCGACCAGATCGCCCAGCTTGAAAACCGCCTGGAACCGCCGGAGCCCGCCTGAGCGACGCTGCTGAACCCACGGAGCTCGCACTGCAGGCGCAGTGGGCGCTGAGCGCTCAGGGCCCACTCGCGTCCGCCAGCCCCGGCTTTCTGCCCCGCGAAGGGCAAGGGCGGATGGCGGCCGCGGTGGCGCAGGCGCTGCAGGATCGTTCCACGCTGGTGGTGGAAGCCGGCACGGGCGTCGGCAAGACCTTCGCCTACCTTGTCCCGCTGCTGCTCAGTGGCTGCAAGGCACTGGTGAGCACCGCCACCAAGAGCCTGCAGGATCAACTCTTCCTGCGCGATCTTCCGCGCCTGAAGGCGGCGCTGGGCGTTCCCCTGAAGTTGGCTCTGCTCAAGGGCCGGGGCAGCTACCTCTGTCCGCATCGGCTGGACCAGGCCCGCCAGTCGGCCGAGCTGCCTGACCGCTTTGCCTTGCGCACGCTGGCGCGTGTCGAGACCTGGGCCATCGCCACACGCACCGGAGACCTGGCCGAGATCGACGGCCTGGATGACCGCTCTCCGGTCATTCCGCTGGTGACCTCGACACGCGACAACTGCCTGGGCAGCGAATGCCCGCGCCTGACCGAATGCCACGTGCTGCGTGCCCGTCGCGATGCGCTGGCCGCTGATGTCGTGGTGATCAACCACCACCTGTTCTTTGCCGATCTGGCCTTGCGCGACAGTGGTGTGGCGGAGCTGCTGCCGGCCGTTGAGGCGGTGGTGTTCGATGAGGCGCACCAGCTGACAGACGCCGGGCTGCAGTTCCTCGGGCAGCAGCTGGCGGTGGCGGCCTGCCTCGACCTGGCGCGAGATGTGCTGGCCAGTGGGCTGCAGCATGCGCGCGGCCTGCAGCCCTGGGCCGAATGCTGTGGCACCTTCGAGGCCGCTGCCCGTGCGCTGAGGCTTGCCTGTGCTGGCGAACTGCATGAGCTTCGCGGGGTGGTCAAGCTGCGGTGGAAAGAACGTGCCGAGGCGCCCGAGCTGCTGACCGCATTGGACCAGTTGGTGGCCGGCGCTGAACGGCTCTCTCAGGCGGTTGTCGCGGTCGAAGGCACAGCGCCCGATTTCACGCGCTTGGCCGAACGACTGGCCGCGGTGTGCAGCCAGGCCCGGCGGTTTGCTGCCGAGACGCCGGATGGCCGCGTGCGCTGGATCGATGTGTCGGCCCACAGCGCACGGCTGGTGGAATCGCCCCTGGACATCCGCGAGATGTTGTCAGAACAGCGTCGCCATGCTGAAAAGGCGTGGGTGTTCACCTCGGCCACCCTCGGTGACGACGAGGCCCTGAGCTGGTTTGTGCAGTCGGCGGGCCTGGAGGACGCCGTGGCCTTGCGGGTGGGAAGCCCGTTCGACTACGCCCGACAGGCCAGGCTGTGGGTGCCTACGCGCTTCCCCAAGCCCAACGAGGCGGGCCACCCGCTGGCGGTCGGCCAGCTGGCGGCACGCTGCGCCAGCGCGCTGAACGGGCGCTGCTTTGTGCTCACGACCACCTTGCGCGTGCTGCCGCTGATTGCGCAGGCCATGGGCGAGGCCCTGCGCGCGACCGGCTCGCGCATTGAACTGCTGGTCCAGGGTACGCAGCCGCGTCGAAGCCTCATGCAGCAGTTTGGTGACGGCGTGGGCAAGGTCCTGCTGGGCTCGCAGAGTTTCTGGGAGGGGATCGATGTCCCGGGTGATGCCCTGCAGTGCGTGCTGATCGACAAGCTGCCGTTCCCGCCACCCAATGACCCCTTGATCGAGGCGCGCGGACGCCAGATCACGCTGGCCGGTGGCAATGCCTTCGAGCAGCAGTTTGTGTCAGAGGCCGCCATCTCGCTGAAGCAAGGTGGCGGCCGCCTCATTCGCACCGAGGCCGACCGCGGGCTGCTCGTCGTCTGTGACCCGCGCCTGAGGCAGATGGGCTACGGACGGCGGCTGACGGCGGCGCTGCCGCCGATGACCGCGGTGGACAGCGAAGCCGATGCGCTGGCGTGGCTGGCCGAGCTGTCAGCGGCGCATCGCCGGTGACACGCAGGCCGTGACGCCTTTCACCAGAGTTGCCACCAGGGCCTCTTGGGGGTGTCCAGGCCGAGCTGGCGCTGTGGGAAGTTCTTGGCCAGCACGCGCTGGGCGTCATCGCGCAGTTCCTTCAGGCCCAGCCGCTCGTAGCTGAGCACCATGAGCACCAGCGCGTCGGCCGTGCTGGGGGTCTGCGGGAACTCGGTGAGCGATTGCTTGGCGCGGTTGGCGGCAGCCAGATAGGCCCCGCGCCGGTAGTAGTAGCGGGCCACCTGAACCTCATGCTCGGCGAGCATGTTGACGATGTAGTCCATGCGGACCCGGGCGTCGGCCGTGTACTTCGAGTCGGGGAATTGATCAACCAGCTGCTTGAAGCTCTGGTGTGCCTCGCGCGAGGCGCGCTGATCACGTTCGGCCAGGCGCTGACCGGCCAGATTGCCAAACAGCCCCAGGTTGTCGTTGAAGTTGATCAGGCCGCGCAGGTACAGGCCGTAGTCATAGGCGGGGCTGGACGGATGCAGGCGCAGGAAACGGTCTGTCGTGGCCAGTGAGGTGGTCCTTTCGCCCGATTTCCACTGGGCATAGGCCAACCGCAGCAGCGCCTGCTGGCCCAGCAGGGTGCCAGAGGCCGCCGCTTCGACACGTTCGAAGCCCTTGATGGCGCGGTCGTAGGCGCCGCTTTCCAGCTCCTGCTGCGCCTCGGCATAGAGACGGTTGGGGTCGTTGGCGTTGGCGACGTTGGTGTTGCCGCAGGCGCCAAGCACGGCGAGCGACAAGATACACGTCAACAAACACAGAGGCCGGGCAAAGAGCCGCGCAGAATTGGGCATGGCGACACACCGGCACGCAGCCAGCATTCCATCGTGAAAAACGCTTTTGATTATAGGGAGGGCCCCTCCGCTGCGCCGGCGACAGCCGCAGACAGCAGCGCGGACGACTGGGCCGACGATGGCGCTGACGCCGCGGATACGGTTGATCGGCAGCACTGGGTCGTCGAGGGGCAGGCTCATGGGCAGCGCCTGGACCGTTGCCTGGCTGAGCGCATCACTGCGTTCTCGCGCAGCCACCTGCAGCAGTTGATCGAGCAGGGGCATGTGCAGCTGGCAGGACGCGCCTGCACCCAGTCGTCCAAGCGCGTGCAGGCCGGCCAGGCGATTGACGTGGAGCTCATCCCCACCGCGCAGACCCTGGCCTTCCGGCCACAGGCGATGTCGCTGCCGGTGGTGTTCGAGGACGAACACCTGATCGTCATCGACAAGCCGGCAGGGCTGGTGGTGCATCCCGGCGCCGGCAATTGGTCAGGCACCTTGCTCAACGGGCTGTTGGCCCACCACGCAGGGGCTGCCCAGCTGCCGCGCGCCGGCATCGTTCACCGCCTGGACAAGGGCACCACCGGGCTGATGGTCGTTGGCAAGACGCTGGTGGCATGTACCGGGCTGGTGCGCGCCATCGCGGCCCGGGATGTGCGACGGGAGTACCTGGCGATCTGCCATGGGCGCGTGAGCGAAAGCGCCTTCAGCCTGGAGGGCTCGATTGGCAGGGATATTCGTTCACGCCTGCGCATGGCCGTCACTGCCCATGGCAAGCCCGCGCGCACAGACGTCCAGTGGCTGGCCGGCGAAGGCCGCTGCAGCGCCGTGCAGTGCCGTCTGCACAGTGGCCGCACCCATCAGATACGTGTGCACCTGTCGCACGCGGGTTACCCCTTGGTCGCCGATGAGCTGTACGGTGGTGTGGCCGCGCTGGGGCTGACCAGACCCGCGCTGCATGCGCAGCGGCTGGCGTTTCTGCACCCCATATCGGGTGAAGCCCTCGACTTCACCGCAGCACTGCCGCCTGACTTTGCGCAAGCCTGGCAGGCGGTCGGCGCACCCACGGCGCCGTACTGTGATTACAATCAGGCTGTTTCCAGTGCTGAACGCCAGGTAATCGCTGGCACGCCCTGATGAATGCTGGCAGGGTTGCCCTGTGGCATCCGGCCATGCGCCCCCTGCGCGTGGCGAGATCCGCCGGCACCCCTCGTACCCACCACACGGTCCTCCAGACGCGTGTTTGAAGGCCCGGGCACGGCTTCCAAGTCTGCCTGCCTGCCCTTGGCAACCCCACCCCTTTTGCATCGCTGCAGCCCCGGCGCGAGGCGCCACAACCGAACCCGATGAACACCCAAGAGGCCAAACGTGTGCTGGAAACGGCACTCATCTGTGCAACCGCGCCCCTGCATCTGCGCGACATGCGCCTGCTGTTTGACGACGAGCTGGGCACCGACACCCTGCGCAGCCTGTTGGATGACCTGGCCGGTGATTGGCAGGGGCGAGGCGTTGAATTGGTGACCCTGGCCAGCGGCTGGCGCTTCCAGAGCCGGCCTGACATGCGTGTCTTCCTGGACCGTCTGCACCCGGAGAAGCCGCCCAAGTATTCGCGTGCCGTGATGGAGACCCTGGCGATCATTGCCTACCGCCAACCGGTCACCCGAGGCGACATCGAAGACATCCGTGGCGTGACCGTCACCAGCCAGATCGTCAAGCAACTCGAAGACCGCGGCTGGATCGAAGCCATCGGCTACCGTGAATCACCAGGCCGGCCGGCGCTCTACGCCACCACTCGGCAGTTTCTGGACGACCTCGGGCTGTCCAGCCTGGAACAGCTGCCCGAGCTCGATCTCTTCGGCGAATCCCCCCGCCCAGAGCTGTCCGCTGGCCATGCGCCGCCGCCGGACGACGCCCAGACATCCTTGATCCCTGTGCTCGAAGCCCCATCGCCCGAGCCGGCGTCGCCCCCTGAGCAGGGCCTGACCGGCCCCGACGAACTCCCTCACACCCCCCCGCAAGCCTCCGAGAATGGCCATGACCGACCCGAAGCCGTCTGATACTGCCGAGACGCCCCCGCTGCCCGCGGGAGACGCTGCCGAAGCCGCGCCCAAGCGGCGCCGTCGGCGCACGCCGGCTGCAGCCGCGTCCGACGGAGCACCCGACGGTGCGTCCCAGCGCCTGGCGTCGAGCGACGCCGACGGGCCGAGCGTGGCGGCCGCTGAACGGCCTGCTCGTGAGGCCGTCGGTGGGCCGACTGCGGAAGCCGGCAGCAGCGATACCGGTGCCGAGCCTGGCCGCCGCGCTGGTGCGGGCGACAGCGGAGAGGAAACCGGGGCCACGGAGGGCGGCGCGCAGGCCGATGGGCGTCGCAAGCGTCACCGCAACCGGCGCCGCAACCGGCGCGGGCGGGACGACGCTGCACCGGCAGGCGCTGACGCCGCGGGCGTCGGGGGCGCGAGCGTCCCGCTGCCTGCCCCGGCCACCTTGCCCCGTGGCGATGCCAACGAGTGGTTTGCGGCCGTGCTGTCTGGAGCCTACGACGACGACGCGGCAGCCGCCGCTGTCGACGGCACGGGGGCCGGCGAAACACTGCCAGCTGCGGATGCGTTGGCGCTGGCCGAAGCTGCACCGATCGAGCCGGTCTCGACTGCGCCGACGGATGAACGGGTGGGCGTCGAAACCGACAGCGAAACCGACACCGGCACGCAGGAGGCGCTCCAGGCGTCCGACGATGGCCAGCCGGCAGCACCCTCAAACCACGGCACTGGCACGGCGGCAGCCGCCGACGGCCGCCGCGTGCTGCTGCCCGACTCTGACGCGCCCAAGCTGCAGAAGGTGCTGGCCCAGGCCGGCGTGGGTTCGCGTCGGGACCTGGAATCGATCATTGCCAGCGGGCGAGTGCAGGTGAATGGCCAGCCGGCCCATGTCGGTCAGCGCATCAAGCAGGGCGACCGCGTCACCGTGGATGGCAAGCCCGTTCGGGTGCGCATCCAGCCGCTGCCTGCGCGGGTGATCGCCTACCACAAGCCCGTGGGTGAAGTGGTCACTCACGATGATCCTCAGGCCCGCCCTACCGTGTTCCGCCGCCTGCCGCGCCTGCCGCAGGGCAAGTGGCAATCGGTGGGCCGGCTGGACATCAACACCGAGGGCCTGCTGCTGTTCACCAACAGCGGTGACCTGGCCAACCGCCTGATGCACCCACGCTTTGGCGTCGAGCGCGAGTACGCCGTGCGCGTGCTGGGTTCGTTGGATGACGCTGAACGGCAGCGCCTGCTCGATGGCGTCGAGATCGACGGGCAGGCTGCAGCGTTCAGCAGCATCACCGACGGGGGTGGTGAAGGTGTGAACCGCTGGTACCGCGTGGTGATCCACGAAGGGCGTAACCGGGAGGTCCGGCGCCTGTTCGAATCGGTGGGCAAGGCCGTGAGCCGCCTGATCCGCATTCGCTACGGTGTGGTGGTGCTGCCCAGGGGCCTGAAGCGCGGCGCCTGGGTGGACATGAGCGCCGACGATGTCCAGGCGCTGCGTGCTGTCACCGGCATGCCGGAACGGCCCCCGAAGGCCGTGCGGGCGCCAGCCGGGAAGCCGACGGGGCGCAACAACGGGCGCAGCCAGGAGCCACGGGGCGACCGGCAGGCCCGTCAGGGTGGGCGTGACGGCGCCAGGGAGCGTCCGCGTGACCTCGGTGCCCCGCCGGTGCCTGGCGACGAGAACCGTCGCCCGCCGCGCGGCCCGCAGGCCGATCGTCCTGAACGGCAAGGCCGCGGACGCCGCGCCGGCAAGCCGGAGTTCTCACAGAACTTCGGGCCCGACGGCCGCCCGTTGAAGCAAAGCGATCTCCACGTGGCCGATTTCGACGACGGCATCGACGCTGATACCCCTGTCGGCCCCATTCCGAACCCGCTGCAGCAGACCTTCGACAAGCGGGCCTTCCAGCAATCGAAGCGCTCGGCCCGCGAGTACAGCGACGACGGCCCCATTCCGAACCCGTTGCAGCAGACCTACGACAAGCGTGCCGTGGCGGGTGATCGCAAGCCCAAGCGCGAGTACGGCGACGACGGCCCCATTCCCAATCCGCTGCAGCAGACCTACGACAAGCGCTTTGCCTCGTCCAGCCAGCCGCTGGGCAAACCCGCGGGTGCCCGCAAGGGGCGTGGCGGTGGTGGCGGCGGCGGTGGCAAGGGCAAGGCCGGCGGTCCGGCTCAGCCTGACCCCATGCGCACAGCAGTCGGTTATATCGGCGGTGATACCTTCATGAACAAGCTGCGGGGCGCTGCCAAGGGCAACCGCGGGCGAGGTGGCAAGGGCCGCTGATCACCAGGCGGTGCCCTGGGGTGCTGGCGCGCCACCCGACAGCCGGTGCACCCGGCTGCGGGGCCTCTCCCATGGGGCGACGTCGGCCCCGTAGAATGTGCTGTTTTGTCAAGACGAGAGTCTCAGGAGAATTCAACATGGCCATCGAACGCACGCTGTCGATCATCAAACCCGACGCGGTCGCGAAGAATGTCATTGGGCAGATCCTTGCCCGTTTTGAGGGAGCCGGCCTGAAGGTGGTTGCCGCCAAGATGGTGCACCTGTCGCGTGGCGAGGCTGAAGCCTTCTATGCCGTGCACAAGGCGCGTCCCTTCTTCAATGACCTGGTGAGCTTCATGATCTCCGGGCCCGTGATGATCCAGGCGCTCGAAGGTGAAGGCGCGATCGCCAAGAACCGCGAGCTGATGGGCGCCACTGACCCGAAGAAGGCCGAAAAAGGCACCATCCGCGCCGATTTCGCCGACAGCATCGACGCCAACGCCGTGCACGGCTCCGATGCCCCCGAAACGGCTGCCGTGGAAGTGGCGTTCTTCTTCCCTGGCATGAACGTCTACGCGCGCTGAGCGCGGCTTTGCACGCGTCCAGCGCGGCTTGACGGCGGGGTGGCCACACGATGCTGAACCTGCTTGGTCTCGACCTCGACGCGCTGGCCGCGTTCTGCGAAAGCCTGGGCGAAAAGCGCTTTCGCGCGGTCCAGCTGTACCGGTGGATCCATCAGCGCGGTGCCGCTGATTTCGCCCAGATGACCGACCTGGCCAAGGCCTTCCGCGAGAAGCTGGCCGGCCGTGCGGTCGTCTCGGGCCTGCCCTTGCTCACGGAGCAAGCCTCGGCCGACGGCACCATCAAGTGGTTGTTCGATGTCGGCGGCGGCAATGCCGTCGAGACTGTCTACATCCCCGAGGCCGACCGCGCCACCCTGTGCGTGTCGTCTCAGGCGGGCTGCGCGGTGGGGTGCCGCTTCTGCTCCACCGGGCATCAGGGCTTCAGCCGCAACCTGGACGCCGGCGAGATCCTGGCACAGCTCTGGTTTGCAGAGCACCGCGTGCGCGCGTCACGTGGCCTGAAGCCCGGTGAGCGGGCCATCGACAACGTGGTGATGATGGGCATGGGCGAGCCGCTGCAGAACTATGCCGCGCTGGTGCCCGCGCTGAAGACCATGCTGGACGACCATGCCTACGGCTTGTCGCGTCGCCGCGTCACGGTGTCGACGTCTGGCGTGGTGCCGATGATTGACCGCCTGATGCAGGACTGCCCGGTGGCATTGGCCGTGTCGCTGCATGCGCCCAACAACGCGCTTCGTGACCAGCTCGTTCCCCTGAACCGCAAGTACCCGCTGGACGAGCTGATGCAGTCCTGTGCGCGCTACCTGGCTGCTGCGCCGCGCGACTTCATCACCTTCGAATACTGCATGCTCGATGGTGTCAACGACTCCCCTCAGCAGGCACGCGAACTGCTCGACCTTGTCCGCGGGTTGGGCGACGAATCCCGCACCGCAGTGGCGTGCAAGTTCAACCTCATCCCCTTCAACCCGTTTCCCGCCTCGGGCTTGCGGCGCTCACCGCGTGAGCGGGTGCTGGCCTTCGGCCAGGTGCTCAACGAGGGCGGGATCGTGACGACGATCCGCAAGACACGGGGTGACGACATCGACGCAGCATGTGGTCAACTGGCCGGCGAGGTGCAGGACCGAACGCAGGTGGATCAGCGCATGCGCCGCCAGCCTGTGACCGTTCATCGCCGAGCTGCCCCGCCTTCCTTTGCCGCTGCCTCCACCGAAGTGCCTCGCCCATGAGCCCCATTGCTGTGCTGAGCCGCGTGTCCTGTGTGTGGGCTGCCGTGCTGCTGGTGGGCTGTGCCGCGGGGCCGGCCGCCCTGGAGGCCGCGCCCGCCGATCTCAAGACCGCGTCCGACCAGACCAACGCCGACCGCATCGCCCAGGCACGCCTCGAGCTCGCCGTGGCCTACTTCGGCCGCAATCAGCTCAACACCGCGCTGGATGAGGTGAAGCAGGCGCTCGACGCCCGCCCGGATCTCCCCGAGGCCCTGAGCCTGCGTGGCTTGATCTATGCCGCCATGTCGGAGAACAGCCTGGCCGAATCCAGTTTCAGGCGTGCTGCCGCGCTGGCGCCCGGTGACGGCGACAACCTCCACAACTATGCGTGGTTCCTCTGCCAGCAGCGCCGTTTTGACGAAGCCGACGCCCTGTTTGCCAGGGCGCTGGGCCTCCCCCAGTACCGCAGCTTCTCGCGCACGATGCTGGCCCAGGGCGCCTGCCAGGCCCGTGCCGGTCGCTTGCAGAAGGCCGATGCCACCTTGTCCCGGGCCTATGAACTCGATCCGAGCAGTGCGGCGGTGGCCTACAACCTGACCGAAGTGCTGTTTCGCCTGGGCGAATTCGAGCGGGCTCGTTTCTACATTCGCCGTGTCAACCTGCGGTCGGAGACCACCAATGCGCAAAGCCTGTGGCTGGCCGCCAAGGTGGAACATCGCCTGCGCAACCCCCCGCAAGTCCAGGCCTTGGGGCAGCAGCTGAAGGAGCGCTTTCCTCAATCGCCTGAGGCCCTGCTGTTCGAGAAAGGGCGTTTCGATGACTGATCGAACTGACGCGGGCGCCGGCGGCGCAACGGCTGTGCCGTCAGGCCACAGCGCGGGTCGGCAATTGCGCGAGGCGCGTGAGCGGCAGGGTCTGCACATCGCTGTGCTGGCGGCCGCCATCAAGGTGTCGCCGCGCAAGCTTGATGCGCTCGAGAACGACCGCTACGACGAGCTGCCCGACATCACCTTTACCCGCGCACTCACCATGACCGTGTGCCGTGCGCTCAAGATCGATGTCCAGCCCGTGTTGGCCGCATTGCCCGCGCCAAAGACAGGCGCGCTGGACAGTGCCTTTGACGGCTTGAACATGCCCTTCCGCGGCAAGGACTCGCGCCGCGGCGATTTCCTCCCGGGTTGGGTGCCACGCACGCCGCTGCTGTGGGGGGCCGTGGTGTTGCTGGTGCTGGCGGGTCTGGTCATCTACTGGCCGGCCAGCCCTTCGATGGCGCCTCTCGCCTCGACTGCAGAGACGGTCACGGCCGCTGTGCCGACAGCGGTGACGGGGGTGGTTGAGGATGCCGCCAAGGGCCTGGTCACAAACCCGCTGGCGAACCCGGCACAGCCGGCGGTGTTGCCCCCGGTGGCCCCGGGAGCTTCCGCACCACCGTTGCCCGGCAGCCTGGCGGCCTCAGCTGCGGCTGGGCAGCTGGTGCCTGACACCGCGGCGCGCCCGCCCGCGCTGCCACCGACCGTCATGCCATCGGGGCAGGGCGCCACGCTGAGCGTCAGTGAACCGGTGTGGCTGGAGGTCATTGATGGCTCCGGCCAGGTGGTCTTCCAGCGCACGGTCCAGCCCGGCGAAGTGATGAACTTCGACCAGCGGCCACCGCTCAAGATGAAGGTGGGCAACGTGGCTGCGGCCCGGTTGCTCTGGAAGGGCGAACCCGTCGACCTGGCGCCCATGACCAAGGGCAACGTCGCCCGTGTCGAGTTGAAGTGAGATTTCTAGGAAGGCAATGGCCATGGTTCAGTCCTCGCATCCAGACTGGGTAGAGCCTGCACTGCCGCGGGCACGCCGTTCGCGCCAGGCCCGCATCGTGTGGGGCAGCCGCGTGGTCACCGTGGGGGGTGATGCGCCGGTGCGTGTGCAGTCCATGACCAACACCGACACCGAAGATGCCATTGCCACGGCGATCCAGGTCAAGGAATTGGCGCAGGCGGGTTCGGAGATCGTCCGGATCACGGTCAACACGCCCGAAGCCGCGAAGGCCGTGCCCTATGTGCGTGAACAGCTGGACCGCATGGGCATCGACGTCCCGCTGGTCGGCGATTTCCACTACAACGGCCACACCCTCCTCAGCGATTACCCCGCCTGTGCCGAGGCCCTGAGCAAGTACCGCATCAACCCTGGCAACGTGGGCCGCGGCCGCAAGAAGGACGTGCAGTTTGCGCAGATGGTGGAAGCCGCCCTGCGCTACGACCGCCCGGTGCGCATTGGCGTCAACTGGGGGAGTCTTGACCAGGACCTGCTGGCCGGCATGATGGACGAGAACGCGCTGCGCGCCCAGCCCTGGGACGCCCGGCAGGTCATGTACCAGGCGCTGATCGAATCGGCGCTGCAGTCGGCCGGAGAAGCAGTGCGTCTGGGCATGGCGCCGGAACAGGTGCTCATCAGCTGCAAGGTTAGCGGTGTGCAGGATCTCATCAGCGTCTACCGTGGCCTGGCAGCCCGCACCGACCACCCGCTTCACCTGGGCCTGACCGAAGCTGGCATGGGGACCAAGGGCACGGTGGCCTCGGCCACGGCCATGGGCATCCTGCTGCAGGAGGGCATTGGCGACACCATTCGTGTCAGCCTGACGCCCCAGCCCGGTGAGTCGCGCACCCAGGAAGTGGCGGTGGCACTCGAGATCCTGCAGTCGCTGGGCCTGCGCACCTTCAACCCCAGCGTCACGGCCTGCCCAGGCTGCGGGCGAACCACCAGCACCGTCTTCCAGGAGCTGGCCAAGCAGATCGACGACCACCTGCGCGCGATGATGCCCATCTGGAAGAGCCGCTACCCCGGGGTCGAGAAGCTCAAGGTGGCGGTCATGGGCTGCATCGTCAACGGCCCTGGCGAGAGCAAGCATGCCGACATCGGCATCAGCCTGCCGGGCACCGGTGAAGCTCCGGCCGCACCGGTGTTCATCGACGGCGAGAAGGCGCTCACCCTCCGCGGTGAAGGCATCGCCCAGGAGTTCCACAAGCTGGTTGAAGGTTACATCGAACGGCGATTCGGCTCGGTGACCAGCGCGCATTGACGCCGACGCACGGTGTTGCCGCCCGGCGCGGCCAGCGGTCTGCACGCGGCTGAGCCACTTTCCATCGCACTGCTTTTTGCGCACCCGCGGGTGCGTCACGTCATATGGCCGAATCCTTGAGAGCCGTCAAAGGCATGAACGACATCCTGCCGCCGGAATCGGCGCGCTGGGAACGTTTCGAAGCCGCCGTCAGAACGGTCATGGCGCGGTATGGCTACCAGGCCTTCCGCACACCCATCGTTGAGCCGACAGCGCTGTTTGTCCGGGGGCTGGGCGAAGTCACGGACATCGTCGAGAAGGAGATGTATTCCTTCGAAGACAGCATGAACGGCGACAAGCTGACGCTGCGGCCCGAGGCCACGGCCGGCATGGTGCGTGCCGTCAATGAACACAACGCGCTCTACAACGGGCCGCTGCGGGTCTGGCAGATGGGGCCGATGTTTCGCCACGAGCGGCCGCAGAAAGGCCGCTACCGGCAGTTTCACCAGCTGGATGTCGAGGCCTTCGGCCTCGCCGGCCCGGACGTCGACGCCGAGCTGATCCTGATGGTGCGCGCCTTGTGGGCCGAGCTGGGCCTGCGGGTGGGCGAGCACCTCAGCCTCGAGCTGAACTCGCTCGGGCAGGCGCCCGAACGGGCGGCGCACCGCGCGGCGCTGATTGCCCACTTCGAGGCGCACGCCGATGCCCTGGATGATGACGCCCGACGTCGGCTGCACAGCAACCCGCTGCGCATCCTGGACAGCAAGAACCCGGCGATGCAGTCCGTCATTGCGTCGGCGCCGCGCCTGATGGACTACCTGGGCGAAGCCTCGGTGCGCCACTTTGACGGCGTGCGCGCCATCCTCGATGCTGCCGGCCTGCCTTACACCGTCAACCCCCGGCTGGTGCGGGGAATGGACTACTACAACCTCACGGTGTTCGAGTGGGTGACACCGCACCTCGGTTCGCAGTCCACCGTGTGTGGTGGAGGCCGCTACGACCAGCTCATCGAGTCGCTGGGCGGCAAGCCCGCACCTGGCGTCGGCTTCGGGCTGGGCATCGAACGGCTGCTGCTGCTGCTGGAGGCGGTGGTGCCGCCCGCGCCGGCAGCGGTGCCCGACGCCTATGCGGTGGTGCCCGACAGCGAGACCGCCCCCCTGGTTCTGCCGGTGCTGGAGCAGCTGCGCGCCAGCGGGCTGAGCGTGCTGATGCATGCTGGCGGCGGCAGCATGAAATCCCAGTTCAAGCGTGCCGACGCCAGCGGTGCTCGCGTCGCGCTGATCTTCGGTGCCGACGAGCTGGCGGCCGGGCAGGTGGCGGTCAAGCCGCTGCGCCAGGCCGATGGCAGCGGCGCTGCGCAGCAGTTGCTGCCGCTGTCAAACGCTGCCGAATGGGCGCAGACGCTGCGCAACGCATAATCCCCGGTTCATCTGTTAGGCGCACCCATGGCCACTCAACTCGACCTGCAAGAGCAGGAGCAGCTGGATACCCTCAAGGTTTTCTGGCGGCAGTACGGCAACCTCATCACCTGGACACTGACCCTCTGCCTGGCGGCATTCGCTGGCTGGAGCGGCTGGCAGTGGTACCAGCGCGACCAGGCCGTGAAGGCAGGCGCGATGTTCGACGAGGTCGATCGTGCGGTCCAAGCGGCCGAAGTCGACAAGGCAGCACGACTGTTTGCCGAACTGAAGCAACGTTATGGCAGCACCACATTTACGCCGCAGGCGGCCTTGGGGCTGGCCCGTCTGCAGCTGGACAAGGGCAAGGCCGATGACGCCAAGGCCTTGCTGAAATGGGTGGCCGAAAGCGCCAAGGAACCCGAGTACCAGGCTGCTGCGCAGTTGCGCCTGGCCGGCATCGCGTTGGATGAGAAGAAGTTTGACGACGCACTGAAGGCGCTGGACGCCGTCAAGGCGCCGACCTTCGACGCCCTGGTGGCCGACCGCCGTGGCGATGTGCTGCTGGCGCAGGGCAAGCGTGCCGAGGCCTTGGCCGCGTACCAGGCAGCCTACAAGGGCATGGACGAGAAGGTGGAGTACCGTCGTCTGATCGAGGCCAAGCTGACATCGCTGGGCGCAGCACCTGACAAGCCCGCCGCGGAGGCTCGCCCATGACCTCGTTCACATCAACGTGGGTGCGTGCCGGCCTGTGTGCGGTGACCGTGGCCGTCCTGGCCGGTTGCGCGAGCGACAAACCCAAGCCCAGCCCACTGGAGGCGCTGACGCCCAAGATCGCCGGCCGTCAGGTCTGGCAGGCCAGCGTCGGCTCAGTCGGTTTCCCCATGCGGGTGGCGGTGCGCGACGGCCGATTTGTCGCCGCCGGGGGTGATGGCACCGTGCTCGCCCTGGATGCGTCGACGGGCCGTGAGCTCTGGCGCGGCAGCGCCGGCCAGCGCCTGTCGGCCGGTGTCGGCAGTGACGGCCGCTACGCCGCGGTGGTGACCGTGGGCAACGAAGTGGTCGCCATGGACGCTGGCAAGGAGCTCTGGCGCGCACGGCTGCCCGCACGCACCGTGACACCACCCCTGGTGGCGGGCGAGCGCGTGTTTGTCATGACGGTGGACCGCGTGGTGCATGCCTTTGACGTGCTGGACGGCCGCCGCCTGTGGGTGTTGCAGCGCAGCACCGACCCGCTCACGCTGGGCCAACCGGGTGTGCTCACCGCCGTAGGCGACACCTTGGTGGTGGGCCAAGGCCCGCGCCTGACCGGGGTGGACCCGCTGCGCGGCACGGTGCGCTGGGAGGTTCCGATGGCGTCGCCGCGCGGAACCAACGAAGTTGAACGCCTGGCCGATCTGGTCGGCCCGCCGATGCGCCTGGGCACCACCCTGTGCGTGCGCGCCTTCCAGTCCACCGTGGGTTGTGCCGATGCGGCACGCGGCACGCTGCTGTGGACACGCAACCTCGGTGGTGCGCAGTCGGCCGGCGGAGGCGCAGAGGTCGTGGTGGCCGCCGATGCCTCGGACCGCATCAGCGCCTACCGCCAGGCCAATGGCGACCTGGCCTGGACCAACGAAAGCCTGCGCCATCGGGCCCTCGGCGGCTTTGTCGGTGCGGGTCGCTCGGTGGTGGTCGGTGACCTCGAAGGGCAGGTCCACTTCCTGGACCGCGACTCCGGCCAGGTCGTGCTGCGCCTGCCCACGGATGGCTCACCCGTCCAGGGTGCACCGGTGTTGTCCGGCACCACGCTCCTCGTGGCCACGCGCAACGGCGGGCTGTTCGCGTTCCGTCCCGAATGACACCCATGGCGCGCCATCGCCCGCGGCAGGCCTGTCGCGGCGAGGGCTTTTCTTGAGACAGGTCCCATCACCATGAAGCCGGTTATCGCCATCGTCGGCCGGCCCAATGTCGGCAAGTCGACCCTGTTCAACCGCGTCACCAAGAGCCGCGATGCCATCGTCGCTGACTTCGCCGGGCTGACGCGTGACCGCCACTACGGCGACGCACGCCTCGGTTCCCGGGAATTCATCGTCATCGACACCGGAGGCTTCGAGCCCGAAAAGCCCAGCGGCATCGTCCTGGAAATGGCCAAGCAGACACGGCAGGCGGTGGCCGAGGCCGACGTCGTCATCTTTGTGGTGGACGTGCGTGCCGGGCTGTCGGCGCAGGACCACGACATCGCACAGTACCTGCGCAGCCAGCGCAAGCGGGTCATCCTGGCGGCGAACAAGGCCGAGGGCATGTCGGAATCGCCCTTGCTGGCGGAGTTCCACGAGCTGGGCATTGGCGATCCCGTGCCCATCTCGTCGGCCCATGGCCAGGGTATTCGCAGCCTGCTGGAAGGGGCGCTCGACAGCCTGGGTCTGATTGATGAAGAACTGCCCGACGAGCCGGGCGACGGACAGGCCAGTGACAAGGATGATTCCCCCATCCGCCTGGCGGTGGCTGGCCGGCCCAATGTGGGCAAGAGCACACTGATCAATACCTGGCTGGGCGAAGAGCGACTGGTGGCCTATGACCAACCCGGCACCACACGCGACGCCATCCATGTGCCCTTCGAGCGCGACGGCCAGCGCTTTGACCTCATTGACACAGCAGGCCTGCGCCGCAAGGGCAAGGTCTTTGAGGCCATCGAGAAGTTCTCGGTGGTGAAGACACTGCAGGCGATAGCCGATGCCAACGTGGTGCTGCTGCTGATCGATGCCACACAGGGTGTCAGCGATCAGGACGCCCACATTGCCGGTTACATCCTCGAATCCGGCCGCGCCGTGGTGATTGCCATCAACAAGTGGGACGCGGTGGACAGTTACCAGCGCCAGTTGCTGGAGCGTTCCATTGACCAGCGCCTGGCGTTCCTGCGCTTCGCCGAGGTGCTGCGCATCTCCGCCCTGAAGCGGCAAGGGCTGGGTCCGGTCTGGAAAGCCATTGCCAACGCCCATGCGTCAGCGGTGCGCAAGTTGTCGACACCGCAGCTCACCCGCCTGCTGCACGACGCCGTGGAACACCAGCAGCCGCCACGGGCCGGGCGCTTCAGGCCCAAGTTGCGTTACGCCCACCAAGGCGGCATGAACCCGCCGGTGATCGTGGTGCACGGCAACTCGCTGGAACATGTCTCAGACAGCTACAAGCGGTACCTGGAAGGCCGCTTTCGGGACCACTTCAAGCTCGTGGGAACGCCGCTGCGCATCGAGATGCGTTCGTCCAGCAACCCGTTCGACGAAGCCTGACGCAACCCCAAGCTCCCTGGCCATCGCCGTCACTGCAGCCCTTGAAGTCGGTGGCACCGGCACCATGTGGTAAGGTCCTTCCTCCCCCAATATCACGGAGCATATCGTGAGCAATAAAGGCCAGCTTCTCCAAGATCCGTTCCTCAATCTTTTGCGCAAGGAACATATTCCGGTGTCCATCTATCTCGTCAATGGCATCAAGCTGCAAGGGCACATCGAGTCCTTCGACCAGTACGTCGTGCTGTTGCGCAATACGGTCACGCAGATGGTGTACAAGCACGCCATCTCGACGGTGGTTCCAGGGCGTGCAGTCAACTTCCACGCCAACGAGCCGGGTGAGCAGGGCTGATTCCCCGTTGGGTCCGTCTCACCTCCACCGATCCCCCGCAGCCCCCAGGGCACACACCCTGTGCAGGCTGCCACCTGAGGCCTTCCATGGGCGCTGATGGCGCTAATGCTTCACCTGCCACACGGGCCATTCTGGTCGGTGTGGACTTTGGTCCTGGTGCCTCTTTCGACCCCACCTTGGAAGAGCTGGCGCTGCTGGCGTCATCGGCCGGTGACGAGCCCGTCGCCCGTGTGACGGCCAAGCGGCGCTCCCCCGATGCCGCACTGTTCGTTGGGTCCGGCAAGGCCGATGAAATCAAGGCCCTGGTGCAGGACACACAGGCCCATGGGGTCATCTTCGACCAGGCCTTGAGCCCGGTTCAACAGCGTAACCTTGAGCGACACCTGGGGGTTCCGGTCTCTGACCGCACCGCGCTGATCCTCGACATCTTTGCCGCGCGGGCGCGCAGCCACGAGGGCAAGCTTCAGGTTGAGCTCGCGCAGCTGCAGTACATCGCCACACGCCTGGTGCGGCGCTGGAGCCACCTTGAGCGGCAGACGGGTGGCATTGGCTTGCGTGGCGGCCCCGGTGAAACCCAGATCGAACTGGATCGCCGGATGATCGGCGAACGCATCAAGTCGGTGAAGCAGCGGCTGGAGAAGGTCAAGCGCCAACGCGGCACCCAACGGCGTGCCCGTGAACGCCGGGGCGTGTTCCGCGTATCGCTGGTGGGCTACACCAACGCCGGCAAGTCCACGCTGTTCAACGCACTGACGAAGGCGCGCAGCTATGCCGCTGACCAGCTCTTCGCCACGCTGGACACCACCACCCGCGCGCTGTGGCTGCAGGACGCCGCCGCGTCGGTCTCGCTGTCTGACACGGTCGGTTTTATCCGAGACCTCCCGCACAAGCTCGTTGAGGCCTTCCAGGCGACCCTGTCCGAAGCCGCCGACGCCGACCTTCTCCTGCACGTGATCGATGCATCCAGCCCCAACCTGCATGAGCAGCAGCAGGAGGTTGAGCGGGTGCTGGTGGAGATTGGCGCGGAACGGGTCCCCCAGATCCTGGTCTACAACAAGATTGACCTCCTTGACGAGGATCAGCAGCCGCGGAGTCCCTGCGACATGGTTGAACTGGCGCCCGGGCTACAGTGCCCGCGTGTGTTTGTCAGTGCAGTCGCAGGCACGGGGCTTGACCACCTCCGTTCCACCATCGCGCAAGCGGTGGGCAACAGCGTTTCCCACACGGCTCACGCCAGCACCAGTGGCGCCGAACCGAATTCATTCCTACCCGCATGAGCCTCTCATGAGCATGCCCAGCATTTCCTTCCGACCCCTGTTGACCAGGCTCCGTGCCTGGAGCGGCAAGCCGGGTCCTATCCTCAATAACGGCCGAAACGATGGCCCGCCTGACCTTGACGAACTGTGGCGCGACTTCAACCGCAAGTTGAACGGCCTGTTTGGTGGCGCAAAAGGGGGGCGGCCTTCGGGCTCTGAGCCACCACCCGCCGGGGGCGGTGGCGGCGGGCCCCAGTTCCAGCCCAACATGAAGAGTGCCGGGATCGGCTTTGTGCTGATCGGCGGTGTGGCCCTCCTGGTGTGGCTGGGCAGTGGCTTCTACATCGTCCAGGAAGGCCAGCAGGCGGTGGTGACCACCTTTGGCCGCTACAGCCACACGAAGGACGCCGGCATCAGCTGGCGGGGGCCCTACCCGTTCCAGGCCCACGAAACGGTGGCCGTGACCCAGCTGCGCTCGGTGGAAGTGGGGCGCTCCAGCGTCGTGCCCGCTACCGGTCTGCGCGACTCGTCCATGCTCACGCAGGACGAGAACATCGTCGACATCCGCTTCACGGTGCAGTACCGCCTGAAGGACGCGCGCGCCTACCTGTTCGAGAACAACCAGCCCGACAGCGCGGTGGTGATGGCGGCGGAATCGGCGGTGCGTGAAATCGTCGGCCGCAGCAAGGTCGACTCCGTGCTCTATGAGCAGCGCGACGCCATCGCGGTGGACCTGGCCAAGTCGGTCCAGGCACAGCTCGACCGCCTGAATGCCGGCATCATCGTGACCGGCATCAACGTGCAGAACGTGCAGGTGCCCGAGCAGGTTCAGCAGGCCTTCAACGACGCCGTAAAGGCCGGTGCCGACCGCGACCGCTTCAAGAATGAAGGCCAGGCCTACGCCAACGACATCATCCCCAAGGCCCGCGGTACCGCAGCGCGTCTGAAGGAAGAGTCTGAAGGCTACAAGGCCCGTGTGGTGGCGCAGGCCGAAGGTGATGCACAGCGCTTCCGTTCCGTGCTGACCGAATACCAGAAGTCGCCGGGTGTGACGCGCGACCGCCTCTACCTGGAAACCATGCAGCAGGTCTATTCCAACGTGTCCAAGGTCATGGTGGACAGCCGAAGCGGCAGCAACCTGCTGTACCTGCCTCTGGACAAGCTGATCCAGCAATCCCAGGTGCCAGCCGCAGCGGCCCCCGCCGCGACCGATGTGGCCACGCCGGCGGCCGCGCCCGCGGCCGCGGCCGACGCTCGCTCCCGTGACAACGCCCGCAGCCGTGACCGCGAAGGTCGCTGAGCCCGGGGAGGAAACAAGACATGAACAAGATTGGCATGGTGGGTTCGGGCTTGCTGCTGGCGCTGATGCTGGCGGCCTCGACCCTCTTTGTGGTGGATCAGCGCCAGGTGGCGGTGATCTATGCGCTGGGTGAGATCAAGGAAGTGGTGACCGAGCCCGGGCTCAACGTCAAGCTGCCCCCGACAGCCCGGAGACGCGTCCGATCTTTACGGCCGAGAAGAAGAGCCTGGTGATCGATTGGCTCGTGAAGTGGCGCATCACCGAACCGCGTCAGTTCATCCGAAACAACGGCACGGATTTCCGCAACCTGGAGAACCGCCTCAGCCCTGTGGTGCAGGCCGCGTTCAACGAGGAAGTGACCAAGCGGACCGTGCGGGGTGTGTTGGCCGAAGAGCGCGAAAAGGTGATGACCGATGTCCGAGCCCGGTTGGCCGATGAAGCCAAGTCGTTTGGTATCGAGATCATCGACGTGCGCATCAAGCGGGTCGACTTCGTGGCCGACATCACCGATGCCGTCTATCGCCGCATGCAGTCTGAACGGCAGCAAGTGGCCAACGAGTTGCGGTCGCAAGGTGCGGCCGAGGGCGAGAAGATCCGCGCTGACGCCGAGCGGCAGCGCGAGGTGATCGTTGCCGAGGCCTACCGCGATGCGCAGAAGATCAAGGGTGAGGGCGATGCGCAGGCGTCAGCCCTCTACGCCGACGCCTTCGGACGCGACCCGCAGTTTGCCCAGTTCTACCGCAGCCTCGAGGCCTACCGCGCCAGCTTCCGCAATCGCTCAGACGTGATGGTGCTCGACCCGAGCAGCGAGTTCTTCAGGGCCATGCGGGGTGGTGCCATCTCGGCGCCGGCGGCCGTGGCGCCTGCTGTTCGCCGTTGAGCTCCCGCGCAGGGCCATGTGGGATGGAATCCTCCTGGCGCTGGCCTTGGTGTTGATCGTCGAGGGGCTTCTGCCCTTCGCCAGCCCCGGGGGCTGGCGCAAGACCTTTGAGCGGGTCTTGCAGCTCAGCGATGGCCAGCTCCGCTTCATGGGGCTGTGCAGCCTGTTGGCGGGCCTGTTGCTGTTGTGGCTTGTCCGTGGTTGAAACCGGCTGTTGCCAGGGTTTGCCCCCGTAGAATCGCGGTTTTTAACCACGTCCCATGTCACGAGCCTGGCTCTTGCCTGAGCACCTTGCCGATGTCCTGCCGGCACAGGCGCGTCGTACCGAAACACTCCGCCGCCGCATGCTCGACCAAGCGGTGGGCCGTGGTTTTGAACTGGTCATCCCGCCGCTGCTCGAGCACCTGGAGTCGCTGCTGTCGGGCACCGGCCGTGAACTGGACCTGCACACCTTCAAGCTGGTCGACCAACTCAGTGGGCGCTCGCTCGGATTGAGGGCTGACACCACGCCGCAGGCAGCCCGCATCGACGCGCACCTGCTCAACCGCTCCGGTGTCACGCGCCTGTGCTACTGTGGGCCCGTGCTTCACACGCGCCCGCAATCGCTGCAGGGTTCGAGGGAGGCGCTGCAATTTGGTGCCGAGCTCTTTGGCCACGCAGGCCTCGAAGCTGACCTGGAAATCCAGGAACTGGCCATCGATGTCCTGGCCGATGCCTCGGTTGACCGGCTGACCATCGACATGGCCGATGCCCGGATCCTGCGGGGCGTACTGGCGGGTGTGCCACTGGATGCGATGGCCCTTCAGGAAGTGGCCAAGGCCCTCAGCACCAAGGACGCATCGGCGCTGGCTGTGCTCAGTGAACGTTTCCCGGAGGCGGCGCGGCAGGCCCTGGGTGAGCTGCTCAAGCTCTTCGGTGGTGCTGACGTGCTGGACGCCGCAGAACGGCTGCTGCCCCAGCGCCCCGTGATCACCGAGGCCCTGCGCGACCTTCGCTGGCTGGCCACGCAGCTGTCGCGGGCCTTCCCCTCGCTCACCATCGGCTTCGACCTCGGTGACATGGGCGGCTATGCGTACTACAGCGGAGCCCGCTTTGCCCTCTATGGCGGGCGTTCTCCGGATGCGCTGGCCCGCGGCGGCCGCTACGACGAGGTGGGCGCGGTCTTCGGACGCAACCGCCCGGCCGTCGGTTTCAGCGTGGTCGATCTGAAAGAGCTCGCCCTGCGGGTTCCGGACGTGCCGCCAGCCGGCGCGGTCAGGGTAGCCTGGGGCGAAGACCCGGAGCTGCGCGCCGCCGTCCGGCGTCTGCGTGATGCCGGCGAAACCGTTGTCTGGGCCCTCCCGGGGGACGCGCCCACACCCGCTGACGGCCCACGCTGCGACCGCGAACTTCGGCAGGTCGCCGGCCGCTGGGTGTTGCATGCCCTGTGACCAGCCGGCCCCTGCCGTGTGGCTGGTTGCCCTGTGCAGCCGGTGCCTGAGCACCCATCCCATCACTTGATCGCTGACGGTTGAAACCATGAGAACTGAAGAGACAACACGCAAGGGGCGCCACGTCGTCGTCGTGGGTACCCAATGGGGCGATGAAGGCAAGGGGAAGGTGGTCGACTGGCTGACCACCCACGCGCAGGCCGTCGTGCGTTTCCAGGGTGGCCACAACGCGGGCCATACCCTGGTCATCAAGGGCGTGAAGACGGCGCTGCAGCTGATCCCGTCAGGCATCATGCGGGAGGGGGTGGCCTGCTACATCGGCAACGGTGTCGTGGTCGACCCTTCTCACCTGCTGTCAGAGATCCAGCGTCTCGAGGCCATCGGCGTCGACGTGCGTTCCCGGCTGTTCATCAGTGAGTCATGCCCGCTCATCCTGCCGTTCCACGTGGCGGTGGACAAGGCGCGTGAGGCGCTGCGCGAAACCAGTGGCAGCGGCAAGATCGGCACCACGGGTAAGGGCATTGGCCCTGCCTACGAGGACAAGGTGGCGCGCCGTGCGCTGCGCGTGCAGGACCTGAAGCACCCCGAGCGTTTTGCGGCCAAGCTGCGCGAGCTGCTGGAGTGGCACAACGTCTCCCTGACGGGCCCCTTGAAGGCGGAGGCGCTGCAGTTTCAGCCCATCTTCGACGCGGCCATGGCCGCTGCCGAGCAGCTCAAGCCCATGCTGGCTGATGTCGGCTATGCACTGCACCGTGCCCATGGAGCCGGCCACAACATCCTGTTCGAAGGCGCACAGGGCACCTTGCTGGACATCGACCACGGCACCTACCCGTTTGTGACGTCCAGCAACTGCGTGGCCGGTAATGCCGCCGCAGGTTCCGGGCTGGGCCCGCAGATGTTGCAGTACATTCTGGGCATCACCAAGGCCTACACCACCCGCGTGGGCGGCGGCCCGTTTCCCACGGAACTGCCCATTGACGTCCCTGGAAGCGTCGGACACCACCTCAGCACTGTCGGCCAGGAGCGCGGCACCGTCACCGGCCGTGCAAGGCGCTGTGGCTGGCTTGACGCCGCCGCGCTGAAGCGTTCGATGATCATCAACGGCATCTCGGGCCTGTGCATCACCAAGCTCGACGTGCTGGACGGCCTGGACGAGATCAAGGTCTGCACGGGCTATCGGCTCAACGGCCAGTTCACCGACATCCTGCCGCTGGATGCCGACGACATCACGGCCTGTGAGCCCGTCTACGAAAGTTTCCCGGGCTGGACGCAGAGTTCAGCCGGTGTCACGTCCTGGGATGCGTTGCCGGCTGCGGCGCGGCGCTACCTGGAGCGTGTGCAGGACGCCATTGGCGTGCCGATCGACATGATTTCCACCGGGCCCGACCGTGAACACACGATCGTGCTCAAGCACCCCTTCCAGGCCAGCTGACGCCAGCGGCCTGGCCACCCTCAACCCGCAGCAACGCCATACCACCATGCTCACCGACGACGGCAAGCACCTCTACGTTTCCTGGGACGAATACCACATGCTGATCGAGCGCCTGGCGCTCAAGGTGTCCAACTCAGGCTGGGACTTTGACCAGATCCTGTGTCTGGCGCGTGGCGGCATGCGCCCTGGCGACGTGTTGTCCAGGGTCTTCGACAAGCCGTTGGCCATCATGTCGACCAGTTCTTACCGCGCAGAGGCCGGCACCATCCAGGGCCGCCTGGACATGGCCAAGTACATCACGATGCCCAAGGGCGAACTGGCCGGCCGGGTGCTGCTGGTGGATGATCTTGCCGACTCGGGTGTGACGCTGCGGGCGGTGGTCGACCGACTGCGCAGCATGCCCTCCATCGCGGAACTGCGGTCTGCCGTCATCTGGGTGAAGGGCGTGTCGTCCTACACCCCCGACTACTTTGTCGAGACCTTGCCATCCAGCCCGTGGATTCATCAACCCTTCGAGGAATACGACAACCTGCGGCCCGACAAGCTGGCCAAGAAGTTTGTCGTTTGACTTGCGCATTCATCGACGCAAGCCGCCAAAGAAAAAGCCGGCACACGGCCGGCTTTTTGTGTTGGTGCCCAGGAGAGGACTCGAACCTCCACGGAGTTACCCGCTAGTACCTGAAACTAGTGCGTCTACCAATTCCGCCACCTGGGCCTTCAGGAACCCAGGACTTTAGCACGAAAAAATGAAAACACGCGACGAGACCGTAAAAACAGCATCACAGGCCTTGCTCAGCGAGGTCGAGGGCCGCATCGAGGGGCACCGCGATGGCCACGGCTTCGTCGTCCGCCACGATGGCGAGCCCTCCATCTACCTACCGCCCCAGGACATGCGCAACGTGATGCACGGTGACACCGTGCGTGCGCGCATCCTGCGCTACGACAGGAAAGGGCGTCCCGAGGGGCGTGTCCTGGACATCGTGGCGCGGCGCGAAGCGCCCATCATCGGCCGCCTGCTCAACGAAGGCGGCGGTTGGCTCGTCGCCCCTGAAGACAGACGTTATGGGCAGGATATCCTGATTCCCAAGAACGGCATCGGCACCGCCCTGGCGGGCCAGGTGGTCTCGGTCGAACTCACCGAGCCTCCGTCGCTGCATGCACAGCCAGTCGGCCGCGTGGTCGAGGTCCTGGGTGACATCGACGACCCCGGCATGGAAATCGAGATTGCGGTGCGCAAGTACGCGGTCCCGCACCAGTTCTCGCCGGCGACCCTGGCCCAGGCCGCGGCCCTGCCCGACGCCTTGCGCGCCACCGACCTTCGTCACCGGGTTGACCTTCGGGATGTCGCGCTGGTCACCATCGATGGTGAAGATGCCCGCGACTTCGATGACGCGGTGTACTGCGAGCCCTATCGCTGGGGCCGCGGCCGTCAGGCTCAGGAGGGCTGGCGCCTGCTGGTAGCCATCGCCGACGTC
The DNA here is from genome assembly GCA_021298085.1 of Rubrivivax sp. Taxonomy (GTDB): domain Bacteria; phylum Pseudomonadota; class Gammaproteobacteria; order Burkholderiales; family Burkholderiaceae_C; genus Rubrivivax. Next base: position 79,110 of record JAJTDE010000004.1, read on the forward strand.
AGCCACTATGTGAAGCCTGGCGAGCCCCTGGACGCCGATGCCTACGAGCGGGCCACCTCGGTGTATTTCCCGCGCCGCGTCATCCCGATGCTGCCCGAGAAGCTCTCCAACGGCCTGTGCTCCTTGAACCCCAACCAGGACCGTCTGTGCATGGTCTGCGACATGGTGGTGCGCGCCGATGGCGAGATCGAGGCCTACCAGTTCTACCCGGCGGTGATGCACTCTCAGGCGCGCTTCACGTACACGGAAGTCGCGGCCATCCTGGCCAACACCCGGGGCCCTGAGGCCGCCAAGCGGGGGCCGCTGGTGGAGCACCTGATCCACCTGCATGAGGTCTACCGCGCGTTGCTGAAGCAGCGCGCACGGCGTGGAGCGGTGGACTTCGAGACCACCGAGACGCAGATCGTCTGTGACGACGCTGGGCACATCCTGCGCATCGTGCCGCGCACCCGCAATGAGGCGCACCGCCTGATCGAGGAATCGATGCTGGCCGCCAACGTGTGTTCCGCCGAGTTCCTGCAGCAGAGTAATCATCCAGCGCTGTTCCGGGTGCATGAGGGCCCCACACCCGAGAAGCGTCTGGCGCTGCAGAACTACCTGAAGGCACTGGGCCTGGGGTTCAGCCTGAGTGACGAGCCCACGCCCGGGGAGCTGCAGGCCATTGCCAAGGCGACCCACGACCGCCCCGACGCGGTGCAGATTCACCAGATGCTGCTGCGTTCGATGCAGCAGGCCGTCTACACCCCCGTCAACAACGGACACTTCGGTCTGGCCTATACCGCCTACACCCACTTCACGAGCCCGATCCGGCGCTACCCGGATCTTCTGGTCCACCGCGCCATCAAGGCGGTTCTGTCCAAGAAGAAGTACCTGTTCGAGCCGATCGGCAAGATGGCGGAGGCGCCGTTGCGGCGCGGTGCCAAGCCATCGCGCGCAGCCCCCAAGGCCGCGAAGGATCTGACACCCTGGGAAATCGCCGGTGCACACACCAGTGCCTGCGAACGACGGGCCGACGAGGCCTCGCGCGACGTCGAGGCCTGGCTGAAGTGCAAGTTCATGCGCGAGCACCTCGGTGAAGAGTATTCGGGCACGGTGTCGTCGGTGGCAGCGTTTGGCGTGTTTGTCACGCTGGATGAACTGTATGTCGACGGCCTGGTGCACATCACCGAGCTGGGCGGCGAGTACTACAAGTTCGACGAACTCCGCCAGGAGCTCCGCGGCGAGCGAAGTGGCATGCGATACGCCGTGGGGACCGCGCTGCGGGTGCAGGTCAGCCGGGTTGACCTGGATGGCCGGCGCATCGATTTCCGGCTGGTCCGCGAGGCGGATGGCGAACGCCTGCTGACCCGCACAAGGAGCGGTCGCGCGGGGGCGCCAGCGGCAGACGCACCCGTGGGTGAGGCGGGTTCAGGTGCCCGCGGCACGGTGGCGCCAGGAAGCTCCGCCGAGGCCGAGCTGCAAGCCATCCAGCAGCAGGACAGGCAAGCCCGCGCGGGCGCCAGGAAGGCCCGTCAGAGCACCGCGCGCTCGACGGCACGCGCCCCAGGCAAGGCCGCCGGTGCCAAGAAGTCGGGTCGCAGCCCATCCGCGCAGGAGGGCGCCAAGCGCGCAAGCCGCAAGAAGCGCTGAGCGGGCATCAGGCCCGCACGAGCGCCGTGCCGTCGCCTGCCAGCCGGTGCATGGCAGACACCAGGTCGAGCGCGCGCGAGGCCTCCAGCGGTGATTGGTCGGCAGCAGCCCCATGCAGCCAGGCTGCAGCGCACGTGCACCGCAGGGCCAGCGCCCAGACACCGGTCGGCCCGCCATCACCCGGTGAGCCACGCCAGCGGGCCATCAGGCCGCCAATCCAGCCGGCTAGCACATCGCCGCTGCCGCCATGCGCCAGTGCGGCGTTGCCGGTGCTATTCACCCACGCTGGCTGTCCCGGCACACAGATCACGGAACCCGAGCCCTTGAGCAATGTGACGCTGCGGTAGCGCTCGGCCAGGCTGGCGGCTGCCTTGAGGCGGTCGCGCTGGATGTCCTGGGTGTGCACGCCCAGAAGGCGGGCGGCCTCCAGGGGATGCGGTGTCAGCACGGTGGTATGGCCTCGGCTGGCGCGGTCGGCCAGCAGCGTCTGCAGTTCGGGTGCGACAGCAATCGCATTGAGTGCGTCGGCGTCCAGCACGAGGGCGTGGGTCTGCGCCAGCAGGGCCGGCAGCACATCGGCCACGGCGTCGCCGCCCCCGCAGCCACAGACCACGGTGGTTCGGGCCAGGTCTCGCGCCTCCCAGCGCCAGGCCTGGTCGACCCACAGCCACTCCGGACGTGTGACGTCCCCGCTGGGGGCGAGCGGGTCCAGCAGGCTGACCAACGTCCGGCCAGCACCCGCGGCCTGCGCGGCATGCGCGGCCAGGCGCGCCGCACCCAGCATGCCCGGCGCACCCCCGATGATCAGGACATCGCCGAAGCTGCCCTTGTGGCGGTCATGCAGGACATCCGTGCGCTGGGCTTCGTGCCAGGGCCCGCCGCTCAGCCAGGCGCTGGCAGCCTGACCAACGGGCCAGTGCGATGTGCTGCCGAGGTCTGCGAACCAGAGGTGGCCGCACAGGGCCCGGCCTTGCCCGGTGAACAGGCCGGGCTTCAGCGTCAGCAGGCTGAGGGTCTCATCGGCCTGGACGCAGGGCTCGCCCCAGGCCATGCCGGTGTCGGCGCTCATGCCAGAGGGCACATCCACCGACAGCACCGGGCAACCAACGGCCCTGAGCTGTTGCAGACGCTTCACGGCCAGCGCCATCGGGCCGGTGGGCGCGCGGCTGCAGCCCAGGCCGAGCAGGGCGTCCAGGGCCAGATCGGGCGGGTCGTCTGCGGGGTACGGGTCGTGCTCGGCGGCGTAGTCAGGTTCGACCCACCGAACGCCGGCCGATTGGGCGCGCTGCCGTCCCTCGGCGATGTCGGTCGGCCAAGGCGCTGGGCCGGGCATCCACCAGACGGTCACCCGATGGCCGCAGGCGGCCAACTCAGCCGCGGCGTGCAGGCCGTCTCCGCCGTTGCCGCCCGGCCCTGCAGCCACCCAAATGTGCCGCGCCTGCGGATGCAGTGCGCGCACCCACCGAGCCACCGCGAGGCCGGCCCGCCGCATCAAGGTGCCCGGGGGCAGGGCGGCGGCCGACGCCTGTTCGATGAGCCGCGATGACGCAACGCTGTGCAAGGCCTGGTGGCGGCGCGCTGGAAGCACACGCTGGATGATCACCGTCGTCCCCTTGTGAGGCCCACCATGGACTTGCTCCGTGACACGGCACGCCGCAGCATCGCGCCCTGTTTGCCGTTCACCGCAACCGCTCCAGGCCCAGGCCTTCTGGGTCGATCTGAGGGCTGCGCCCGCCGAGCAGGTCGGCCACCAGGCGGGCACTGCCGCAGGACAGTGCCCAGCCGCTGCCGCCATGGGCCAGGTTGAGCCACAGACCTGGCAGCGGTGCGCGGCCGATCACCGGCGGACCGTCGGGCAGCATGGGGCGAGCGCCCTTCCAGTGCTGCACCTTGGCCAGTTCAGCGGCGCCTGGGTACCAGTCTTCGAGGACCTTGTAGAGCGTGCGCAGCGGGGCGTCACCCAGCACATCGGCCGCTGTGCCCAGCTCGGCAATGCCCGCCACCCGGACGCGCTGGCCCAGCCGGGTGATCGATACCTTGTAGCGCTCGTCCATCACGCCACTGCGGGGGCCAGGGTCGGGTGAACCGTCGCGCTGGCGGACGGGCGCGGTCAACGAGTAGCCCCAGATCGACGCGGTTGGCAGCCGTGCACCCACACTGCGCGCCAACGCCGCCGGTACCTGGCCCGTGCAGAGCACCGCGGCGTCAAAGGTTTCCTCGCCTCGCGGGCGGGACTTCGGTGCGTCGTCCGGGCTTCGCCAGCTGATCCGCAGCCCCGAATTCCGCTGACCGGGGTTGACCAAGCTGGTGATGTCGGTGCCAAAACGGAACGTGGCGCCCCGTTCCTGGGCCCTGGACTTGATCGCGTGGGCAAACTGCCGGCAGTTGCCCACCAGATCGTGGGGCAGCCACAGCGCGGCGTGCAGCGGGGTGTGCGGGCTGAGTGCCGGCTCGATCTCACGGGCCTGCTGAGGCCCGAGCAACTGGTGCTCGACACCCAGTTCCTGCAGCACCGGCAGGCCCTTGGATACCCGCGCGGTGTCGGTCTTGCTGCGCAGCAGGGTCATGTAGCCCTTGCGCAGGTCGTACTCCAGGCCGTGGACCAGCGTCAATGCCTCCAGCCGTTCGCGGCTGTAGATGGCCAGGCGCTGCATGCGCCGCCGATTGAGCTGGTGCGTCGAGTGGGTGCAGGCGGCCAGAAACCGCAACATCCAGCCGGGCATGCCAAGCGTGCCCGAGCCGAAACGCACGGCGCTGTCCGGCGACAGCAGCCCACCCAGCGCCTTGATCGGCATCCAGGGGGCGGCCCAGGGGCTCACATACCCGGGTGCCACGACGCCTGCGTTGGCGAAGCTCGATTCGGTGGCGACCGACTGGCGTCGCTCGAAGACCACGACCTCATGGCCGTCAGCCGCCAGCTCGTAAGCCGTGGTGACGCCGATGATTCCGGCGCCGATGACCGCGATGCGCAATGCAACAACTCCTGCCTGCCCGGGCCCCGCGGGCTGCATGGGCCCTGGTGTGCCTGTGGCGTGTTAGAATCTCGCGGTTTTGCTGAATGCTGCCGGCGAGTGTCGGGTTAATGAGGGCTCAGTCAGTTCCCAGTTAAATCTGGGTGCTTCTGCGCACTCAAGCGTGCTGGCGAATGCTTGGATACCAGTCAGCTGGAACCTCGAATTCTCAGCGATGCAGGCCCGACAACGCTCAAGACGCGCACAAAAGGTGTGTCCTGGCTGGCTGTGCAGTGCGGCATAAACAACGCAGCAACGTGAAGACGCGGTCGCTCATGAGAACTCACTCCCCTCTGTGCGATGGCACCTTCGCCTGCTGGAACTGGCGAATTCGGCAACCGAACGGTGTCGGACACCCTTTCATGAAGCCCAACCTGATGTGCACATGCGCCGGTTGAGCCTGGTGGGGGTGCCTGATTCAAGCCCGAATTTGAGACCCAACCTTCGGAGTAATCATGACTGTCTCCATGCGTGAAATGCTGGAAGCCGGTGTCCACTTCGGACACCAGACGCGCTTCTGGAATCCCAAGATGGCCCCGTACATCTACGGCCATCGCAACAAGATCCACATCATCAACCTCGAGAAGACGCAGCCGCTCTTCAACGACGCGATGAAGTTCATCCGCCAGCTGGCCAGCCGTCGCGGCACCATCCTGATGGTCGGTACCAAGCGCCAGGCCCGTGAGGTCGTTGCGCAGGAAGCGCTGCGCGCTGGCATGCCCTTTGTCGACCAGCGCTGGCTGGGCGGCATGCTGACCAACTTCAAGACGGTCAAGGGTTCGCTGAAGAAGCTCAAGGAAATGCAGGCCACCCGTGACGCCGGCACCGAGAGCATGATCAAGAAGGAAGCGCTGATGTTTGACCGCGAGCTGAGCAAGCTCGAGAAGGACATCGGCGGCATTCAGGAAATGAATGCCCTGCCTGACGCCATCTTCATCATCGACGTCGGCTACCACAAGATTGCCGTGGCCGAGGCCAACAAGCTGGGCATTCCCGTGATTGGCGTGGTGGACACCAACCACTCCCCTCTGGGCATCCAGTACGTCATCCCAGGCAATGACGACTCGGCCAAGGCCGTGGCGCTGTACGCCCGTGCAGTGGCCGATGCCGTGCTGGAAGGCAAGGCCAACGCCACCACTGAAGTCGTGGCCGCCGCGAGCGAAGGCGACGAATTTGTCGAGGTTCAGGAAGGCGCCTGATCTGAAGGGTTAGGCTTTGTGCCTGGCCTGACCGAACCCACCTCACCAACATCCCGCGGGCGGCGCCTGCGTGGCCGGCAGATCCGGTTGCGCCCGCCGCCCGATGCATTGAACAAGGAGTAACGACATGGCTGCAATCACCGCCGGCATGGTGGCAGAGCTGCGCGCGAAGACTGACGCGCCGATGATGGAGTGCAAGAAGGCACTGACCGAGGCCGAGGGCGACATGGGTCGCGCCGAGGAGATCCTGCGCGTCAAGTTGGGCAACAAGGCCGGCAAGGCCGCCTCACGCATCACGGCTGAAGGCGTGGTCGCGGCTGCCGTCGACGGCAGCACCGGCGCCCTGCTGGAAATCAACTGCGAGACCGACTTTGTCTCCAAGAACGAGACCTTCCTCGCGTTTGCCAAGTCGTGTGCCGCCCTGGTGGCCTCGGGCAACCCGGCCGATGTGGCAGCGCTGTCGCTGATGCCGCTGGCCATGGAAGGCTTCGGGCCAACCGTCGAGGACGTGCGCAAGGGCCTGATCGGCAAGATCGGCGAAAACATGACCATCCGCCGCTTCAAGCGCTATGCGGGCGGTGGCCAACTGGCCCATTACCTGCACGGCACCCGCATCGGCGTGATGGTCGAGTTCGAGGGCAGCGACGTGGCCGCCAAGGACGCCGCCATGCACATCGCCGCCATGAAGCCGGCTGCGCTGTCGGGCGCCAACGTGCCGGCCGATCTGGTCGACAAGGAACGCCGCATCGCCGCCGAGAAGGCCGCGGAATCGGGCAAGCCGGCAGAGATCGTCGCCAAGATGGTTGAAGGCTCGGTCCAGAAGTTCCTCAAGGAAGTGTCGCTGCTGGATCAGGTCTTTGTGAAGGCTGCCGACGGCAAGCAGACCGTGGCCGCCTACCTGAGCGCCACGGGCACTGCCGTGAAGGGCTTCACCCTGTATGTCGTGGGTGAGGGCATCGAGAAGAAGGTCGACGACTTTGCTGCCGAAGTGGCGGCCCAGGTGGCGGCGGCCAAGGGCGCCTGAGCCTGGGGGAGCCCACCGGGCCCCTTGAAAGCGATGGAAGTACCGGGGCGCACAGGCGCCCCGGCTTACACTTGAGGCCAAATTTTTCCGACACAGCAGGACCCCGAATGCCCGCGTACCAGCGCATCCTCTTGAAGCTCTCCGGTGAGGCCCTGATGGGCGACGATGCCTACGGCATCAACCGTGCCACGATCGTCCGCATGGTTCAGGAAGTGCGCGAAGTGACCGCGCTGGGTTGTGAGGTGGCGGTGGTCATCGGCGGCGGCAACATCTTTCGGGGTGTCGCTGGCGGCTCTGTCGGGATGGACCGTGCCACGGCCGATTACATGGGCATGCTCGCCACAGTGATGAACTCCCTGGCCCTGGCCGACACCATGCGCCAGGAGGGCATGACGGCACGTGTGATGTCGGCCATCAGCATCGACCAGGTGGTCGAGCCCTATGTCAGGCCCAAGGCGCTGCAGTACCTCGAAGAGGGCAAGGTGGTGGTGTTTGCGGCCGGCACCGGCAACCCGTTCTTCACCACCGACACCGCCGCCGCGCTGCGAGGCGCTGAGATGGGTGCACAGATCGTCCTGAAGGCGACGAAGGTCGACGGCGTCTACTCCGCCGACCCCAAGAAGGACCCGACGGCCACCCGCTACAGCACCATCAGCTTCGACGAGGCCATTGCCAAGAACCTGCAGGTGATGGACGCCACGGCCTTTGCGCTGTGCCGTGACCAGCGCCTGCCGATCAAGGTGTTCTCGATCTTCAAGCCCGGCGCCCTCAAGCGGGTTGTCCAGGGCGAGGACGAAGGCACGCTGGTACACGTTTGACCACTGGCCCCAGGGCCGCATGCGGTCGTGTTGACCGCCCGAGATTGCCACCATGACGATTTCCGACATCCGCAAGAACGCCGAGACAAAGATGGGCAAGTCCATCGAGTCCTTCAAGGCTGAACTCCAGAAGATCCGCACCGGGCGGGCGCACCCGGGCATCCTGGACCAGGTCCAGGTGGATTACTACGGCTCCATGGTGCCGATCAGCCAGGTGGCCAATGTGTCCTTGCTGGACGCTCGAACCATCAGCGTCCAGCCCTGGGAAAAGGGCATGGGGTCCAAGATCGAGAAGGCCATTCGCGAATCAGACCTCGGCTTGAACCCCTCGTCGCAGGGCGATCTGCTTCGCGTGCCCATGCCCGCACTCACCGAAGAGCGCCGCAAGGACCTCACCAAGGTGGTTCGGCATGCGGGCGAAGACTGCAAGGTGGCTGTGCGCAACCTGCGCCGCGAGGCCAACGAACAACTGAAGAAGTTGCTCAAGGACAAGGCGGTCTCGGAGGACGAGGAACGCCGCGCGCAGGAAGAGGTGCAGCGCCTGACGGACCGCGTCATCACCGAAGTTGATCGCCTGGTTCACAGCAAGGAAGGCGAGATCATGGCCGTCTGACGGCCCGGTTGCTGTACAGCACGCGCCCGTCCCTTTTTGCGCCCCGTCAAAGGCGAACTCTGCTCCGGCAGCCCCTCACCACACACCCACACCATGTCGTCGGTTGCTCAGCAGGACATTCCCCAGCACGTGGCCATCGTCATGGATGGCAACGGGCGCTGGGCCAAGAAGCGCTTCATGCCTCGCTTTTTCGGGCACAAGGCCGGGGTCGATACCTTGGTGAAGGTGGTCAACCACTTTGCCGACCGGGGCGTCAAGTACCTGACGGTCTACGCCTTTTCCTCGGAAAACTGGAAGCGGCCTGAGGATGAAGTCTCCGGGCTGATGGGCCTGGTGCTGGTGGCGGTGTCGAAGTACCTCACCAAGATGGCGGCCGATGGGATTCGCATCCGCATCATCGGCAACCGCGAGACGGTCTCCCAGAAGCTGCGAGATGCCTGGGAGCAGGCTGAATCCGTCACCGAAGGCAATTCGCGCATCACCTTGTCGGTGGCCTTCAACTACGGCGGCCGCTGGGACATTGTTCAGGCCTGCCAGCGCCTGCTGCGCGAAGGTGTCCCGCCGTCGGAGGTCAATGAAGAGACCCTGGGGCGCTATACCGCCCTGTCGTATGCGCCCGAACTGGACCTGTTCATCCGCACGGGTGGTGAATTGCGCATCAGCAACTTCCTGCTCTGGCAGACCGCCTATGCCGAGATGTTCTTCACCGATTGCCTGTGGCCTGATTTCGGGAAAGAGGAGATCGACCGCGCACTGGCGGCCTATGCGGCCCGCGACCGTCGCTACGGTGGCTTGCGGCCTGCGCCGCTTGTCGCCCACGCCTGAGGTTGGCCACGATGCTGCTGCAGCGCATCGTCACAGCCGTGGTGCTGCTGGGGCTGCTGCTGCCCACGTTGTGGCTGTCCATCGAGTGGCCGTTTCTGGCCTTCACCCTGCTGTTGCTGGCGGCTGCGGGCTGGGAGTGGGGCCGCCTCAACGGTTATGGGATGGCCGCATCGCTGGCCGGTGGCGCGTTGGTGGCGGCGGGCTGCGTGTTGGGCTGGATGGTCGGCTGGACGCGGGCAGCGCCGGCCGCGCTGTGGTGGGTGGCGACCGCCTGCTGGGTGCTGGGTGGCGCATGGGCGTTGAAGGCTGGCCCATCCGGCTGGCCACGTCTGCCGCGCACGCTGCGGTGGCTGTTTGGCATTGGGGCGCTGTGGGTGGCCTGGATGGCCCTGGCCAGCGCCAAGTCCTGGGGTCTGGTGTTCCTGGTGTCCACCCTGTGTGTGGTCTGGGTCGCGGACATCGGCGCGTACTTTGGCGGCCGACGCTTTGGCCGGCGCAAGTTGGCGCCCACCATCAGCCCAGGCAAGAGCTGGGAAGGTGTCTACAGCGGTGCCATCGGGGTGCTGCTGATGGCGGGCATCTGGCTCACGGTGGAGCTGCAAGGTGAGCGCGTGGGTGCCAGCCTGTTTGGCCTGCTGTGGCAGCAGGCCGGAACGGTGCTGGGCACGCTGATGCTGCTCGCCCTGGTGGGCATGAGCGTGGTGGGCGACCTTGTCGAGTCGCTGGTGAAGCGGGCGGCCGGCGCCAAGGATTCGTCCCGGTTGCTGCCGGGACATGGCGGTGTGCTGGACAGGGTTGACGCGCTGTTGCCAACATTGCCGGTGGCCATGGCCTTCGGCCATTGGGGCGTCAGCTGAACGGGGTCGTGTTCTCATGAATGTTTCCGCACCACAGCGGGTGGTTGTGCTGGGCTCGACGGGCTCTGTCGGCGCCCACACGCTGGATGTCATCCAGCGTCACCCGGGCCGCTTCGAGGCCTTTGCGTTGTCGGCCCAGCGCCGGGTCGACGAGCTGGCCGAGCAGTGCCGCGTCCATCGGCCACGTTACGCCGTCGTGCCGACCGATGCCACGGCGCAGGTGCTGCGGGAACGGCTCTCCGGGACGGGTGTGCGCACCGAAGTCCTGGTGGGTGAACAGGCCTTGTCGGACGTGGCGTCCCACCCGGACACCGACAGCGTGATGGCCGCCATCGTTGGCGCGGCAGGGCTGGCGCCCTGCATGGCCGCAGCGCGCGCGGGCAAGCGGCTTTTGCTGGCCAACAAGGAAGCGCTGGTCCTGGGCGGGGCCGTGTTCATGCGGGCCGTGGCCGAGGGTGGCGCGCAGCTGCTGCCCATCGACAGCGAGCACTCGGCCATCTTCCAGTGCCTTCCACTGGACCGGGCTCAGTGGCCAACGTTCATCGACCACATCGTGCTGACGGCCTCTGGTGGCCCGTTCAGAACCCGTGACCCCGCCAGTCTGTCGGCTGTGACGCCCGACCAGGCCTGCGCACACCCCAACTGGGTCATGGGCCGCAAGATCTCCGTGGACTCGGCCACCATGATGAACAAGGCGCTGGAGGTCATCGAGGCGCGCTGGTTGTTCGACCTCCCGCCAGAGCGCATTCGGGTGGTGATTCACCCGCAGAGCATCATCCACTCCATGGTGGTGTCACGCGACAACTCCGTGCTGGCCCAGCTGGGCACACCCGACATGCGCGTTCCCATCGCCTACGGCCTGTCGTACCCCGAGCGCATCACCTCGGGCGCACAGGCCCTGGACTTCCTCAGCCTGTCGGCGCTGACATTCGAAGAGGCCGACGAGAAGCGCTTCCCTGGGCTTCACCTGGCGTATGAGGTGCTGCGAGGGCCGGAAGGTGGCAGCGTGGTGCTCAATGCCGCCAATGAGGTGGCTGTGGCAGCGTTCCTGGACGAACGGGTGCCGTTCACCGCCATTCATCGCATCAACCGGCTCACGCTGGACACGCTGTACGCGCGGCTTCAGCCGGCCTCTGACATCCAAGGGCTGCTTGAACTCGATGCATTGGCGCGGCGCGCCGCCCTGGCACTGGCCGAGGAGTGCCGTCTGTGATCACCACGCTCCTGGCCTTTGTGGTGACGCTCGGCGTGCTCATCGTGGTGCACGAGTACGGCCACTACCGCGTGGCGGTCGCCTGCAACGTCAAGGTGCTCAGGTTTTCCGTCGGCTTTGGCAAGGCGCTGTGGAGCCGCCGCTGGGGTCCGGACAACACCGAGTTCACGCTGGCGGCGATACCGCTGGGCGGCTATGTGCGCATGCTCGACGAACGTGAAGGCAATGTCGCCCCCTCGGAACTTGAACGGGCGTTCAACCGGCGTCCGCTGTGGCAGCGCGCCGCGGTCGTGGCCGCCGGGCCTCTGGCCAACCTGGCCCTGGCGGTGCTCTTGTACGCCGCGGCCCAGTGGGTTGGCATCTCGGAGCCCAAGGCCATCCTGAGCGCACCGGTGGCTGGCAGCGTGGCCGAACGTTCAGGACTGCGCACCGGCGACTGGGTGCGCGAATGGTCGATGGATGGCCAGGATTGGCAGCCCATCGAGTCGATGAGCGACCTGCGCTGGCAGGCCACACAGGCGACGCTGGCGTCGCGCACGCTGCACCTCAGCGTCACCGACCGTGAAGGGCGAGGCCGGCGAACCCTCGTGCTGGACACGGCCTCCTTGCAGGCGCGTGATGTCGACGCTCAGCTGATGCGCAGGCTGGGCCTGGGTGCACCCTTTGCCGACCCGGTGATTGGCGAGGTCAAGGCCGAGGGGCCGGCCGCTGCGGCAGGTCTGCAGCTGGGTGACCGTGTCGTGTCCGTGGATGGTGTCGTGGTGGCGGACGCGCAGTCGCTGCGCGACCGAATCCGCGCCGCCGTGAAGGACAGTCAGCCCGTCCCGATGGCCTGGACCCTGGAACGCGCCGGTCGCACCATGAACCTCGCGGTGACGCCACGCGTGGTCACCGCACAAGGGCCTGACGCGCTGCCGGTGGGCCGCATCGACGCGTTTGTCGGTCAGCAGCCCGAGATGGTGCTGGTGAGCAAGGGCCCCTTGGAAGCCTTGGTCACCGGCTGGGACAAGACCTGGGAGATGTCGGCACTGACGGTCAAGATGATTGGCCGCATGCTCATCGGCGAAGCCTCGCTGAAGAATCTCAGCGGGCCCATCACCATCGCCGATGCCGCAGGGCAATCGGTCCAGCAGGGCCTGGCCTTCTACCTGGGCTTTCTGGCACTGGTGAGCGTGAGTCTGGGTGTCCTGAACCTGCTCCCGCTGCCGATGCTCGACGGCGGACACCTGATGTATTATCTTTTTGAGGCAGTAACCGGACGTGCCGTGCCGGACCTTTGGCTCGACCGTTTGCAGCGCGGGGGTATCGCAGTGCTGCTGGTGATGATGTCGGTCGCCCTCTTCAACGACGTTGCCCGCTTGTTGGGCCTGCACTGAACGCTGATGATTCCTTTCCGATTTGATGGTCGGCTGCACGCGACGGCCACCGTGGTGGCGGTCGCACTCGCGGCAGCGGCACCCTTGGCCCATGCGGTAGAGCCTTTCCCCATCAAGGACATCCGCATCGAAGGCTTGCAACGGGCTGATCCTGGCACTGTCTTTGCGGCGCTGCCCTTTCGCATCAGTGACACCTACACCGACGAGAAGGCTGCGCTGGCGCTCAGAGCCCTGTTTGCGACCGGCTTGTTCAAGGACGTTCGCATCGAGATCGACGGGCAGATCGTCGTGGTGGTGGTGGATGAACGCGCGGTCATTGCGACGGTCGACTTTGCCGGCCTGAAGGAGTTCGACAAGGACACCCTGCTGAAGTCGCTGAAAGATGCCGGCATCGGTGAAGGCCTGCCGTTTGACCGCGCACTGGTGGACAAGGCCGAACAGGAAATCAAGCGGCAGTACCTTTCGCGGAGCCTGTACGGTGCCGAGGTGGTGACCACCATCACCCCGCTGGAGCGCAACCGGGTCAATGTCACCTTCACGATGAGCGAGGGTGACGCCGCCAAGATCCGCGACATCCGCATCATCGGGACGAAGGTGTTCAGCGAGTCCTCGCTGCTGTCACTGATGGACCTCACCACGGGGGGATGGCTCACCTGGTATACCAAATCAGACCGTTATTCCCGCGTCAAGCTGAATGCGGATCTGGAAACCCTTCGGGCGCATTACCTCAACAACGGCTACCTGGAATTCCAAGTCGAGTCCACGCAGGTCACGATCTCGCCGGACAAGCAGAGCATCGACATCGCGATTTCCGTCTCCGAAGGCCAGCGCTACAACGTGACCGGCGTTCGGCTTGAAGGCCAGTACCTGGGCCGCGAAGACGAGTTCAAGGCACTGGTCCGCATCAAGCCGGGGCAGGCTTACCGGGGTGAAGACGTCAACGCCACCACGCGTGTATTCACGGATCGCTTTGGCACGTTCGGCTACGCGTTTGCCCGTGTGGATGCCCGGCCGGAAGTCGACCGTACCAATGGTCAGGTGGTGGTGGTGCTGACGGCCGACCCGCAGCGCCGTGTCTACGTCCGCCGCATCGAGATGGCCGGCAATTCGCGCACCCGCGACGAAGTCATTCGCCGTGAGTTCCGTCAGCTGGAATCGTCCTGGTACGACGCCAACCGCATCAAGCTGTCGGTGGACCGTGTCAAGCGGCTCGACTACTTCAAGGACGTCAACATCGAGACGGTGGAGGTGGCCGGCCAGCCTGACCTGGTCGACCTGATGGTGACCGTCGAGGAGCGTGCCACGGGCAACCTGCTGGTGGGTGCTGGTTACTCGACGGCTGACCGCCTGTCGTTCACCGCCTCGCTGAAGCAGGACAACGTGTTTGGCTCCGGCAACTACCTGGGCTTCGAGGTCAACACCAGCAAGAACAACCGGTCGGCGCTGATCAGCACGGTGGATCCGTACTTCACGGTTGACGGTATCTCCCGAGCCATCGATGTGTTCTACCGCACCAGCAAGCCCTACAACAGCCTGGGCAACCAGTACCAGCTGGCCACGCCGGGGGCCGCCATCCGCTTTGGGGTTCCCTTCTCGGAATCGGATACCGTGTTCTTCGGCATTGGCGCCGAGCGCACCGACATCAAGGCCGCGACGGCCATTCCGAACAGCTACTTCCTCTACCGCGAGCTCTACGGTGCCAGCAGCACGGCTTTCCCCTTGACACTCGGCTGGCAGCGCGATCAGCGAGACAGCGTACTGACACCCACCCGTGGTCGGTACTACCGTGTGAACGTTGAGTGGAGCATTGCCGGTGATGTCCGCTACCTTCGCAGCAACCTGCAGTGGCAGCAGTATTGGCCGCTGCCGCTGAAGATGTCGTTTGGCCTGAATACCGAGCTCGGCTGGGGCAAGGGTTTTGGTAGCAAACCGTTCCCGCTGTTCAAGAACTTCTACGGCGGCGGGTTGGGTTCGGTGCGTGTCTTCGAGCAGGGTTCGCTGGGCGTGATTGACCCGACGGGTGCCTTCATCGGTGGCGCCAAGCGGTTCAACATCAATGCCGAGCTGTATTTCCCGGTACCGGGTACCGGCAATGACAAGTCGTTGCGCATCTTTGCCTTCGCTGATGCCGGCAATGTCTGGCGCGAATCGGAGAAGATCACGGGTGACAGCCTTCGGTCCTCAGCGGGCCTTGGCTTGAGTTGGATCTCCCCGGTGGGCCCGTTGAAGCTCAGCTGGGGCAATCCGATCCAGGCCAAGCCCACAGATAGAATCCAGAAGTTCCAATTCCAGATCGGCACTGCCTTTTGAACATGATCACCATTCGTACCCTTGTCGCCAGCGTCGCTTTGGTGGTAGCTGCCGTGCCTGCCCTGGCGCAGGAATTGAAGATCGGGTACGTGAACAGCGAAAAGGTGCTGCGTGAAGCGGCCCCGGCGAAGGCCGCGCAGACCAAGCTCGAAACGGAGTTTGGCCGGCGCGAAAAGGAACTCAACGACCAGGCCGCCCGCCTGAAGGCCGCGGCCGACAAGCTGGACAAGGACGGCCCCACGCTCAGCGAGGCCGAGAAGAACCGGCGGCAGCGCGAGCTGATCGAACAGGACCGTGATCTCCAGCGCAAGCGCCGGGAGTTCCAGGAAGACCTGAACCAGCGCAAGAACGAGGAACTGGCGTCCATCGTTGAGCGCGCCAACCGCGCCATCCGGCAAATCTTCGAAGCCGAAAAGTTTGACCTGATCCTGCAAGACCAGGCGGTCGTGATGGCCGGCCCTCGCGTGGACATCACCGACAAGGTCATCCGCGTCCTCAACGGCCCGGCGCGCTGAGCCGCGCCGCTGGGTGCTGAGCCAGGGTCTGGGGCTGCAGCATGGGCGAGGTCATCACCGACGCCCGTGCCCTGTCAGAGCTTCTGCAGGCAGAGCTTCTGGGTGACGGCAGCACCCCCATCCTGCGCCTGGGCACACTGGAACACGCCGACGCACAGACGCTGTCCTTCCTGGCCAACCCGAAGTACCGGGCCCAGCTGGACACCTCAGCCGCCGGCTGCGTGATCGTTGCACCGGCCTGGCGCGATGCAGTGGTGGGCCGTCGTGCCGCCTTGCTGCACTCAGACCCCTACCTGGCCTTTGCACGGTTGACCCAATGGTGGGCACAGCAGGTACGCCCACCACGCTTACCTGGCATTCATCCGTCTGCCGTCGTCGAGCCGGGCGCCGTGGTGCACGCCACCGCGCAGGTGGGTCCCATGGCCTACGTTGGTGCCCACGCCCGCATCGACGCGCATGCCAGCCTGGGCCCGCATGTGGTGGTGGAAGCTGGTGCCCAGGTGGGTGAAGGCACCCAGCTGCGCGCCCGGGTGGTGCTCGGCGAGGCCTGCCGTATCGGGCGCCAGGGACTGGTGCACGCCGGCGCCGTCATCGGTGCCGACGGCTTCGGGTTTGCGCCTGAGGCAGGACGTTGGACCAAGATCGAACAACTTGGCGCAGTGCGCATTGACGACCACGTCGAGATCGGCGCCAACACCTGCGTCGACCGCGGTGCGCTGGAAGACACCGTGCTGGAGGAGGGCGTCAAGCTCGACAACCTCATCCAGATCGGCCACAACGTCAAGGTGGGTGCCCATACCGCCATGGCCGGCTGCGTGGGCATTGCCGGCAGCGCCCGCATCGGCAGGCACTGCACGCTGGGTGGCGGGGCCATCATCCTGGGCCACCTGGAGCTCGCCGATCATGTGCACATCTCGGCGGCCACGGTGGTGTCGCGCTCCATCCTCAAGCCGGGGCAGTACAGCGGCGTGTTTCCCTTCGACGACAATGCGTCCTGGGAAAAGAATGCGGCAACCCTGAGACAACTGCATGCACTGCGCGACCGCATTCGTGCACTGGAAAAGAGAGTGCCATGAGCACGATTACGTTGGACATCCATGAAGTCATCAAGCGGCTGCCGCACCGCTTCCCGTTCCTGCTCGTTGACCGCGTGCTGGAACTGGAAAAGGGCGCCACGATCAAGGCGTTGAAGAACGTCACGATCAACGAACCGTTTTTTCCGGGGCACTTCCCCAACCGGCCGGTGATGCCCGGGGTGTTGATGCTGGAGGCGCTGGCCCAAGCCGCCGCGGTGTTGTCGTTCGAGACACTGGGCGAGCTGCCCGATGCCAACACCGTCTACTACTTCGCGGGCATTGATGGCGCGCGCTTCAAGCGGCCTGTCGAGCCGGGTGACCAACTGATCCTGGACGTTAGATTGCTGCGCGCCAAGGCCGGCATCTACAAGTATTCCGGCAAGGCCTCGGTCAATGGCGAGATGTGTGCTGAAGCCGAGTTGATGTGCGCGATGCGTCGTCTCAGCTGAGAGTCCGATGCCTGAGTCGACTCCTCCGTCAGGAACGCCTGCCGTGTTGATTCACCCGACGGCGGTCATCGACCCCTCCGCTGAACTCGACAGCAGTGTCGTGGTGGGCGCCTACGCCGTGATCGGGGCGGGTGTTCGTGTGGGGGCTGGCACGCAGATTGGCCCGCATTGCGTCATCGAAGGGCCGACCACCATCGGCAGCGACAACCGCATCCATGGCCACAGCTCATTGGGCGGTGCTCCACAGGACATGAAGTACCGCGGCGAGCCCACTGAATTGCACATCGGCCACCGCAACACCATCCGCGAGTTCTGCACCTTCAACCGCGGCACCGCGCAGGATGCCGGCGTCACGCGGCTGGGTGACGACAACTGGGTGATGGCCTATGTGCACCTGGCGCATGACGTGCAGGTGGGCAACCGCACCATCCTGGCCAACAACGCCACGCTGGCGGGCCACGTGCATGTGGGCGACTGGGTCATCGTCGGTGGGTTGACGGGCGTCCACCAGTTCTGCCGCATCGGTGCCCATGCCATGACGGGTTTCCAGAGCCATGTCTCGCAGGATGTGCCGCCCTACATGATGGTGTCTGGCAACCCGCTGGGGGTGCACGGATTCAACATCGAAGGCTTGCGTCGACGCGGCTTTTCGCGGGAGCGCATCGGCCTGGTCAAGCAGATGCACCGGCTGCTGTACCGGGATGGTCTGACGCTGGAACGTGCGCGTGACGCCATTGCCGCGCTGAAGGGAAGCGTGCCCGATGACGCGCAGGCCGACGAGGACATCGCCCGCCTGCTGGATTTCCTGGCCGCCTCGACGCGCGGCATCGTGCGTTAGCCGCACGGGCTGACACCATGCCTGCTGATGCACCGCCGCGCCTGGCCATGGTGGCCGGCGAGGCCTCGGGTGACCTGCTGGCCGGCCTGCTGATGGGCGGGTTGAAGGCGCGTTGGCCTGGCCTGCAGTCGCAGGGGATCGGTGGCCCACGCATGGTCGCCCAGGGCCTGGAGGCCTGGTGGCCCAGCGAGCGACTGGCCGTGCGAGGCTATGTCGAGGTGCTGCGCCATTACCGCGGCATCAAGGCCATCCGTGACGCGCTGGGTGACCGCCTGCTGGCTGAGCGGCCCACCGCCTTCATTGGCATCGATGCGCCCGATTTCAACCTGGGCCTGGAGGCACGCCTGAAAGCCTCGGGCATCCGGACTGTCCACTTTGTGTGCCCGTCCATCTGGGCCTGGCGCGGAGGCCGTGCCAAGACGCTGTCGCGCAGCGCCGACCACGTCCTGTGCCTGTTCCCCTTTGAGCCCGCCCTGCTGCGTGAACATGGTGTGGCAGCGACGTATGTCGGGCACCCGCTGGCCGATGCCATCCCGCTGGAGGTGCCCCGCGACGCGGCGCGTCAGGCGCTGGGGCTGGCGCCCGCTGAGACCGTGGTGGCCTTGCTGCCGGGCAGCCGGCGCTCCGAGATCGAGACCATCGCGCCCACGCTGCTGCGCGCGGCGGCTGAACTGGCACGCCGGCGCCAGGGCCTGCGGTTTGTGCTGCCCGTGGTGCCGGGCCTTCGCCCCACCGTGGACGCTGCGCTGCAGGGCGTGGGTGAGGTGCCCGGCCTGCAGCTGCTGGATGGGCAGTCCCACCGCGCGCTGGCGGCCTGCGACCTGACCTTGATCGCCAGTGGCACCGCCACCCTGGAAGCGGCGCTGTTCAAGCGCCCCATGGTCATCACCTACCGCATGAACCCCTTGACCTGGGCCCTGATGAAGCGCATGGCCTACCAGCCCTGGGTGGGTCTGCCCAACATCCTCAGCCGTGAGTTCATCGTGCCGGAGCTGATCCAGGAACGCTGTACACCGCAGGCCCTGGCCGACGAGGCCCTGCGCTGGCTGGACCAGCCTGCGCGGGGTGACGCACTGGCTGAACGCCTGACAGCCCTTCACCTCCAGCTGCGCCAAAACACCGCCGAACGTGCCGCCGATGCCATCGCAGAAGTCATTGACGCCTGAACGGCGACGCCGCGACAAGCCCGTGCCGGCCGCACACCTGTGGCCGGGCAAGGGCCTGGCTGCGGGTGTTGATGAAGCCGGACGCGGGCCGCTGGCAGGGCCCGTCTTTGCTGCCGCGGTGATCCTGGACGACCGCAAGCCGATCGACGGGCTGGCCGATTCCAAGCAGCTCGCCGAACCCGCCCGCGAGCGCTTGTTCGACGAGATCTGTGCCAAGGCCTTGTGTGTGTGCGTGGCGCAGGCCAGTACCGAAGAGATCGACCGGTTCAACATCCTGCAAGCCACAATGCTGGCCATGCACCGTGCCGTCAATGGCTTGCGCATCCTGCCGGCCCGGGTGCTGGTGGACGGCAACCGCCGGCCGCCCCTGAGCATGCCGTGCGAGGCGGTGGTCAAGGGCGATGGCAAGGTGTCGGAGATTGCGGCGGCCTCGATCCTGGCCAAGGTCTCACGCGACCGCTGGTGCCTGGCGCTGGACGCGCGCTGGCCGGGCTACGGCTTTGCCCAGCACAAGGGCTACCCGACACCCGAGCACCTGCAGCAGCTGCGGCATCTGGGGCCCAGCCCGGAGCATCGCCGCAGCTTTGCGCCGGTGCGTGCGCTGTTGCCGCCAGGCACCGTGCCGTCCAGCCTGCCGCTGCCCCTTGGGTTTGAGCAGGAGAGCAGGGCATGACGGCGTCGGCGCCCAGGCTCGTGCAATCGGCCCAGAACGCGCTGGTGCAACGGGTGCGGAAGCTGGCCGCCGACGCCAGCGGCTACCGGCGGCTGGGCCAGTGCTGGTTGGAAGGTGAGCACCTGGCCACCGCGGCCGGACAGCGAGGGCAACGCGCGGCCGTGGCCGTCCTGGCCGAGAGTGCCTGCCTGCGGGCCGACCTGGTGCACCTGGCACAGCAGGCCGAAGACAGCATCTGCATCCCCGATGCGCTGTGGGCCAGCCTGTCGAGCGTTCCCGCGGCCCAGGGCATTGGCTGGCTGTGCGCCCTGCCGGCGTCACCGGGCATCGATCCTGCCTTGGCGACCGTGGTGCTGGACCGTCTGCAGGACGCCGGCAATGTGGGCAGCATCCTGCGCTCCGCCGCAGCCCTGGGTGTGGCCCAGGTGGTGGCGATCCGAGGCACCGCCGCGCTGTGGTCGCCCAAGGTGCTGCGGGCTGGCATGGGTGCGCACGGGGCCCTTCGCCTGGTGGAAGGCGTTGAACCCGAAGCCGTGATGGCCCTGCCGTGGACGCTGGTGAGCACCAGCTCACACGGCGGCCAGCCCCTGCCCGTGGCCGCCCTGCCGGTGCCATGCGCCTGGGTGTTTGGCAATGAAGGGCAGGGCGTCAGCGAGGCACTGATGGCCCGCTGCGCGCTGCGGGTTTGCATACCGCAGCCGGGCGGCGAGGAGTCTCTGAATGCCGCCGCAGCGGCCGCCATCTGCCTGTACGAGGCCTCGCGTCGGCTGCACGGCTGACGGCAGCGCCTGGATGGGCGCGCTCGGGCCCTGTCAGCGCGTGCTCAGTAGATCAGTCGGTCGGGCTTGATGTCGCGCAGGATGGTGGTGGCGATCTCCTCGATCGACTTGTGCGTCGACGACAGCCAGCCAATGCCTTCACGTCGCATCATCGATTCGGCGGCACTGACCTCGTAGCGGCAGTTGGGCAGAGACGCGTACTTGCTGTCCGGGCGCCGTTCATGGCGGATCTGCGACAGCCGCTCAGGGTCGATGGTGAGCCCGAAGCACTTGGCCTTGTAGGGCGCCAGTGACGACGGCAACCGTCCGCGTTCAAAGTCTTCAGGAATCAGCGGGTAGTTGGCGGCCTTCACGCCGTGCTGCATCGCCAGGTACAGGCTGGTGGGCGTCTTGCCCGAGCGGCTCACGCCCACCAGGATCACGTCGGCGGTGTTGAGGTTGCGTGCTGACTGCCCGTCGTCGTGGGCCAGGGAGAAGTTGATCGCCTCGATGCGTTCGTTGTATTCCTCGCTCTTGGCGGCGTCGGAAAACCGCCCCACGCGGTGGTTGGAGGTCATGCCGAACTCTGCCTCGAGCGGCTCGACGAAGGTGCGGATCATGTCCAGCACCAGCGCCTTGCAGGACGGCCCTGTCAGCACGTCGCGCACGGAGGTGTTGACCAGGGTGATGAAGGCGATGGGCCTGACACCCTCGGCACGGGCCGTCTCCTCGATTTCCTTCACCACGGACCAGGCCTTGTCGATGGTGTCGATGAAGGGCCGTCGCACGTGCCGCGGCTTGACCGCGAACTGCGCGAGGATGGAGTTCCCGAAGGTTTCCGCGGTGATGCCGGTACCGTCTGAGACAAAAAAGACCGTTCTGTTGGGCATGGTGTGCCGTGGCCAAGGGGGGTGAAGTAGGGGCCATCATAGAAAAGATCTCCCTACAATCGGCCGCAATATCCTGCCACCCCCTGATGAGCGACGCCATGCCCAGCCCCGACCAACAGCCAGAAACGGCTGCGGCGCGCGTTTGTGTCCATCCCGGGCGCACCCCTCGGGTGAGGCGTGTGAAGGCAGCCGGTTTTTTACTTCACGGAGCTTTCCCATGTCTGCAACCCCACTGTCGACCGCCCTGGTCGTGCCGTTTGAACACCTGAGAATGACCGATGTCGAGGTGGTCGGCGGCAAGAACGCCTCCCTCGGCGAGATGATCAGCCAACTGGCCGCCACAGGCGTGCGGGTGCCCGGCGGTTTTGCCACGACGGCGCACGCCTTCCGACAGTTTCTGGCGCATGGCGGCCTGGCCGCGAAGATCGCGCAGAAGCTGGCCACGCTCGACACCGACGATGTTCGCGCCCTCGCCGAAGCGGGCGCCGAAATCCGCCAGTGGGTCATCGATACACCCTTCCCGGCCGACCTGGAAGCCGCCATCCGTGCCGAGTTTGCTCGCCTGACGGCCGACAACCCGGGCGCGTCGTTTGCGGTGCGTTCGTCGGCCACGGCCGAAGACCTGCCCGATGCGTCCTTTGCCGGCCAGCAGGAGACCTTCCTGAATGTGAGCGGCATCGACGACGTGCTGCACCGCATGAAGGAGGTGTTTGCCTCGCTCTACAACGATCGCGCCATCAGCTACCGCGTGCACAAGGGTTTTGCGCACAACGACGTGGCCCTGTCGGCGGGTGTCCAGCGCATGGTCCGGTCTGACCTGGGTTCTGCCGGCGTGATGTTCACCATCGACACCGAAAGCGGCTTCTCCGAGGTGGTGTTCATCACCTCCAGCTATGGCCTGGGCGAAACCGTGGTCCAAGGCGCCGTCAACCCCGACGAGTTCTACGTGCACAAGGCCGCGTTGCGCGCCGGCAAGCTGGCCGTCATCCGCCGCACGCTCGGTTCCAAGCTGATCCGCATGGAGTTTGCGTCAGACGAGGAAAAGGCTGCGTCGGGCAAGCTGGTTCGCACCGTGGACACCCCGCCAGAACAGCGCAACCGCTACTCGCTCAACGACGCCGAGGTGACCGAACTCGCTCGCTATGCGCTCATCATCGAGCAGCATTACGGCCGTCCGATGGACATCGAGTGGGGCAAGGACGGCGCCGACGGGCGCCTGTACATCCTCCAGGCCCGCCCTGAGACCGTCAAGAGCCAGTCGGCAGGCCAGGTGGAACAGCGCTTCAAGCTCAAGGGCACCGGCACCATCCTGACCGAGGGCAGGGCCATCGGCCAGAAGATTGGTACGGGCCGGGTGCGCCTGGTGCACTCGCTCAACGACATGGACAAGGTCCAGGCCGGTGACGTGCTGGTCACCGACATGACCGACCCGAACTGGGAACCCGTCATGAAGCGGGCCAGCGCCATCGTCACCAACCGCGGCGGGCGCACCTGCCACGCGGCCATCATCGCGCGTGAGCTCGGCATTCCCGCGGTGGTCGGGTGCGGCGACGCCACCGAGAAGCTCAGCGATGGCAGCCTCGTCACCGTGGCCTGCTCCGAAGGGGACACCGGCTTCATCTTTGATGGCCTGCTGGAAACGGAAGTCAACGAGGTCAAGCGTGGCGAGATGCCGTACTGCCCCATCAAGATCATGATGAACGTGGGCAACCCGCAACTCGCGTTTGACTTTGCGCAGATGCCGAATTCAGGCGTGGGGCTGGCACGGCTGGAATTCATCATCAACAACAACATCGGCGTGCACCCGAAGGCCATCCTCGACTACCCCAACGTCGACCCGGAGCTGAAGAAGGCCGTCGAATCGGTAGCCCGTGGCCATGCCTCACCCCGTGCCTTCTACGTGGACAAGCTGGTGGAAGGCGTGGCCACGATCGCCGCCGCCTTCTGGCCCAAGCCGGTCATCGTGCGCCTGTCGGATTTCAAGAGCAATGAATACCGCAAGCTGATTGGTGGCACCCGCTACGAGCCCGACGAGGAAAACCCGATGCTGGGCTTCCGCGGCGCCAGCCGCTATATCAGCGGCGAGTTCAGCGACGCCTTTGCGATGGAGTGCGAAGCGCTGCGACGTGTCCGCACGGAGATGGGCCTGACCAACGTCGAGATCATGGTGCCGTTTGTGCGCACCGTGCGCCAGGCCGAGCGTGTGGCTGAGATGCTTGCTGAACGGGGCCTCAAGCGGGGCGACAACGGCCTGCGCCTGATCATGATGTGCGAGGTGCCCAGCAACGCCATCCTGGCCGACCAGTTCCTGAACCACTTCGACGGCATGTCCATCGGCTCGAATGACCTGACCCAGCTCACGCTGGGGCTGGACCGTGATTCAGGTCTCGAGCAGCTGGCCGGTGACTTCGACGAGCGCGACCCGGCCGTCAAGGCCATGATCTCGCGCGCCATCGCGGCCTGCCGCGCTACGGGCAAGTACGTGGGGATCTGCGGGCAGGGCCCCAGCGATCACCCGGACTTTGCCGAGTGGCTGGCCCAGGAAGGTATTGCGTCGATCTCCCTCAACCCCGATACGGTGGTCGACACCTGGGAGCGTCTGGCGGCGTTGCGCTGATAGCCCAGCAGCGGCCGGCTCGGTGCCGGCCGCGGGCGATTGCCGTCGTTGGAGGGAACTTCCTCGATCAGGTTCTTCCAGGCCAGCTCGATCAGCCACTCACGGGCCTGCGGCCCCAGCAGCCGACAGATCTCGTCATCGCTCAGCGTGCCATTGACGAGGATGAGCGCCGCGCGCTGGCGCGGGCTCAGGCGGTGGCTGCGAAGGGCCATCTCCTGTCGGCCCTTCGGGGTCTTTCGGTGGCATCGGGACATGAACGTGGGCAGGCCGGGGGGTGGCGCAAAGGGTGGCTGCGCCCTGGCGATACGGGTACAAGGGCTCATCTTGCGCCAGCTTGATGCCTAGGGCGTATCCCTAGTGAGGCGGACGTCCAACCCCGGACATCAGGGGTTGCGCCAGGCTCAGGAAGCCGAGTTGTGCAGCCAGCGCGCGTTTTGCGCCATCCGCTGCAGCGGGCGAAAGGCCAGCCCGTGCCCGCGCTCCTGCCAGCGGCGCAGGGCCAGCAGCGCCAGTTGTGCGGTGGCCAGCGCGTCGGCCGCCGCCTGGTGCCGAGCCAGGCAGGTGATGCCGAATGCCTGAAGCCAGTCGTCGAGTGCCCGGTGGCTGTTGGTGTGCCACAGCTCCCTGAGCACCGGCGCCAGGTCCAGCCACGGGTTGTCCGGCTTGGCCAGGCCTGCCTTGTCAAAGGCCCGGTCCAGCATGACCTCGTCAAAGGCACTGTGATAGCCCAGCAGCGGTGAGGTCGCCGCCCAGGCCTGGAAGTCGCGCAGCGCCTGGGCAGGCTCCACACCGTCGCGCTGTGCTTGCACGCCAATGCCATGCAGCAGGATGTTGTCCTTGTCGAGCACTGGCGTGGCAGGCCGCAGGAAGACGGCAAAGCTGTCGCTGAGCTGGATCTGGGGCTGAGGCTGGGTCATGTCGATGGCCACTCCCGCGATCGCCAGCAGCTCGGCCGCGTGGGGGTCGAGCCCACTGGTTTCGACGTCCACGACCAGCCAGCGTGAATCATTCAGCGCGGCGGGGTTGGACCAGGGCCAGCGCCACGTCATCGCTGGTAGTCCATTTCGAGGCGCTGCTGAAGCTGACGTGCGATGCGCAGCGCGTCGCGCAGCACACGCTGGTCAATGGTGTTGAGTTCAGCCACCGGCAGACAGTTGGGGTTGTCCATGGGCCGTGTGGTCTCAGGGTCCATCTGGATGCGCAGCCTGAGCGACTGCAGGAATTCGAACGCAGTGACCCAGGCCTGCCATTCGCTGGGCGGTATCGCCTGGGCTTGCCCGTAGGCCTGTAGACGGTCGCGTGTGTTGGTGGCGGCGATGCCCGACGCCAACGCATAGATGCGAGCGGCGTCGACGATGATCGCCGTGCCCTGCAGCTTGAGGTCGACAACCGCCTGGCCGTCGACGTCCCGGGTTTCCACACTGCCCCGCCAGTTCAGGGGCGGCCGGCTGCGCAGGGCGTTCAAGGCCAGCTGCTTCATGAAGCGGGGCAGGCGCGCGGCGTGTTCGGCGATGTGCGTGCGCAGCTGCCCGGCCATCCCGGTGGCGCCGGCGATGCCGCGCAGATCAAAGAAGATGCTGGCGTTGAGCAGGTCCTCCGGCGCACCGTGCTGCATCCAGTGGTCGAAGCGGGCCAGCCACTCGTGCTGGGTGAGGCAGCAGTCGGGGTTGGAGGCCATCACCTTGCCCTTGCACAGCGGGTAACCGCACGCATCGAGCGCCTCGTTGGCGTCCAGCGCCATCGCCAGCCAGCGCTGGCGTTCATCGGCGGTGGTGTCATCGGCGAGCACCAGCCCGTTGTCCTGGTCGGTGGCGATGGTCTGTTCGCTCCGCCCTTCAGAGCCGAATGCCAGCCAGCAGGCGCGCTGCATGTCCAAACCGTGCTGCTGGGCCAGCAGCTGCACCAGGCGTTCGGCCAGGACATCGTTCAGGTGGGAAATCAGTGCCGTCAGCTGCCGGGCTTGCACCCCCTGGCCGATCAGGCTGCGCGCCAAGGCGCGGATCTGCGGTGCTGCGGCACGCAGGGCCGAAGTGTCCTTGGCGTAGCGCAGCTCGCTGCTGACCTGCTTGAGCGACAGGCGCTGCAGCGCAAACAGATCGCGCTCGCTGACGATGCTGACCAGCTTCTCACCGTCCATGATGGGCACGTGCCGGATGCCGTGGGCCGACATCGTCAAGGCAGCGTCCTGGACGGTCTGTTCAACACCCAGGGTGAGCACGGGCGCCGACATGACGTCCGACACCGGGCTGTCCAGCGGCACCTGGGGCAGGGTGATCCGGCCGAGCACGTCATGCCGGGTGACGATGCCCAGCGGGGCGCCGGTTCCGTCACCCACCAACACCGAACCGACCCGTTGCTGCTGCATCTGCTCAAGGGCTTCGCGCAGCAGCGTGTCGGGCCTGACACAAAGGGGCTGTCGGCGTGCGAGGCTGCCGAGGCTGGCTTCAAAGCTCTGCTGGGCCAATGTCTGCGACGCCATCTGGGCCTGCAAGGCCTGGCGGGACAAGTCCAGCAGCTGGACGATGCGCCGGTTGAGGAAATCCGCCAGCGGTGCACTGTGGCGAGCCAGTGTCTCGAGCGTCTCCACCGGAATCGCGAGGCAGAAGGTGTCGCCTTCGGCGGTGTAGTGAGACGTCACGGCCCGGCGTGCCAGTGCGGCGCCCACCGGGAACAGGTCACCTTCGTCGTAGCGGAAGTTTCCAGCGGATTCTGCCAGCCCTCGCCGCCCGATGATGCCGCCCTGCATCACGCACATCACCTGCGTCACGGCGCCGCTGGCGGGTGTCAGCACCGGCTCATCGGGTGCGAAGTAACGCATCGTGGCAGCGGTGGCCAGCCCGACCAACTGATCAGGCTGCATCTGGGCAAATGGCGCGTGTGCGGCGAGCTGACGTGCCAGGCCGCTCACCAGCTGCGATGATGGGGTGGTCTTCGCGCGGACGGATTGGGCAGTGGGCATGGCGGCTCTCAGGCTGCACGCAGCGCAAGTGCGGATGGGCACATGGTATGCGAGCTGTTGATGGATGCGCGACACGAGTTGGCGGCCGTATTGGGCCGAGCTGGCCTGTCTGCCGCGTGGGCCTGGCGCAGGGTTTATGCGCACAGGGCTTTCACCCGTTTGCGGGGAGGGCAGTTCGAGGCCGGGGTGTCTCTAGGTGGAACACCTAGGGAGGTCTGCCCGGGGTTGGGCTGTTCAGTCAGAAACCGGTAAGCGCCCATTGACCATGATGTGAGCACTTGTGAGAAATGACAAATGCTCGCCTTTCTGAACGCCGCCCAATTGGTTCTGTACATCGCTCTGCTGGCCCTGTTGGGTCAGGGGGTTTTGTTCGTCCTGGCCGGTGAAGGGCGTGACGGCAACTTCTTCTACGGACTGTTCAAGGTCATCACCAAACCTTTCACCTGGGTGGCGCGCAAGCTGACGCCGCGAAAGGTGGCCGATCAGCATGTTCCCTTCGTCGCGTTTTTCCTGTTGTTGGTGCTTTACGCCGTGGTGACCCTCGAAAAGATCAGCTATTGCGTCAATGCGCAGATGGTGGGCTGCACATGAACTTGCTTTCACATGCCTTTCTCAAGTGGCAGGCGATGCTCTGGTACGCGTTGGGCATGACAGACCGTGCCTGCCGCACCTACGACCGCCTGCTGGAACAATGGCCGAATGACGCCAAAGCCCTGGCTGCGCGTACCCATCTCCATGCGCAGGACAAGCGCCTGAGCCTGGCGCTCGCCGATTCAGAGCGCCTGGTGGCGCTGAAGCCCGAGGACGCACGTGCCTGGTTCAACCATGGCTACCTGCTGGAACTCGCCGAGCAGTGGGACGCAGCCCTCGCCGCCTTTGAACGCTCGGTGACCCTCTCTCCCAAGCTGGACCGCGCCTGGTATGGCATGGGCCTGGTGCTGATCAGGCTGCAGCGTTATGACGATGCGGTGGAGGCGCTTCAGCGCAACACCGAGCTGCAGCCGATGAGTCCTTATGGCTGGTACCAGCTGGCGCGGGTGCATGTTGATCGGCAGCAGCCTGAAGAGGCCTTGAAGGTGATCAAGCACCTCAAGGGCTTCGAGCCCAAGGTGGCTGCGCAACTCGAGCGTGAAACAGGTTTGATCGTCGGTCAGGCCAGTGCCTGAGGGCCGCGCGGGCAAATGTGTGTGAGCAGGCGCGCGCGAGCGCGGGCAGTTCCGGCTGGCCAAACCGGAAGACATGAAGATCGGCCCGTTGAGGGTGTGTTCAACTTAACAAGAGGGGTACTGCAATGCAGGTGAGTGAAAACCACCAGCGTTACTGGCAGAAGAACTTGCGGATCACAGGCATCCTGCTGTTCATCTGGTTTGTGGTGACGTATGTGGTCGCGTTTTTCGCGCGCGACTTGAGCTTTTCTTTCTTTGGGTGGCCATTCAGCTTCTGGGTTGGTTCCCAGGGGTCGCTGGTCGTCTATGTGCTCATCATTGGTTTCTATGCTCGTTACATGAACAAGCTGGACCAAGAGCACGGCGTGGCGGAGGACTGACACCATGGCAGGCTTGAATTTTGAAGCGAATCCCGCGTCTTCCTCGAAAGAGGCTAACGCGGCATTCAAGAAGCAGCTGAACAAGGTGTACGCCTGGTACACGGGCGGCTTTGTCGTCTTCGTGATCCTGCTGGCGATCGCCGAGCAGATGGGGCTGCAGCGCGGGGCGATCGGCATGATCTTCCTGCTGGCCACCGTGGCGCTGTATGCCGGCATCGGCATCATGAGCCGCACCAACGACGCCTCGGAGTACTACGTGGCCGGGCGGCGCGTGCCCGCCATCTACAACGGCATGGCCACCGGCGCCGACTGGATGAGCGCTGCCTCGTTCATTGGCATGGCCGGTACGCTCTACCTGAGCGGTTACGGCGGTCTGGCCTTCATCATGGGCTGGACGGGCGGTTACTGCCTGGTGGCGCTGTTCCTGGCGCCGTACCTTCGCAAGTTTGGCCAGTTCACGATCCCTGACTTCCTGGGTGCACGCTACGAAGGTAACGCCGCACGCCTGGTGGGCATCGTCAT
Source organism: Rubrivivax sp. (assembly GCA_021298085.1). Classification (GTDB taxonomy): domain Bacteria; phylum Pseudomonadota; class Gammaproteobacteria; order Burkholderiales; family Burkholderiaceae_C; genus Rubrivivax. The sequence goes on from JAJTDE010000004.1 coordinate 107,994, forward strand.
CGCCATCATCTGCTCCTTCGTGTACGTGGTGGCGCAGATCTATGGCGTGGGCCTGATCACCACCCGTCTGTCGGGGCTGCCGTTTGAAATCGGCATCTTCGTGGGCCTGGGTGGTATTCTGGTCTGCTCGTTCCTGGGCGGCATGCGTGCCGTGACCTGGACGCAGGTGGCGCAGTACATCATCCTGATCATTGCCTACCTGATTCCGCTGGTCTGGCTGTCGGTCAAGCAGACGGGTGTGCCGATTCCTCAGGTCATCTATGGTTACCAGCTGGAGAAGATCACGGCGCGTGAAGCCCAGCTGATCGCCGACCCGAAGGAAAAGGAAGTCATTGCTGTCTTCAAGAAGCAATCTGACGACCTGGCCGCCAAGCTGAAGGATGTGCCTGCCGCGCTCGCCGCCGACAAGGCTGCAGCTGCCAAGAAGGTTGAAGACCTGAAGGCCGCCAATGCCCCGGCGACGGACGTTCAGGCTGCCGAGAAGGCGCTGGCTGCCTTGCCCAAGGACGATGCCGCCGCCAAGGACTCGTGGACCAAAGCCAAGGCCGCTGCCGATGGGCGAACCAAAGATCTGGCCGGCATGCCGCGCCACGCCCAGCAGTTCGCGGGCAATCCTGACGGCGATGCCAAGGCCCAGAAGACCTACGACGAGTCTCGTCGCAACTTCCTGGCACTGGTGTTCTGCTTGATGGTCGGTACGGCTGCCCTGCCGCACATCCTGATGCGCTACTACACCACGCCTTCCGTGAAGGAAGCGCGTGAGTCGGTGACCTGGTCGCTGTTCTTCATCTTCCTGCTGTACTTCTCGGCCCCGGCCCTGGCCGTGCTCGTGAAGTACGAGGTGTTCAACGTCCTGGTCGGCACGCCGTTTGACAAGCTGCCTGGCTGGATCGCGGCGTGGAACAAGGTGGACCCTTCGTTGTTGAGCGTCTCTGACATCAACAAGGATGGCATCTTCCAGCTGGGTGAAATGCGCATTGGTGGCGACATCATCGTGTTGGCCACGCCGGAAATCGGCGGTCTGCCCTATGTCATCTCCGGCATGGTGGCCGCTGGTGGCTTGGCGGCTGCGCTGTCAACCGCTGACGGCCTGCTGCTGACCATCGCCAACGCGCTGTCGCACGACCTGTACTACAAGATGATCGACCCCAATGCGTCTACCAGCCGCCGGGTGATGATCTCCAAGTCGCTGCTGTTGATTGTTGCCGTGGCTGCCGCGTATGTGGCCTACACGGTGTATGTCACCAAGCAGGCTGACATCTTGTTCCTGGTGTCTGCGGCGTTCTCGTTCGCTGCGGCGGGCTTCTTCCCGGCCCTGGTGCTGGGGGTGTTCTGGAAACGGGCCACCAAGTGGGGTGCCGTGTTGGGCATGATCGCCGGCTTCGGCGTCACGTTCTACTACATGGCCACCAACCACGCCTGGATGCGCAGCATCTTCGGTGTCACCCAGCCGGTTGACCTGTGGTACGGCATCCTGCCGATCTCCGCGGGTGTGTTTGGTGTTCCGATCGGCTTTGCGGTCATCATCATCGTGAGCCTGTTGACCCCCGCGCCGAAGTCTGACATTCAGGAACTGGTGGAGCACGTGCGCTACCCGAACCTGCGGCCAGCACGCTGAGCCTCTGACGACCGCGGGCTTGCCCCGCGTGTCGCCCGGCGCCGTCGTTCGGCGCTTGCCGGGCGCTGAGGCCCCTAGCCCTTCAAGGCCCCTGCGGAAACGCCGGGGCCTTTCTTCTTTCCAGGCCCCCACGGTGACGCGGGGGCCTGGTTCATTTGTGCGCTAGAATGTCGGGTTTTCCTCTTGCCGCACCTGCTGCACGCTGAATTCATCAGCTTGCAAGACGCCTGCAGGGCGGCTTCCGTTCATCGCGCCATGAAGGTGGCCGCGGAATCCACAAGGAGTGTTCATGCGTCATTACGAGATCATCCTCTTGATCCACCCGGATCAGAGCGAACAGGTTCCTGCCATGCTGGAACGCTACAAGACCCTGGTCACCAATGGCGGTGGCAAGGTGCATCGGGTGGAAGACTGGGGCCGCCGCCAACTGGCCTACATGATCCAGAAGCTTGCGAAGGCCCATTACCTGTGCCTGAACATCGAGTGCACCTCCGAGGTGCTGACTGAGATTGAGACAGGCTTCCGCTTCAACGACGCCGTGCTGCGCCACCTGACGGTGGCCAAGAGCAAGGCCGAGACCACACCTTCGGTGATGATGAAGGCTGTCGAGCGCGAGGAATCACGCAAGGCCGCCCCGGAGCCGCAGGCCTGAACCTTCCCACTGCTGCTGCCTTCTGCTGCGCGATGGTGTGCCGATGAACCGCCTGGTTCTGAGCGCCACCCTCGAAGAGCGGGGAGCGTTGCGTTACACACCCGCCGGGCTGCCCGCCCTGGATCTGAACCTGGCCCATGTGTCAGAGGTCAGCCAAGAAGGGCAGGCGCGCAAGGTGAACCTGCAGATTCGGGCCTTGGTCATCGGTGAACTCACCGGCAAGGTACAAGGTCTTCATCTCGGTTCACAGGCTGTGTTTGCAGGCTTCTTGGCAGCTGCCCGGAATGGTCGAGGTTTGTTGTTTCACATCACTGAACTGGGCTGAACGCGCAAGGCTGGCAGCAGCTGCCCCCGCATTCGGCACACCCGTAACGTTTCATCGAAGAATTTAGGAGTTCCACCATGGCACCTCCACGTGGCAAAGGCTCGAAAGACCGCCGTCCCAAGCGCAACCAACAGTCGCTGTTGTTCCGCCGCAAGCGTTTCTGCCGCTTCACGGTGGCAGGCGTCGAAGAGATCGACTACAAGGACATCGACACCCTGCGCGACTTTGTCGGCGAGAACGGCAAGATCACGCCGGCCCGCCTGACGGGTACCCGCGCCATCTACCAGCGTCAGCTCACGACGGCCATCAAGCGTGCGCGCTTCCTGGCCCTGCTGCCGTACTCTGACCAGCACCGCGTCTGATCCAGGAGCCCACACCATGCAAGTGATCCTTCTCGACAAAGTGGCCAACCTGGGCAACCTGGGTGACGTGGTCAAGGTCAAGGACGGCTATGCCCGCAACTTCCTGATCCCGACAAAACGTGCGCGCCGAGCCACCGACGTCGCCATCAAGGAATTTGAGGCCAAGCGCGCCGAGCTGGAAAAGTCGGCCGCTGAAAAGCTGGCAGCTGCCCAGGCGCTGGGCGAGCAGATGTCTGGCAAGACGGTTCGCATCGCCCAGAAGGCCGGTGTGGATGGCCGCCTGTTCGGCTCTGTCACCAACAACGACATCGCTGAAGGCCTGAACAAGATTGGCCTGAAGGTGGCCAAGGCCCAGGTGCGCATGCCCAACGGCCCGATCAAGACCGTGGGTGACCACGCTGTTCAGGTGGCTCCGCACCACGATGTGGTGGTGGATGTCACCGTGAGCGTGTTTGCACTGGTCGACTGAGCTTCCCAGGCTCATGGAAAAGCCGGCCTCGAGCCGGCTTTTTGTTGCCTAAAGCGCCTCGCCCCAGCGCTCCTGCACTTCTCCCCCGCCCACCCACAGTTTGTGCACAGCGTGTGCACAGCTTGTTCACTTGGCGCGGGTGCCAGCCTGCCTATCATCCTGCCCATGAACTCTCCGCTCGATGCCTTTGAGCCGACACCGGCCCCGCAAGACGAGGTGGCGCGCCTGCGTGTGCCACCGCACTCGATCGAAGCCGAGCAGAGTGTGCTGGGCGGCCTGTTGCTGGACAACATGGCCTGGGACCGGGCCGCCGATCTGCTCACCGAGAGCGATTTCTACCGCTGGGAGCACCGGCATATCTACGCAGCCATTGCCAGCCTGGTGTCGGGCAGCAAACCCGCCGATGTGGTGACGGTTCATGAGGTGCTGCAGGGGCTGGGCAAGGCCGACGATTGCGGCGGCACGCCCTACCTCAACGCACTGGCGCAGAGTGTGCCCAGCGCTGCCAATGTCAGGCGTTATGCCGAGATCGTCAGGGAACGCTCCGTCCTGCGCAAGCTGATCACCGCCAGCGATGAGATTGCAACCACCGCGTTCAACCCGAAGGGGGTTCCGGTGTCGCAGATCCTGGACGAGGCCGAATCCCGTATCTTCCGCATCGGCGAAGAGGGCTCCCGCTCCAACAGCGGTTTCCAGTCGATGGACAGGCTGGTGTCGACCTTGCTGGCGCGTGTCGATGAGCTCTATGAAAACGGCTCTGAAGACGTCACCGGGATCCGCAGCGGCTTCTTTGACATGGACCGCATGACTGCCGGCCTGCAAAAGGGTGACCTCATCGTCCTGGCCGCGCGCCCATCGATGGGCAAGACCGCCTTCGCCTTGAACATCGCCGAGAACGTCGCCGTGCAGGAGGGGCTGCCGGTGGCCGTGTTCTCCATGGAAATGGGTGCTGCACAGTTGGCGCTGCGTCTGGTGGGCTCCCTGGGCCGCATCGACCAGCAGCACCTGCGCACTGGCAAGCTGCGTGACGATGAATTCGAACGTTTGCCGGTGGCGGCCACCAAGCTGGCCGCGGCGCCCATGTTCATTGACGAGACACCCGGGCTCAACCCGGCTGAGCTGCGTGCCCGCGCGCGCCGACTGGCCAGGCAGTACGGCGGGACGCTGGGCCTGATCGTCGTCGACTACCTGCAGTTGATGAGCGGCAGCAGCAGCAATGAGGAAAACCGCG
>JAJTDE010000119.1 GCA_021298085.1 Rubrivivax sp.
CCGCTGGACAAGGTCAGTGTGTCGATGACGATGAACGGCGCGGTGCTCCCCGTGCTGGCCGGCTACATCGTGGCGGCCGAGGAGCAAGGTGTTGCGCAGGCCCAGCTGAGCGGGACCATCCAGAACGACATCCTCAAGGAGTTCATGGTCCGCAACACCTACATCTACCCGCCCGAACCAAGCATGCGGATCATCGGCGACATCATCGCGTACACCGCGACGCGGATGCCGAAGTTCAACTCCATCAGCATCTCCGGCTACCACATGCAGGAGGCAGGGGCCAACCAGGCGCTGGAGCTGGCCTTCACGCTGGCCGACGGCAAGGAGTACGTGAAGACCGCACTGGCCAAGGGCCTGGATGTGGACGACTTTGCCGGCCGCCTGAGCTTCTTCTGGGCCGTCGGGATGAACTTCTACCTCGAGATTGCCAAGATGCGCGCCGCGCGGCTGCTGTGGTGCCGCATCATGCAGGGCTTTGGCGCGAAGAACCCCAAGAGCCTGATGCTGCGCACCCACAGCCAGACCAGCGGCTGGAGCCTGACCGAACAGGACCCCTACAACAACATCGTCCGCACGACGATCGAGGCCATGGCCGCGGTCTTCGGTGGCACGCAGAGCCTGCACACCAACAGCTTCGACGAAGCCATCGCGCTGCCGACCGAATTCAGCGCCCGCATCGCGCGCAACACCCAGCTCATCATTCAGGAAGAGACCCACATCGCCAATGTGATCGACCCCTGGGCGGGCAGCTACCTGATGGAGAGCCTGACGCACGAGATGGCCGCCAAGGCGCAGGCCATCCTCGACGAGGTCGAGGCCATGGGTGGCATGACCAAGGCCGTCGACAGCGGCTGGGCCAAGCTCAAGATCGAGGCCAGCGCCGCCGAGAAGCAGGCGCGTATCGACAGCGGCAAGGACGTCATCGTGGGCGTCAACAAGTACAGGCTGAAGACCCAGGACAAGGTCGACATCCTGGAGGTAGACAATGTCCGGGTGCGCGATGGTCAGATCGCGCGCCTGCACACGATCAAGGCGGAGAGAGACGGTGCGGCGGTCCAGCGCGCGTTAGACGCGCTGACCGCCTGCGCAGCCAGCGGCGAGGGCAACCTCCTGGCGCTGAGCATTGACGCCATCCGCCTGCGCGCCACGGTCGGGGAAGTGAGTGATGCCTTGGAGAAAGTCTTCGGCCGCCACCGTGCGGACATCCAGAAGGTGACGGGTGTGTACGCTGCTGCCTACGATTCCGCCGAGGGCTGGGAGAAGCTGCAGGCCGAGATCGCTGCGTTCGCGGAGCAAGAGGGGCGTCGCCCGCGCGTGATGATCGCCAAGCTGGGCCAGGACGGCCACGACCGGGGCGCCAAGGTGGTGGCCACCGCCTTTGCCGACCTGGGCTACGACGTCGACATGGGCCCCTTGTTCCAGACGCCCGACGAGTGTGCGCGACAAGCCATCGAAAACGATGTCCACGCCGTGGGTGTCAGCACACTGGCCGCTGGCCACAAGACGCTGGTGCCGGCCATCATCGAGGCGCTGAAGCAGCAGGGTGGCGACGACATCGTCGTGTTTGTCGGCGGCGTGATCCCGCAGCAGGACTACGACTTCCTCTACCAGGCCGGTGTCAAGGGCATCTACGGGCCGGGCACACCCATCCCCGTCAGCGCCAAGGACGTGCTGGAACAGATCAAGAAGGCCCAAGGGTGAGTGTTCTCGCCGATGCCGATGCCGCGGTCACCGTCCGCGCGATGTGGGCGGCGTTTGAAGCGCGCGACTGGCCGCGCGCCCGGGCCCTGCTGCACGACTCATTTCAGGCCACCTGGTGGACCAGCGGCGAACGTTTCACCAACGCCGACGTGTTCATCCGTGCCCAGGCCGAGTACCCCGAGGGCTGGGCCATCCGCCTCATCGAGTGTGACGCGCTGCGTGACGGGCGAGTATTGAGCATCGTCAGGGTGGACCACCCGCCGCAGACGTTCTTCGCAGCATCGCTGTGCCGACTGGACGGCGGCCGTATCGCGGCCATCGACGAGTACTGGGCCACCGCGGAGGCTGCGCCGGCATGGCGGGAAAGCCTGGACGCCCATGGGCGCCAACGGTTCAACGCATGTGACGATGCGAGGGCACTGGCACCATGAACGTGCCAGGCCTGCCCCCGGAAGACGAGGAGCTGCGCGCTGCACTCATCGGCGAGCCCGGCCCGGTGCAGCGCCGTGCCATCGCCAAGGCCATCACGTTGCTGGAATCCACCCGCGCTGACCACCGACTGCGCGCAGACGCCCTGCTGAATGCACTGCTGCCGGCGGCAGGACAGTCTTTCAGGCTGGGCATCAGCGGGGTGCCGGGGGTCGGCAAGAGCACCTTCATCGAATCCCTGGGCCTGTACCTGATCGCGCAGGGCTTGCGCGTGGCCGTGCTCGCGGTGGACCCGTCGTCCAAGGTGTCTGGCGGCTCCATCCTGGGTGACAAGACGCGCATGGAACAGCTCAGCGTCCACGAACGCGCCTACATCCGGCCCAGCCCCAGCAGCGGCACCCTGGGTGGGGTGGCGGAGAAGACGCGTGAGGCCATGCTGGTCTGCGAGGCCGCCGGCCACGATGTGGTCATCATCGAAACCGTGGGCGTCGGCCAGAGCGAGACCGCGGTGGCCAGTATGACCGACATGTTTGTGCTGCTGCAACTGCCGAACGCCGGCGACGACCTGCAGGCCATCAAGAAGGGCGTGATGGAAACGGCCGACCTGGTGGTCGTCAACAAGGCCGACATCGACGAAGCCGCGGCCATGCGCGCACAGGCCCAGATCACCAGCGCACTGCGCCTGTTTGGCCTGCACGGCCGTGCCGAGGCGGCCCACCACGACACCACGCTGTGGCACCCGCAGGTGCTGCGGCTGAGTGCCTTGCGCGCCACCGGCTTGACGGAGTTCTGGCAGGCGGTGTCGCGCTTTCGCGCGCTGCAGACACAGAACGGGCGCCTGTACCAACGGCGCCGCGAACAAGACCAGGCCTGGATGTGGGAACGTATCGAAAGTGGCCTGCGCGACCGCTTCAAGAACCACGGCGCCGTCCGCGAAGCCTTGCAGCACACCAGCGACGAAGTGCGCAACGGCCGCCTGGCGGCTTCGGTGGCCGCGCGCCGCCTGCTGGACCTGTTTCACGGGGGCTGAGCGCTGGCAGCGCAGCACCCGATCCGTAGGAGAAGACCCATGCACGACATCAACGAACAACTCGAACGCAAGCGCGCGGCGGCCCGCCAGGGTGGCGGCGCCAAGCGCATTGCCGCCCAGCACGCCAAGGGCAAGCTGACGGCCCGCGAACGCCTGGAACTGCTGTTCGACGAAGGCACCTTCGAAGAATGGGACATGTTTGTCGAACACCGCTGTGTTGACTTCGGCATGGCCGACAACAAGGTGCCCGGTGATGGTGTGGTCATCGGCTACGGCATGATCAACGGCCGCCTGGCCTTTGCCTTCAGCCAGGACTTCACGGTCTTTGGCGGCGCCCTGTCAGAAGCCCATGCCGAGAAGATCTGCAAGGTGATGGACCAGGCCATGAAGGTGGGTGCACCGGTCATCGGCCTGAACGATTCCGGCGGCGCGCGCATCCAGGAGGGTGTGGCGTCACTGGGCGGTTATGCCGACGTCTTCCAGCGCAATGTGATGGCCAGCGGTGTCATCCCGCAGATCAGCATGATCATGGGGCCCTGCGCCGGCGGCGCGGTGTATTCGCCCAGCATGACCGACTTCATCTTCATGGTGAAGGACAGCTCCTACATGTTTGTCACGGGCCCTGAAGTCGTCAAGACCGTCACGCACGAGGAAGTCACGGCCGAGGAGTTGGGTGGCGCCACGACCCACACCAGCAAGAGCGGTGTGGCCGATCTGGCGCTCGACAACGACGTCGAGGCGCTGCTGATGCTGCGGCGCTTCTTCAACTACCTGCCGCTGAACAACCGCGAGAAGCCGCCGGTGCGCCCCAGCGGCGACGCCGCCGACCGCCTGGACCTTTCGCTCGACACCCTGGTGCCCGACAACGCCAACAAACCTTATGACATCAAGGAACTGATCGTCAAGGTAGTGGACGACGGCGACTTCTTCGAACTGCAGCCCGACTACGCCGCCAACATCGTCATCGGCTTTGGCCGCATGGGCGGACAGACCGTGGGTGTGGTGGCCAACAACCCACTCGTGCTGGCTGGCTGCCTGGACATCAAGAGCAGCATCAAGGCTGCCCGCTTCGTGCGTTTCTGCGATGCCTTCAACATCCCGGTGGTCACCTTCGTGGACGTGCCGGGGTTCATGCCCGGCACCGCCCAGGAGTACGGCGGCATCATCAAGCACGGCGCCAAGCTGCTGTACGCGTATGCCGAATGCACCGTGCCCAAGATCACTGTCATCACCCGCAAGGCCTACGGTGGCGCCTATGACGTGATGGCGTCCAAGCACCTGCGCGGCGATGTCAATTTTGCCTGGCCTAACGCCGAAATTGCGGTCATGGGCGCCAAGGGTGCGGTGGAGATCATCTTCCGCGAGGACAAGGGTGACCCGGCCAAGCTGGCTGCCCGCGAAGCCGAGTACAAGGCCCGCTTTGCCAACCCCTTTGTGGCCGGCGCGAGGGGCTTCATCGACGACGTGATCCAGCCGCACGAAACCCGCAAGCGCATCTGCCGCTCACTGACGATGCTGCGCGACAAGAAGCTGGAAAACCCGTGGCGCAAACACGGCAACATCCCTCTATGAGCCGGTGGGCGGAGACAAGACCATGTTCAAGAAGATCCTGATTGCCAACCGCGGTGAAATCGCCTGCCGCGTGATCACCACAGCCCGCCGCATGGGTATCGCCACCGTGGCCGTCTATTCCGAGGCCGACAAGGACGCGCGGCACGTCGAGCTGGCCGACGAGGCTGTGCTGCTGGGGCCGGCCCCCAGCCGCGAGAGTTACCTGGTGGCCGACAAGATCATCGCCGCCTGCAAGGCCACCGGCGCACAGGCACTGCACCCCGGCTACGGCTTTCTGTCGGAGAACGAGGCGTTTGCCAAGCGCTGCGAGGACGAAGGCATCGTCTTCATCGGCCCCAAGCACTACAGCATCGCGGCCATGGGCGACAAGATCGCCTCCAAGAAGCTGGCGAACGAGGCCCGGGTGAGCACCATCCCCGGTTGGAACGACGCCATCGACACCCCCGAACAGGCCGTGGAGATTGCCCGCGGCATCGGCTACCCGGTGATGATCAAGGCCAGCGCGGGCGGTGGCGGCAAGGGCCTTCGGGTGGCCCACAATGACAAGGAAGCCTTCGACGGCTTCAGCGCCTGCCGCAATGAAGCGCGCAACAGCTTCGGCGACGACCGCGTCTTCATTGAAAAGTTTGTGGTCGAGCCGCGCCACATCGAGATCCAGGTGCTGGGTGACGCCCATGGCAACGTGGTCTACCTGGGTGAGCGCGAGTGTTCCATCCAGCGACGCCACCAGAAGGTCATCGAGGAAGCGCCGTCACCCTTCATCAGTGACGCCACCCGCCTGGCAATGGGCGAGCAGGCCGTGGCCCTGGCGAAGGCGGTGCGCTACCAGAGCGCGGGCACGGTGGAGTTTGTGGTCGGCAAGGACCAGGACTTCTACTTCCTGGAGATGAATACCCGCCTGCAGGTGGAGCACCCCGTCACCGAGTGCATCACCGGGTTGGATCTGGTCGAGCAGATGATCCGCGTGGCGGCCGGCGAGCCCTTGTCCTTCGCCCAGGCCGAGGTGAAGCGCGAGGGCTGGGCCATCGAGTGCCGCATCAACGCCGAAGACCCCTTCCGCAGCTTCCTGCCCTCCACCGGGCGCCTGGTGCGCTTTCGGGCCCCGCAGGCCACCTTGCAGCAGGGCAGTGTCACGCTCAGCGGGCCTGCGTATGCGGGCGAGGGTTATGGCGGGGTGCGGGTGGACACCGGTGTGGCCGAGGGTGGCGAGATCCCGATGTTCTACGACTCGATGATCGCCAAGCTCATCGTGCATGGCCGCACCCGTGCCGAGGCGATCGCCCGCATGCGTGCCGCGCTCAACGCGTTTGTGATCCGCGGCATCAGCAGCAACATCCCGTTCCAGGCCGCCTTGCTGGCGCACCCGAAATTTGTGTCGGGCGACTTCAACACCGGCTTCATCGCCGAGCACTACGGCAAGGGCTTCAAGGCCGAGGATGTGCCGCACGACGACCCGCTGTTCCTGGTGGCGCTGGCCGCTTTTGTGCGCCGCAAGGCGCGCGAGCGCGCAGCCGGCATCAGCGGCCAGTTGCCGGGCCACGAGGTGGCCCACAAGAACGAGCTGGTGGTGGTGCAGTTGGGTGCCCAAGGGCAGCACCTGTTCCACCCCGTCGAGCTGAGTGACTTCGACGCCCAGGCCGGGACGCTGGAGGTTCGGGTGGCTGGCCGCGTCTACGCCATCCGCAGCCACACGCCGCTGGGCGACATCCTGATGACCGGCGAGTGCAACGGCCAGCCCTTCTCCGCACAGATCGAGCGCAGCGCCTCTCGCCAGCCGCTGGCGCTGAAGGTGGCGCACAACGGCACGCAGATCACGGCCCTGGTGCTGCTTCCCCGCGCCGCGGAGCTGTTCCGCCTGATGCCGCACAAGGCACCGCCCGACACCAGCAAGTTCCTGCTCTCGCCCATGCCCGGCCTGCTGGTCGACGTGGCCGTGCAGCCCGGCCAGAAGGTGCTGGCCGGCGAAAAGCTGGCGGTCATCGAGGCCATGAAGATGGAAAACATCCTGGTGGCGCAGCAGGACGGCGTGGTCAAGGAAGTCCGCGCCCAGCGCGGCGAGAGCCTGGCGGTGGACCAGGCCATCCTGGCGTTTGAGTGAGCAAGGACGGGGAGCTGACCATGAACGACACCAAGCCCTTTCGCATCCTCGGCATCCAGCAGATCGCCATCGGCGGGCCCAGCAAGGACAAGCTCAGGAGCCTGTGGGTGGACATGCTGGGCCTGCAGGTCAAGAGCCGCTTTGTCAGCGAGCGGGAAAACGTCGACGAGGACATCTGCGCACTGGGCAGCGGGCCTACCGCCGTCGAGGTGGACCTGATGCAGCCGCTGGACCCCGACAAGAAGCCGGCTGTCCACACCACGCCACTGAACCACGTGGGCCTGTGGGTGGACGACCTTCCCCGCGCCGTCGAGTGGATGACGGCCCACGGCGTGCGCTTTGCGCCCGGCGGCATCCGCCGGGGCGCGGCCGGCCACGACATCTGCTTCATCCACCCCAAGGGCAACGACGAGTTTCCGGTGGGTGGCGAAGGGGTTTTGATCGAACTCGTCCAGGCGCCGCCCGAGGTGGTGCACGCCCTGGGCGCGGCCGCATGAACGCCCCCGTCAGCGCCGAGGGCGCTGCGCCCGTCAACGGCCCCGCGCCCACACCCGCTTGCCTGGCCTCGACACCGTTGTTTGACAGCGAGCACCCTGCGGTGCAGGCCTTTGCCCAGCGCCACGCGGTGGGCGTCACGCCACGCGACAAGGCCGTGGCGCTGCTCTATGCCGTGCGTGACGGCTTTCGCTACGACCCCTACCAGCTCGACCTGTCGCCCGAAGGCATGCGCGCCAGCACGGTGCTGAGCAAGGGCCATGGCTGGTGCGTGACCAAGGCTGCGCTGCTGGTGGCGGCGGCGCGGGCGGTGGGCATCCCGGCGCGCGCCGGTTATGCCGATGTGCGCAACCACCTGAGCACCGAGCGCATGCGCAGCACCATGAAGACCGACCTCTTCATCTGGCATGGCTACGCCGACCTGTGGCTGGACGGCCGCTGGGTCAAGGCGACGCCGGCCTTCAACATCGAGCTGTGTGACCGCTTTGGTCTTCTGCCGCTCGACTTTGACGGCCGCAGCGACTCCATCTACCACCCGTTTGACAAGTCCGGGCAGCGCCACATGGAGTACGTGAACCAGCGCGGCACCTATGACGACATGCCCCTGGCGCAGATCGTGGCCGACTTTCAGCAGCTCTATGGCACCTGGATGAGTCCGTCCGATGGCGGGCCGCTGGCCAAGGCCTCATTCGACGAGGATGTGACACGCGAGCGGCCCGTGCGGGGCGCGTGACAAAATCGGGGGCTCAGGGCCCGTGATTGGCCCGCACCCCGCACGCCGCACGCGCCATGACCGCCCGCACCCTCTACGACAAGCTCTGGGACGAACACGTCGTCCACACCGAAGACGACGGCACCGCCGTCCTCTACATCGACCGCCACCTGGTGCACGAAGTCACCAGCCCGCAGGCCTTCGAAGGCCTGCGACTGGCCGGCCGCCCGGTGTGGCGCACCAGTTCGGTGGTGGCCACGGCCGACCACAACACCCCCACGACGGGCTGGGAACACGGCTACGACGGCATCGCTGACCCGATCAGCAAGCAGCAGATCGTCACGCTGGACGCCAACATCAAGGCATTCGGTGCGGCGGCCTACTTCCCGTTCATGGACAAGCGCCAGGGCATCGTGCACGTGATCGGGCCCGAGCAGGGCGCCACGCTGCCGGGCATGACGGTGGTCTGCGGCGACAGCCACACCAGCACCCACGGCGCCTTTGGTGCGCTGGCCCACGGCATCGGCACCAGCGAGGTCGAACACGTGCTGGCCACCCAGACGCTGCTGGCCAAGAAGGCCCGCAACATGCTGGTGAAGGTGGAGGGCAGCCTGCAGAAGGGTGTCACCGCCAAGGACATCGTGCTGGCCATCATCGGCCGCATCGGCACCGCGGGCGGCACAGGCTACACCATCGAGTTTGCCGGTTCGGCCATCCGCAGCCTCAGCATGGAAGGCCGCATGACGGTGTGCAACATGGCCATCGAAGCCGGTGCGCGTGCCGGCCTGGTGGCGGTGGACGACAAGACGCTCGACTACGTTCGCGGCCGGCCGTTCGCGCCCGCCGGTGTCGAATGGGAACAGGCCGTGGGCCACTGGCGCACGCTGCACAGCGACGCGGGTGCGGTGTTTGATGCCACGGTGGAGCTGGACGCCGCGCAGATCCGTCCGCAGGTGACCTGGGGCACCAGCCCGGAGATGGTGCTGTCCATCGAAGACCGTGTGCCCGACCCCGACAAGGAAAAGGACGCCGTCAAGCGCGGCGCCATCGAGCGTGCGCTCGCCTACATGGGCCTGGAACCCAACAAGGCCATTGCCGACATCGTCATCGACAAGGTCTTCATCGGCTCCTGCACCAACAGCCGCATCGAAGACCTGCGCGAAGCCGCCGCTGTGGTCAAGCGCGCGGGCGGCCGTGTGGCGCGCAACGTCAAGGTGGCCATGGTGGTGCCCGGCTCCGGCCTCGTCAAGGCGCAGGCCGAGGCCGAAGGCCTGCACGAGATCTTCAAGGGCGCGGGCTTTGAGTGGCGCGAGCCCGGCTGCAGCATGTGCCTGGCCATGAACGCCGACCGCCTGGAGCCGGGTGAGCGCTGCGCGTCCACCAGCAACCGGAACTTTGAAGGCCGCCAGGGCGCCGGCGGTCGTACCCACCTCGTCAGCCCGGCCATGGCGGCCGCAGCGGCGTTGAACGGGCATTTTGTCGACGTGCGCCGGATCGCTTGACGCCACAGGAGCCTTGCCATGAACCGTTTTTTCACCGTCATCGCTGCCATGTTTGCCCTGCTGGCCCTGCAGGCCTGCAACACCGTCGAAGGCCTGGGCAAGGACATCACCAAGGCCGGTGAAAAGATCGAAGAAGTCGCCAAGAAGAAGTGAGCCGCAGACGCCATGCAAGCCTTTACCGTACACCAGGGCCTGGTGGCCCCGATGGACCGCGAGAACGTCGACACCGACGCCATCATCCCCAAGCAGTTTCTGAAGTCGATTGCCCGTTCGGGCTTCGGGCCTAACCTGTTTGACGAATGGCGCTACCTGGACAAGGGTGAGCCTGGGCAGGACCCTGCGCAGCGCAAGCCCAACCCCGACTTTGTGCTGAACCTGCCGCGCTACCGCGGTGCGTCGGTGCTGCTGGCGCGGCGCAATTTCGGGTGTGGCTCCAGCCGCGAACACGCGCCCTGGGCCCTGGAGCAATACGGCTTTCGGGCCTTGATCGCGCCGAGCTTTGCCGACATCTTCTTCAACAACTGCTTCAAGAACGGCGTGCTGCCCATCGTGCTGCCGGAGGCCCAGGTGGCCCGCCTGTTTGACGAGGTGGCGGCCTTTCCGGGTTACTCGCTCACGGTGGATCTGCCCCGGCAGGTGGTCGTGAAGCCCGATGGCAGCGAACTGCCCTTCGAGGTGCAGCCCTTCCGCAAATACTGCCTGGTCAACGGCTTCGACGACATTGGCCTCACGCTGCGCCACGCCGACAAGATCCGCGGTTTCGAGGCTGAACGCCTGGCCCGCATGCCCTGGCTGGCCCACCGCAGCCTGACCTGAGCGTCTGCGTCTTTGCCCTTCACCTTGAACCCACTTCACCCCACCTGCTCATGAAGATTGCCATCCTGCCCGGCGACGGTATCGGCCCCGAGATCATGGCCGAGGCCGTGAAGGTCTTGAACGCGCTGGACCTGCGCCTCGAGACCGAGACCGCCGCGGTTGGCGGCGCCGCCTACGAGTCGCACGGGCACCCGTTGCCCGAGCACACGCTCAACCTGGCCAAGGCCGCCGACGCAGTGCTGTTTGGCGCGGTGGGCGACTGGAAGTACGACACGCTGGAGCGCGCGCTGCGTCCCGAGCAGGCCATCCTGGGGCTGCGCAAGCACCTGGGCCTGTTCGCCAACTTCCGCCCGGCCATCTGCTATGAACAGCTCACCCACGCGTCGTCGCTGAAGCCCGAGCTGGTGGCCGGCCTGGACATCCTGATCATCCGCGAGCTCACCGGCGACATCTACTTCGGTCAGCCGCGCGGCCGTCGCATCGCCGTGGACGGCCACTTCCCCGGTGCCGAGGAAGCCTTCGACACCATGCGCTACAGCCGCCCCGAGGTGGAACGCATCGCCCATGTGGCCTTCCAGGCCGCGCGCAAGCGCCGCGGCAAGGTCACCAGTGTCGACAAGGCCAACGTGCTGGAGACCTTCCAGTTCTGGAAGGACGTGGTCACCCAGGTACACGCCGAGTACCCTGACGTCCAGCTGGACCACATGTATGTCGATAACGCGGCCATGCAGCTGGTGAAGGCGCCCAAGTCGTTCGACGTCATCGTCACCGGCAACATGTTTGGCGACATCCTGTCCGACGAGGCCGCGATGCTCACCGGCTCCATCGGCATGCTGCCGTCGGCCAGCCTGGACAAGGCCGGGAAGGGCCTCTACGAGCCCAGCCACGGCAGCGCGCCCGACATTGCCGGTAAGGGAGTTGCAAACCCACTGGCTACAATCTTGTCCGCTGCCATGATGCTGCGTTATTCACTCCACCAGCCAGAAGCCGCCGATCGCATTGAGTCGGCGGTTCAGGCGGTGCTGTCGGCCGGCTTGCGCACGGGTGACATCTGGAGTGAAGGCACGCAGCGTGTGGGCACCCGCGAGATGGGTGATGCCGTCGTGTCCGCCTTGCATGGCAAGGCCGGTACCGCCACCAAAACGATTACCAAGAGCTAGCGCTCTCGGTTCGCTTCGCCCACAGCATGCTTCAGGGCCCGGCGAACGGGCCGGGAAGCACACAGGGCTCGGAAGCGCAAGAAAAGGTGAATTGAGATGGCACTGTCTTCAAACCCCCTGGTCGGCCTCGTGGGCTGGCGTGGCATGGTGGGCTCTGTCCTGATGGAGCGCATGCAGGCTGAGAACGACTTCGCGCTGATCGAGCCGTTGTTCTTCTCGACCTCCAACGCCGGTGGCGCTGCGCCGGCGCAGGCCAAGAACGAAACCCGCCTGCAGGACGCCTTCGACATCGACGCGCTCAAGCGCTGCGATGTTGTCATCACCTGCCAGGGCGGCGACTACACCAGCGAGGTGTTCCCCAGGCTGCGGGCCGCCGGCTGGAATGGCCATTGGATCGACGCCGCGTCCACGCTGCGCATGAAGGACGACGCGGTCATCATCCTCGACCCGGTCAACCTGCCGGTGATCCAGTCGGCCTTGGGCAAGGGCGGGCGCAACTGGATCGGCGGCAACTGCACCGTCAGCTGCATGCTGATGGGCGTGGGTACGCTCTACAAGGCCGGCCTCGTCGAGTGGATGAGCACCCAGACTTACCAGGCCGCCAGTGGCGGCGGCGCGCAGCACATGCGCGAGCTGCTCACGCAATACGGCGCCCTGAATGCCGAGGTGCGTGAACTGCTGGCC
>JAJTDE010000120.1 GCA_021298085.1 Rubrivivax sp.
GAAAACCCTAAACTCTGCACCCAATGCTGCGTCAGCGGCGTCAGTGGCTTGGCCAGCAGGCGTTCGTTGATCAGCGCGCGGCCCAGGGTGGCGCGGGTGCTGTCGCTGCCCAGCGCGGCGGCGGCCAGCAGGGATTGGTCCAGCACGTCGCGCTGGGCATGGCTGCCGCCGCAGCGGTGTGAGGCGGAACGCGCGCTGTAAATCAGGCGCGCGGCCTCGTCGCCCTCACCGCGGCCCAGCGCCAGCAGGCCGCGCAGCAGTGGCAGGGCGGCGTCGCGGGCCACGGTGTGCTGCGTGCGCGGGGTGTCGCTGGCGTCCATCAGGCGCTGCGCGCAGCGCGCCACCCAGGCCTCGGCGCGGGGCATATGGCCGGCACCCAGCAGGGCCAGCACCCGGTGTATGTCGTTGAAGCAGGAATGCCCGGCGTCGGTGTCGGGCATGGGCCAGCCGTCCAGCAGGGCGCGGAAGGCGGCGCTCATGTCCTGGCCCAGCAGGTGCAGCCGCCACAGCAGCGCCGCGGCGTCCACGCGCTGCAGCTCGATCTGCAGTTCCGCGCCGCAAAAGTGCTTGTCCAACAGCCGCAGCACGCCGGCCACGTCCAGCGCTTCCAATCGGAACAGGGCCTTGTGCCACCACAAGTGGGTGGCAAAGCCATTGCCCTCGGCCCAGGCGCCCTGCTGCTGCCGCAGCCAGACGGCACCCTCGTCGAAACGCCCCTGCATTTCCATCACATGGGCCACGGCGTGGATGGCCCAGGGCACGCGCGGGTTAAGCTGCAGCGCCATGCGGGCAGCCTCTTCGGCGCGCGGATAGAGGTGGCACTCCTCCAAGCCGAAGGCATAGAGCGCCCAGACGTAGGCGGCCAGCGGGTCGTCGTTGTCCCAGTCAGGCAGCGCCCGCGCCGGCCGCAGCCGCAGGCCCTGGGCGTCACCGCGGTGGAAATCCCACAGCTGCGCCCACTGCAGGGCCAGGGCATCCCGCGGATAGGTCATCAACAGCTCATCCCAACCCTGGCAGGCGCGCGCCCAGCGGCCTTCCAGCAGGGCCAGCAGGGCCTGGGCATGGGCCTGTTCGCGGGCCTGGCCCTGCGCCTGTTCGGGGCTCAACGCGGGGCGCGCCAGCAGGGGCTGGGCGGCGTCCCAGTGCTGGCGGGCTTCGGGCAGGAAGCGGGCTTCCGTCAGGCTCAACAGGAAGCCACACTTCATGAGGTGCGGCAGGGCCCAGCCGGGGTCGGCGGCGATGGCGTCGTCCAGGTCGGCCAGCGGAACCTCGTAGAAGGACATCATGCGCCACAGCGCGCGCTCGGCGCTGTCCAGCGCGGCGGATGAGCCGGTGGTCACGGGGTTGCCGCGGGCGTCGGTGCAGGGCATGGGCTGGCGCGGTGGCGGTGCGTATGGGCAGAGGTGGGCTTGGCGGTGGCCTGCAGCGGCTCAGGCGGCGGGTGGTACGGGCCAGGGCCGGGGCGCTGGCCGCAGCTGTTCCCACCAGTGGGCCAGGCGCAGCACCCCCAGGTCATCGAAGCGCCGGCCGCTGATCTGCAGGCCGATGGGGTGGCCTTCGTCGGTGCAGCCGGCGTCCACGCTGATGGCCGGCTGTTCGCTCATGTTGTAGGGCACAGTGAAGGCGATGTGTTCCAGCGGCTGCTCGGGGTCGTTGGTGGGGCCGGCCCACTCGGCCGGGTAGCCCGCCACGGGGCTGACGGGGCTGAGCACGGCGTCAAAGGGCTGGGTGGCGGCCAGGGCGGCGTCGCGAAAGGCCTGCATCTGGCTGAAGCCGTGGAACACCTCGGCGCCGCTGAGCCGCTCGCCGCGGGCGATCCACTGGCGGATGTAGGGCAGCACCAGGGCCTGCCGGTGCGCCGGCAGGCGGGAGAAGTCCAGCCAGGAGCGCATGCGCCAGAAGTTGTCCAGGCCGTCCATCATGGCGCGGGTGCTGAAGGCGGGCAGCGGCTCGATGCTGGCGCCGGCGGCTTCGAAGCGGCGGGCCGCGGCTTCTACCGCCTCACGCACGGCGGCGGGCACGGGCAGGCCCCAGCCGGCGTCCAGCTGCAGCGCCAGGCGCAGGCCACGCAGGGGGGTGCTGGTGGTTCGGGCCCCGGTCGCACTGTCCCCCAGGGGGCGCAGCGCCTGCGTCCAGTCCAGCGTCTGCGGCGGCAGGCTCATCGGGTCGCGCGTGTCGGGCTGCGACAGCACGGCCATCATCAGCGCCGCGTCTTCCACGCTGCGGGTCATGGGCCCGGCCACGCGGCCGTAGTAGGCCGGCTGGATGGGCACACGGCCATGGCTGGGCTTGAGGCCCACCACGCCGCACCAGGCCGCCGGCAGGCGAATGGAGCCGCCGATGTCGGTGCCCAGGTTCAGCGGGGCATAACCCGCTGCCGCAGCGGCGGCGGCACCGGCGCTGCTGCCGCCGGGGTTCCAGGCCAGGTTCCAGGGGTTGCGGGCCAGGCGGTGGAAGCTGGACAAACCCGACGACAGCATGCCCCAGTCGGGCATCGTGGTCTTGCACAGCAGGACGCAGCCGGCCTCGCGCAGCCGGGCCGCGGGCGGGGCATCGTCCAGCGCCGGCTGAAGCTCGGTGGCGGCCGTGCCCAGCGGCACCGGCACACCCCGCGTGGCGACGTTTTCCTTCACCGTGCAGGGCACGCCGTCCAGGGCCGACAACGGCGCCCCGGCGCGCCAGCGCTGCTCGCTGGCCGCGGCGTCGCGCAGCGCCGATTCGGCGTCCAGCGCGTAGGTGGCGCACAGCGAAGGCTCCCAGCGCGCGATGTGGGCCAGCAGCTGCTGCACCGCCTCGCGCGGAGACAGCGCGCCGCTGGCGTAGGCGGCGCTGAGCTGTGCAGCGCTCCAGGTGGGGAGATCGGCCATGCCGGGGCTCGGGGCTCGGGCCTCAAGCCCAGCTCAGCGCCGCCAGGTCATTGGCGAAGATGGGCGAGCTGCTCCACAGTCCCTTCAGGCCCTTGCGGGAGACCGCCACCTGCGCCGGGTTCCAGATCCAGGCGTTGACGGCGTCATCGGCCAGCTGCTGCTGGATATCGCGCCACAGGCGGGCCCGTGTCTGCGCGTTGGACGTGGCGGCCAGGTCAGCCACCTTCTTGCGGAAGCTCGCGCTGTCGTAGCCGAAGTAGTAGTTCGGGTCGGCGTAGGCGGTGGCGAAATCCAGCGGCTCGACGTGGTTGATGATGGTCATGTCGAAGTTGCCCTTGAACGGGCCCGACAGCCACTGCGCCCACTCGACGTTCTCGATCTTGGCGGTGATGCCCACCCGGGCCAGCTGCGCGGCGATGATCTCGCCGCCCTTGCGGGCATAGGGTGGCGGGGGCAGTGTCAACGTGACGTTCAGCGGGCTGGTGATACCAGCCTCGCGCAGCAGCGCCTTGGCACGCTCGACGTCGTGCGGGTAGCGGCCGGTGAGGTCCAGGTAGCCGGCATCGGTGGGCGCAAAGTGGCTGCCGATGGGCTTGCCCAGGCCTTCCTGGGCACCGTCGATGAAGGCCTTGCGGTCGATGGCGTGGCTGATGGCACGGCGCACACGCACGTCGTCAAAGGGCTTCTTGCGGTTGTTCATCGCCAGCAGGCCCTTGCCGGCGGTGCTGCCCACTTCCACGACAAAACCGGCGTTGCTGCGGAACTGCGGCAGTGCCTGCAGCGCGCCAAAACGCGGCATGCCGTCGATGTCGCCAGCCAGCAGCGCGGCCACCTGGGCGGCGGCGTCGTTGATGAAGCGGAAAGTCACGCGCTTGAGCTTCACGCGCGCGGCATCGCGGAAGGCGTCTGACTTGACGAGCGTGATGGCCGAGCCCTTGGCCCAGTTGTCCAGCTTGTAGGGGCCGGTGCCCACGGGCTGGGTGGCTGCCTGTGCCGCCGTCTTCGGGTGCAGGATGACGGCGGTGTTTTCGCCCAGGCGGAACAGCAGCGACGCATCGGCATTGTTCAGGCTCAGGATGACGGTGCGGGCATCGTGCGCGGTGACGCTGGCCACGTTGTCCCAGACGGCCTTCTTGGCCTTGTTGGTGCTGCCGGGTGCACGGGCGCGGTCGAAGCTGAACTTCACCACCTCGGCGTCCAGCGGTGAGCCGTCGGCAAAACGCACCCCGGCGCGCAGCTTGAAGGTATAGACCTTGCCGTCGGGTGTCAGCTCCCAGCTCTCGGCCAACAGCGGGGTGACGCTGCCGTCCATGTTGATCTTGGTGAGGCCTTCGAAGACGTTGTAGTGGACGATCTCTCCGATGGCTGCGGCGGCGGCGATGGTCGGGTCCAGGCCTGGGGGCTCGAGGATCATGCCCAGCACGGCGGCGTCCTTGGTGCGCCGCTGGGCCACGGCCAGGGGTGCCGTCAGGGGCAGGCTGGCGATAAGACCACCAGCGGCCAGCGCTTGCAGCAGGGGGCGGCGTTGAAGGGTCATCGGAACACTCCTGTGAGTCAAGAAGCCAGGTGCGGCGCACACGGTGGCCACGACGGCCACAGCCTCATTCTGCAACGTCGGCAAGGCCCTTCGGTCAGGACGTGTTGCCGGGGGCTGCAGCGAGGGGTGGGGTGGGCGAGCTGCCGGGCACCGCCTGCAGCAGCTTGCGGGTGTAAGGGTGCTGGGGCTGACGGAAGACCTCATCGGTGGGCCCGGCTTCCACCACGCGGCCTTCGTGCAGCACGATGACGTCGTCGCAGACCAGGTCGACGACGCTCAGGTCGTGGCTGATGAAGAGGTAGCTCAGGGCGAGCTGGTCCTGCAGGTCCTGCATGAGGTTGAGCACCTGGGCCTGCACGCTCACATCGAGCGCGCTGACGGGCTCGTCGGCCACGATCAACGCCGGCCGGGTGATCAGCGCACGGGCCAGCGCGATGCGCTGGCGCTGACCGCCGGAAAACTCGTGCGGGTACTTCTGCGCGTCGCCGGCGTTCAGGCCCACCGACTCCAGCGCCTCGGCCACCTGGCGGGCGCGCTCGGCGGCGCTCTGCGCGCGGGTCAGCGGCAGCAGCGACAAGGGCTCACCCACCGTCTGCGCGATGCGCCGTCGAGGGTCCAGCGAACCAAAGGGGTCCTGGAAGACCATCTGGAAGCGCGTGCGCAGCGCCCGCAGCGCGACGGGCGGCAGGGCGTGGATGTCCTGCCCATCCAGCCACACCTGCCCGGTGCTGGGCGGCTCCAGCGCCATCACGAGGCGGGCCAGGGTGCTCTTGCCCGAGCCCGATTCACCCACCACCCCCAGGCTGCGGCCACGCTGCAGGCTGAAGCTGACGCCTTGCAGCGCCTGCAGGCGGGGCGCGGGCTGCAGCAGGCTGCGCCGCGGCAAGGCGTAGTGCTTGCCGAGGTTCTCGGCGCGCAGCAGCACGGGGGCTTCGGTCATGGCGCGGCTCCGGCGGGGGCCGTGTCGGCAGCGGCCGGGGTGCCCGTGTGCCAGCAGGCCACACCGTGCCCTTGACCCTGCGCCGACGCCGGCAGCGCAGGCGGTGCCTGGCAGGCGGCGTCGGCGCGCGGGCAGCGCGGCGCAAAGCTGCAGCCCGACGGCAGCGCCAGGAGGTCAGGCACCCGCCCGGGGATGGTGGCCAGCCGCGTGCCGCGCGCCAAGCCCAGGCGCGGGCGCGCGGCCAGCAGGCCCTGGGTGTAGGGGTGCTGTGGCCGCGCAAAGACCTCGGCGGTGGCGCCCTGCTCCACCACCTGCCCGGCGTACATCACGGCCAGCTGCTCGACACGGTCGGCCATCAGGCCCAGGTCGTGGCTGATCAGCAGCAGCGCCATGCCGCTGTCGGCCACCAGCTCGTCGATGAGGTCCAGCACCTCGCGCTGGGTGGTGGCGTCCAGCGCCGTGGTGGGCTCGTCGGCCACCAGTAACTGCGGCCCGCAGGCCAGCGCCATCGCGATCACCACGCGCTGGCGCTGGCCGCCCGACAGCTGGTGGGGGTAGGCATTCAGCCGTGCGGCCGCCTGGGGCATCTTCACCCGCTCCAGCAGGCGCAGCGCCTCGGCGCGGGCTGAGGCGCTGTCCATGCCGCGGTGCAGCCGCAGCGGCTCGGCGATCTGACGCCCGATGCGGTGCAAGGGGTTGAGCGCGGTCATCGGTTCCTGGAAGACCATGCCGATGCGGGCGCCGCGCACGCGCCCCATGGCCGCATCGTCCAGCGACGTCAGTGCTCGGCCGTCAAAGGTGATGGCGCCGCTCAGCTGCGCCGATTCGGGCAGCAGGCCCATGATGGCCAGCGCGGTGAGCGACTTGCCGCAGCCCGATTCACCCACCAGGCCCAGGGTCTGGCCGCGCTCCAGGCGCAGAGTCAGCCCGCGCAGCGCGGGCAGCGGGCCCCGCGGGCTGGCCAGGGTGAGGTGGAGGTTGTTCAGCGCCAGCAGGGGCGAGGCGCCCGCAGGGTTGGGCGCGGGGTCAAGCACGTGGGCGGCGGGCGTGGCTGCGGTGGAACTCACCGTGCAACGATAGCGCGCTCCTTGCACACCGACAGGATGTTCTGCGGCGGCTGCGGCCTGGCAAACCAGTAGCCCTGGCCGAAACGGCAACCTATGGCCTGCAGCGCGGCCACCTCGACGGCCTCTTCCACGCCTTCGGCGACGCTGGTCATGCCCAGGTTCTCGATGACGTTGATGGTGGCGTGGGCCACCGTCATGGCCTGGGGGTCAACACACAAGTCGGTCATGAAGCTCTTGTCGATCTTGATGACATCAAAAGGCATCGCACGCAGGCTGCCCAGTGACGACGCGCCGGTGCCGAAGTCGTCCATGGCCAGCGTCACCCCCAGGGCCTTGAGCTTCAGCATCAGCTCGCGGGCGCTGGCCACATCGCGCATGACCTCACGCTCGGTCAGCTCCAGCTGCAGCGCCGAGGGCGGCACCGCCGACTCGCGCAGTGCGTGGCTGACGGCCTTGAGCAGCCGCTCACCCTGTGACAGCTGCACCCGTGACAGGTTCACGCTGATCAGGGCGGGGGCGATGTCCGGTGCTTCCTGGTGCCAGACGGCCCACTGGCGGCAGGCCTCCAGCAGCCCCCATTCGCCAATCTCCACGATCAAGCCGCACTCTTCGGCGATGGGGATGAATTCGGCCGGGCTGAGCGCACCCAGCTGAGGGTGCTGCCAGCGCAGCAACGCCTCGGCCGAGGTCACGCGGCCAGAGTCCAGGTCGACGATGGGCTGATAGGCGAAATACAGCTGGGACGTGCCCAGGGCCGAACCCACCGCATGTTCAATCTGCACGCTGCGGCTGATGCTCTCGCGCATCTCCGCGTCAAACGGCACGGCGCAGCGGCGACCGCGGCGCTTGGCCTCGTACATCGCGATGTCGGCGTTGTGCACCAAGCTCTCGCCATCGTCCAGCCCGGGCTGCCAGATGGCCACGCCGATGCTGGCGCTGGAATGGAAGGGCTGCTGGCGAACGGTGTAGGGGGCGGCCAGGGCCTCCAGCAGGTCTTGCGCGTGGCGCATCGCGTCGTCAACCTGGCTGATCCCGCTGGCCAGCACGACAAATTCGTCACCGCCCAGGCGGGAGGGCAGCCACTGGGCATGGCCACCGGCGGCCCGGCTGGCGGCGGTCTTGTCGGCACAGGCTTCTCGCAGACGCTGGGCAATGCCGCGCAGCAGTTCGTCGCCGGCGTCGTGGCCGAGTGTGTCGTTGATCAGCTTGAAGCGGTCGAAATCCAGGAAATAGACACACAGCCCTGGCGCATCGGACACGCCGGCGGTCTGGCGGTCAAAGGCCTGTTGCAGCTCACGCAGCAGGCTGGCGCGGTTGGCCAGACCGGTGAGCTTGTCCTGGCTGGCCGCGGTGCGCAGCTGCAGCTCCATCGCGCGTTCGGCGGTCACGTCCTGCACGGTCAGCCAGAGATGGTCGCGGCTGGCCACATTCACCCGCACGCCGTGGGCCACCAGGTTCACGCGGGCGCCATCGCCGCGCAGGTATTCGGTCTGTGATGGGCCCAGACGGTCGTTCAGCACCACCTCGTTGTACCAGTGCTGCAGCTGGGCTTCCCAGCGCGGTACGGCCTCGCTTAACAGTTCGGGCTCCAGCAACACCTGGGCCGATTCGCCGAGGATGCGCTCCAGCGCGGTGTTAGCCAGCAGCGGGCGGCTCATGGTGAGATCGATCAGCTGGATGCCGATGGGCGCCAGGTCAAAGAGAGCCTGCAGCAGGGCATGGTCGCGCGCTGCAGCCACTTCGGCCGTCTTTTTGGCGGTGATGTCCTCGCGGGTGCCGTACATCCACTCGGGCCGCCCGTCGGTGGTGCGGGTGGACAGGCGGCCGCGGTCACGCACCCAGCGCCAGCTGCCATCGGCGTGCTGCAGCTGCAGCTCCTGCTCGAAGTACTCGGTTTCGCCGCTGAAGTGCGCCTGCAACAGAACGCCCTGGGTGGCGTCGTCGTCGGGGTGGGTGATGCGGCGCCAGACGTCCACCGTCGGTGGCCACATTTCTTCGGGCGAGCGGCCGACGATCTGCGCCGCCCGCTCGTCAAAGTGCAGCTCGCCAGTGTCCACGTTCCACTCGAACGTGGAGATCTGCGAGCCCTCCAGCGCCGACATCAGGCGCCGCCGCTGGCGGTCCAGGTCGGTGCGGCGGTTGTGCTGTTCGGTCACGTCCTGGTAGCGCACCGACAGCCAGGCGGGCGCCTGCGGGCCACGCGACAGCGGCTGGGCCTGCACCAGCAGCCAGCGCTGGCGGCCATCGGGGAGCTGCACGCCCACTGTGGCATCCAGCACGCCCTGACCGCTCTGCAGGGCCACCACTTCCGGCAGCCAGTCGCTGTCCAGGGCCTGGCCTTCGTCATCGCTCACGCGCCAGGGCAGCGCGTCCAGTGTGCAGCCCAGCAATTGCTGGGCGTCCACGCCCAGCAAGGCGTAGGCGGCGTCATTGGCCTGGCGTGCCACGCCGCCGTCGTCCCAGACGATGGTGGCGTCGGCCGATGACTCGATCAAGGCCTGCCAAGCGGCTGTGTCCAGCGCTTCGCCGCTGAGCTCGAACAGGCTCACGGCCCATCGCGCCCCGCCGCCGTCGGCCAGGCGCTGCAGTTCCACGCGTGACCAGACCCGGACACCGTCGGGCCGGCGCAGCCCCAGCGTCAGCTGCTGGCTCTGCTGTTCGGCCAGCACCTGCTTGAGGCGCGGCGCGGTCGGCGCGCCGGCGTCGCTGTCCCAGCCGAGCACATCCACCAGACTACGGCCCAGTACCTCGTCCACACTGTAGCCGGTGAGCTGGCACCAGGCCGGGTTGACCCAGGCCAGGCTGTCGGCGGCGTCGAGCAAGGCAAAGGCGTGGCGCCACTGGCCCAGCACCTGCGGCAGGGCGGCGACCAGCGCGGGCGCCATGGCCATGCGCTCGGCCGCTGCCAGCCAGGTTGTCTCCAGAGCCAAGGGCGCGTTCATTGCAGGTAAGGTGAAGGGTTCAAGCGGGATTCAAGCGGTGTCTCAGCCGCCGCTGGCCAGGGCGTCCACGGCCTGGGGCAAGGTCTCGACAACGGTCTGGCAGTCCTCCGGCGTCAGGCTCAGGCCTTCCAGCCAGGCGGGCGGAATCTCGCCGCCGCAGCGCGGCCACAGGCCGTACCCGGCGCTGTCGGCCAGATGGTCAGCCACCGCCAGCAAGCGCGGCAGGCAACCGGTGCCCGAGGCCACCGGCGGGGAGTTTTCGGGTTGGTGGTGCTGCGACACGGCGTCAGTCAGCCACGCCGGCAAGGCCCAGGTGCGCACCAGCAGCACACCGGCAGTCTCGTGGTCCAGGCCCAGGTGCTGGCGCTCGGCCGCGCGGGCGGCCTCGGCCGACACCCCTTCGGGCGGCTGGAACGAGGCCATCTGCACCGGGTCGGCCTTCACCAGCAGCAACACGCCGATGTCGTGCAGCAGGCCGGCCATGAAGGCCTCGCCATCCACCTCGCAGCGCCCCTTGCGGGACAGTGCCTGGGCGGCGCAGGCCACGGCCGCGCTGTGGCGCCGGAAGCGCAGTGGGTCAAAGGGTTGGCCGGCCCGGGCCGGGGTGATGCGGTCCAGCGCACCGGCGGCGGCAATGCCGCGCACCGCCACCAGGCCCAGCAACTGAACCGCGCGCTCCACGCTGCCCACCTGGCCTGAACGGCCGTAGTAGGGGGAATTGGCCACCTTGAGCACCCGCGCCGACAGCACGGGCTCGCTGTGCAGGCACATCGTGATGCGGTCGGTGTCGACGTCCGGGTCGTACAGCAGGGCCAGCAGCCGCGAGGCGCTGGCGCCTCCGGCAGAAGCGCCCAGGCTGGCCACCGCCTGTCGCAGCGCAGGGGAATGGCTCAACTCGGGCAGGTCGGGACTGGAACGGGCCGGTGCGGCGGTGGCTGGCATGAAGCGGTTCTCCCAGTGCGTGCAGTCGCCGCGGGTGGACGGCTGCTACGCCAATGCAGACAGTTCAGAGTGTCCGGGCATGGACGCCACACTAATGGGCAGAGTTGCACCCCAGGGCGGTGCTTATTCGCACTTCAGGCCGATAGCGTCAGGACGAAGCCAACTGGCGCAGGGCCTGCTCGAAGACTTCGGGGGGTTGGCCGCCCTGGATCAGGTGCTGCCGGTTGATGACCACCGACGGCACCGACTGGATGCCGCTGCGCTGCCACAGGGCTTCAGCCTCGCGCACCTCGTCAGCATGGGCGTCACTGTCGAGCACGGCCGCGGCGGCTGTGCTGTCCAGGCCGAGTTCGGTCACCAGCGCCAGCAGCACTTCGCGGCTGCCTGGGTTGCGGCCTTCCCCGTGGTAGGCCTTCAGCAGGGCGTGTTTCAGGCGCCGTTGGGCATCACCGCCCATGCCGCCGGCCCAGGCCAGCAGCCGGTGGGCGTCAAAGGTATTCCACACCCGGCCGCGGATGCCGAAGGCAAAACCCACGGCCGCCCCGCGCTCGCGCAGCGTCTGCTGGTTCTGGGCCACCTGCGCGGCGCTCAGCCCATACTTGCGCGAGAGGTATTCCAGCGTGTCCACCCCATCGGCCTCCAGCTGCGGGTTGAGCTCGAAGGGCTGGAAGTGCAGCTCCACCGGGATGTCGGGGCCCAGGCGGGCCAGGGCCTGCTCCAGGCTGTTCAGGCCGACGGCACACCAGGGGCAGGCCACGTCAGAGATGAAGTCGATGCGCATGGGGTGGTCCTTCGGGTTGGTGGGACGGGGGATCGGGGGGCGGCGACGGCCGCTCAGCGCTGGCGCGCCAGCTTCGGGTCCAGCAGGTCGCGCAGGCCGTCGCCCATCAGGTTCAGGCCCAGCACGCTGAGCACAATGGCTATGCCAGGGTAGACCGCCAGCATCGGCGCCTGGAACATCAGCGTCTGGGCCTCGTTGAGCATGCGGCCCCAGCTGGGTTGCGGCGGCTGCGTACCCAGGCCCAGGTAGCTCAGCGCCGCCTCGGCCAGGATGGCCGTGGCAAAGGACACGCTGGCCTGGACGATGAGCACGCTGGCGATGTTGGGCAGCACGTGGTCTTCGGTGATGCGCCAGGGGCCCTTGCCGGCCGCCTGCGCCGCCAGCACGTAGTCACGCGACCAGACCGCACGGGCCGCCCCCCGCGAGATGCGCGCAAACACGGGGATGTTGAAGATGCCGATGGCCACGATGCTCATCACCAGGCCGGGGCCGTAGATGGCGGTGAGCATGATGGCCGTCAGCAGCGCCGGGAAGGCGAAGGTGAAATCGCTGGCCCGCATCAGCAGCTCGTCGACCCAGCCGCCGCGTGCCGCCGCCAGGCAACCCAGGAACACGCCGACGACCAGGCCGATGCCCACGGCGATGACACCCACCGCGATGCTGTTCTGCGAGCCCACCAGCAGCAGCGAGACGATGTCGCGCCCCAGGCTGTCAGTGCCCAGCCAGTGCGTGGCCGACGGCGCCGCCAGCTTGTTGGGGATGTTGATCTCGGCCGTGGGGTGGGGTGTCCACACCAGCGACAGCAGCGCCAGCACCAGCCACAGGCTGGTCAGCACGGCGCCCACCACAAAGCTCTTGTGGCGCAGCGCTCGGGGCCAGAAATCGTGCATCGTCAGGCCATCCCGCTCACGCCAGGCGCAGCCGGGGGTCGACCCAGGCCACCACCACGTCCACCAGCACGTTGACCGTGACCACCACCGCGGCCAGCAGCATCACCACATCGCGCACGACGATGAGGTCGCGGTTGCTGATGGCCTGGAACACCAGGCGCCCGATGCCCGGCAGCACAAAGACGTTGGCTTAAGCCCTTGGCCCGTGCGGTGCGCACATAGTCTTCGCGCATCACGTCCAGCACCGCGCTGCGGGTGATGCGCGCGAGGATCGCCGCCTGCACCAGGGCCAGCGCCACGGCGGGCAGGATGAGCGCCTTGAAGCCCTCCCACAGGCCGCCGCCGTCGGCTTCGCGCCAGCCGGGAAAGCCGCCGGCGCTGAACCACTGCAGCTGCACCGCAAACACCAGGATCAGCAGGATGGCAAACCAGAAGTTCGGGATGGCGATGCCCAGCTGGCTGCCGGCCATCACGCCGACGTCGGTCAGCGTGTTGTGGCGCGACGCGGCCAGCACGCCCAGCCCGATGGCCAGCACCACCGTCAGGGCCATGGCCAGCAGGGCCAGCGGCAGCGTCACTTCCATGCGCTCGGCGATCAGCACCGCCGTGGGTTCGCCGTAGCTGATGCTCTGCGCCGTCTCGCCGCGCAGCAGGCCGCCCACCCAGGCCTGGTAACGCTGCCAGGCCGGCTGGTCCAGGCCCAGCTTGGCTTCCATCGCGGCCAGCGATTCCGGCGTGGCCGATTCACCCAGGATGATCTGCGCCGCGTTGCCGGGCAGCAGCTCCAGCACGGCAAACACCAGCACCGACGCCACCGCCAGCGTGGCCGCCAGCGTGGCCAGACGTTTCAACAGAAAGACACCCATCGGCGCCTATGATGCCCGAACGGCTCGGCCCTTCCGGCATCCTGCCCTGCCGCCACCCGACCCCCGGACAGCCCGCCACCGCCCGATGGACCTGCTCAAACCGCTGATCGCCCTGCTGGCCATCGTGAACCCGGTCGGTGTGGTGCCGTTTTTCATCCATTTCACCCAGCACCTGAGCCCGGCCGAGCGGCGCCGCACCATCCGCATCAGCTCGGTCACGGCGTTCCTGGTGATTGCCATCAGCGGGCTGGCGGGCCTGAAGATCATCGAGTTCTTCGGCATCTCCATCGCCAGCTTCCAGGTGGGCGGCGGCATGCTGCTGCTGGTGTCGGCCATCAACATGCTGAACGCGCAGCCCGCGGAGAGCCGCCGCAACGATGCCGACGAAGGCCAGGCCAAGGCCGAGGCCGGTGCCTCGATCGCCGTGGTGCCGCTGACGGTGCCGCTGCTCACCGGGCCGGCCACCATCTCGACCATGGTGATCTACGCCGAGAAGACGCGCAGCTTCTGGGAGCACGCGGTGCTGGTGGGTTATGGCGTGGTCATCGCGTTGGCCACCTTCATCGTGTTCAGTGCGTCGGGGCGGATCGCCAAGGCGCTGGGGCAGACGGGCATCAACGTGATGACGCGCCTGATGGGGCTGATCCTGGCGGCCATGGCGGTGGAGCTGCTGGCCGACGGCCTCGTCAAGTTGTTTCCGGTGCTGGCGTCGCACCTGGCGCGTTAGCGTCTGGCGGGGGTCTGGCGGGGGGTCTGCGCAGTTCGGTTCGGAGGGTCTATGGACAAGGTGCAGCGGTGCGACCGCACGGTGAATGGCAGCGCCTGGGCGCTGGGGCTGGTCGCATTCGGGCTGCTCGGCGCCCACGCGGCGGCCGGGGCGGCCAGCATCGCGGCCGTGTCGCCGCAGGGCGAGGTGGCCCAGGTGCGGCAGGTGGTGGTCAAGTTTGACCAGCCGGTGGTGGCGCTGGGTGACGGCCGCCAGGCCGACCCGGTACGCCTGCAGTGCAACACCGGAACGCCCGACGGCGTGGGCCGCTGGACGTCGCCGCAGCAATGGGTCTACGACGTCGGCACGCCATTGGCGCCAGGCACCAGCTGCACGCTGGACGCTGCCGCGGGCTGGAAGCCTGCGGCGGGCCCGGCCGCCGGCAGCGCGCTCACCGGCCGCACACGCTTCAGCTTCCGCACCGGCGGGCCTGCGGTGCAGCGCATCCAGCCCGCCGAGGGTGAGGTCATCGAGGAAGACCAGCACTTTCTGGTGCTGTTCACCGGCGCACCCACCGACGCCAGCCTGACGGCCCAGAGCTGGTGCGAGATCGAAGGCATCGGCGAACGGGTGCCGGTGCAGCTGGTCACCGGGGCCGCGCGCGACGCCGTCATCAAGGCCGAGAGGCTGGGCGAGCAGGCCCGCCGCGCGGTGCTGCTGCGCTGCCAGCGGCCGCTGCCTCAGGACGCACGCATGCGCCTGGTCTTCGGCCCCGGCATCGCGGCGCTGGCCAACCCGCAGGCCACCACGCGCGAGGCGCGCCGGCTGCAGTATTCAGTGCGCCCGGCTTTTTCGGCCGAATTCACCTGCGAGCGCGAGCGCGCCCAGGCACCCTGCCTGCCCATCAGGCCGCTGCGGGTGCGCTTTTCCGAACCCGTGTCGCGCGAACAGGCCCAGCAGCTGCGCCTGAAGCCCGCAGGCGGGCCGAGCGGCGGTGCCACGCCGGCCGCTGCCTTGTCGCCCGTGTTCGACAAGGACGACACCGCCAGCGAGTTCAGCGAAGTCCGCTTTGCGGTCCCGCTGGCCGAAGACGCGCGCTACACGCTGGAGCTGCCCAAGGACCTCAAGAGTGTGTCCGGCCGCCCGCTGGCCAATGCAGCGAGCTTTCCGCTGACGGTAGGCACCGGTGCGGCGCCACCCTTGGCCAAGTTTGCCGCCGCGCCCTTTGGCATCCTGGAAAGCCAGGCCGAGCCGGTTCTGCCCTTGACCGTGCGCCACGTGCAGGGTGACCTGCGCCCCGGCGCCAGCGCCGGGCAGGTGCGCGTGCTGCGGCTGGACGAACCCAAGGCCCTGCTGCAGGCCTATGCCCGCGTCAGGCGCTGGCACGAGCAGCAGTTGCCCGCCCGCGAGGCCGGGCTGCCCAAGGACCGCTGGACGCAGCTCGTCACCGAAAAGGACGAACAAGGCCGGCTGCGCACCCGGGTGGTTGACCGCTGGGTGGGCACACGCGAGCTGTCGCTCCTGAAGGGCGAGGCGGCCGCCCGCCGCCTGGACCTGCCTGTGCTGCAGGGCGGCGACCCTCGGCCCTTCGAAGTGGTGGGCATCCCGCTGCCGCAGCCCGGCTACCACGTGGTGGAAGTGGAGTCGTCGCGGCTGGGCGCCGCGCTGCTGGAGCAGGCCAGTGGCAAGCCCACGGCCCCGATGTACGTGCGCACCGGGGTGCTGGTGACCAACCTGGCCGTGCACGTCAAGCTCGCCGCCAAGGGCGGCATGGTCTGGGTGACCACGCTGGACCGCGCACGCCCGGTGCCGGGCGCCGAGGTGGACATCCTGAACTGCCAGGCCGACAGCGTCTGGCGCGGCAAGACCGACGCCCAGGGGCGCGCGCTGATCACCGAGGCCCTGAAGCCCGTGCGCCCCCCTGGCGGCGCGTGTGTGGCCGACAACGCCTACTTCGTCACCGCGCGCAAGGCCGACGAACAGGGCCGGCCCGACATCAGCTTTGCCTTCAGCAACTGGAACGAGGGCATCGACCCCTGGCGCTTCAACCTGCCGCTGGCCGACCGCAGCGAGCCGTCCACGCTGCGCGCGCACACCGTCTTCGACCGCACGCTGCTGCGCGCCGGTGAAACGGTGTCGATGAAGCACTTCGTGCGCGAGGAGACGCTGCAGGGGCTCAAGGCCCTGGCGCCGGCCCTGCTGCCCACCCGCGCCCGACTCACGCACGAGGGCAGCAACCGCGAGATCGTGCTGCCGCTGCAGTGGCAGGGCAGCCGCAACGCCACCTCGCGCTGGGACATCCCGGCACAGGCGCCGCTGGGCCGCTGGCGCGTGACCCTGGAACGCGACGGCAGCGAACCCGACTACCAACGCCAGTGGGCCAGCGGGAGCCTGCGTGTCGAGGAGTTCCGCGTACCCCTGGTGGATGCCCGGCTGGCCGGCCCCAAGGCCGAACCGGTGGCCGCCAGCGACATCGCACTTGACGTGCAGATGACCTACCTTTCAGGCGGTGCCATGGGCCGGGCGCCGCTCAGCGCCTCGGCGCTGTGGCGTGAACGCAGCCTGCAGTTCGACGCCTACCCGGAGTTCAGCTTCCAGGCCCCCAGCGACACCGGCCGTGGCCAGCAGGCCGAGCCCGCTGACGACGACGCCGAGGCGGGCAGCCGCGGCGCCGGTATTGTCGTGGCCGACCGTATCACCCTGGCCACCAGCCCCGAAGGCGCCGCCCGCTGGGTGGTGCCGCTGAGGGCCGCGTCGGCGGCGCAGCGGCGCCCTGGCGAGCTGCGCGCCGAAGTCAGCTATGCCGACCCTAACGGCGAGACGCAGACCGTCAGCACCCGGGTGGCCACCTGGCCGTCGGCCGTGGTGCTGGGCCTGCGCAGCAGCCATTGGGCCAGCACCCGCGGCGACGTCACGCTCAGCGCCGTGGCGCTGGACACCCAGGGCAAGCCGCTGAAGGGCCAGCGCGTGGAGGTGCGGGCGCGGCTGTCGCAGACCCTGTCCACCCGCAAGCGCATGGTGGGCGGCTTCTA